>CAYYNA010000269.1:0-4452 GCA_964472815.1 uncultured Roseivirgaceae bacterium
GTAGCTTGGGATATGGTCAGGGTGCCGTCTGTATAACTGAAGGCATAATTATCAGCTATTCCACCAGCAATCTGAATAGCGTAACTTCCCGCATCGCTGGATGCGGTAGCTGAAGTAGTTGCCGTAGGCAAAGTCGAAAGTTCGCTGGCATCCTCCCCATTTACAAAACCTTGGATGTCAAAAGTAAGGTTCGGCATTACACCACCATAAACCTTTATTTGATCATCTGCCACTACAGACAATGGTGCTTTGTCTATTTGAATGATGGTACTGACAATGCTCCCCCCAAGACAATCCGCTTGGTTAGATGCAGAGGATTGGACGCTAAAACCCCCAACTCCTGCCGATTGTGGTACAAAAGTGAGTCCTAAATCACCTTGTGATTTCTCAATGAAATCTCCATCAAGTACGGAAGTAATACCGTCTGATAGAAAGAGAACTCCGTTTGTAATAGAGGTGATTTGATAGTGAGTTGCACTAACATCCATTGCATCCGCAGTGATTATCAAATTTGCGGGGGGCACATTTGTTCCATAGCTAGTCAGCACATTACTGGCTAACGTTGGTGCCTTTGTCTCATCAGGCTCGGTAATGATCACTTGCTGAAAAACTGCTTCGCATTGATTTTGATCGCGCACACTAACATTGTACGTTCCTGCATTAAGAGCAGCGAAATTTTGAGTGCTTAGCCAGTTGCTGCCACCATCGATGGTATACTCAAAGTCACCTATTCCGCCCTCTGCAGCTATGGAGAGTTCCCCATCTCCGCTTTGAAAGCAAGATAGGTCGGTGGAAGTAGTGGTGAAGCTCACTACATTCGGCGTTTGGACTTCTAATGAAACTGTTTCCTGACAGCCGTTTGCATCCCTCACAATAATGCTGTAAGTGCCAGCAGCTAACTCATCAAACAGCCCATTAGTACCAAAGTTGACGCCATCAATACTGTACTCGACGGGGGTAAAACTACTTGTAGCGGTGACATTGATGATCCCATTTTCCTCACCAAAACATCGAACGCTATCTACATCTACTGATACAATTTCAAAAGGATCTACCTGAAGTTCAAAAGCTCCAATATCTACCGTATTAAACTGCCTTGGATTTCCTCCAAAGTCTGAAGATGCATTTAAAGGAAGTATAGCATCATCTCCAGCATTTATTCCAGGTGAACATTGGGATAACCTTAAATCCAGTGCGGCAGGATCAACAAAGAGTGGATCCAAGATCACATTATTATCTCCTGGACCTCCAAGGACTTGAAAACTAATATTATTCGTGACATCAAATACCGTAGAAGAACCTACTAGAAGCTGAAAAGCCGTAGTTGAGCCAATATCTCCCCAATTCACATTGTTGTACCAATTCAAAAAAACATTGGCCCCAACAGCTCCATTGTAATAGATCGTACCACTGGTCCCAGCAGCATTTTCAAAAAGCGTATTGTTGATCCCGGTAAGCTGGGTTCCTGGGGAAATCACATAAAACACGCCTCCAAGAGCGCTTTTATTATCTACAAAAATGGAGTTATAAATAGTGACCTCATTCTTGACCGTTAGCGCACTTCCTATGTAACTAGTGTTGGTAAAAAATCCGTTATTGTAAAAAGCTGAAGTTTCCACAAACAGCCGTGATGACGAATTTGTCACTTCATACATCCGTACACATGCTCCTTGATTGGAGAGATTATATTGAAACTCGCAGTTTGCAACATAGAAATCCCCAGGATTACCGGTCAAGTGAATTGCCCCATTAGTCGGCTCAAACCCAAGCGAAAACGCTCCTTGTAGCTTCCATCCATCGATCTTGGCTTGGTTAACCACATCACTTCCCACGGTCAACATCCCATAGCTATTGTCTGTACTATCGGCAGCTACACCTATATCTCCTGATAAGATGGTCAGGTTGTTCTTCACATCTCTTTGACTGAAGGCTGTTTCGGTTCCCAGAAAGCCTCCCATTAAATGCACATTATCGCGCATAGAAATCGTTTTTGATCGATCGGTAGATGTCTGGATGTCTGGATAATAGGTTCCCGCTTTTGTCCAAACCTCCACTATGTTACCTGGCCCTGCGGAATTGCTTGCCTCATCAATTGCAGTCTGCAAATCGGTAAAAGCATCTGCCCATGATGTCCCACTGGATGAGCCAGTAGCGGAAGGATCTAGATATAGAACCAAACTTCCCTCTGACGAAATAGATACAGTTTCTGTTAAGGTACAGTTATTGGCATCTCTCACAGATACCGTAAATTGACCATCAGAGACAGCAAATGTTCCAGAACTTTGGAAGTTGATTCCGTCAATACTGTACTGGTAGAGACCAGCACCGCCTGAAGCCGTAATTTCCAAGTCGTTTGAAGTTGTTCCTTGACTTACACTGACATCAATTGCGAGTGGATCTGGTTCATTGATGATGAATTCTTCAGAATAAGTGCACACTCCATCCGTAGCGTAGATGGTGTAGGTGCCAGCCTGCAATCCAGGAAAAATACTACTTGAAGAGAAGTTCACACCATCTATACTATAGGTGATTGGCGCTCCTGTACCACCTCCAGCATTTACACTTATCTGTCCATCTGTATCCCCATTGCAAAGAACGTCTCCTGCCTCTACAGCAGAAAAGAAAATGGGACTGATCTGATTCTCATAAGCACCAAGATCTACCACCGAATTAAAGATTCTTGGATTACCAGCTAGGTCTTCAGTCAGTAGTGAAATCTGAGAATTATCGCCCTGGTCAACAGCTGGAGAGCAATGCGATATACTAAAGTCATCATTTGTCGGATCAAGTAGCTGAGGGTCTTGAGAAATGGTATTGATTCCAAATGTGAAGGGATCTTCTACTAGATTGTTGACGGCAGTTAGATTAATGGAGGCATTCCCATTGACTGAGATGTCTTCAGCTGAGTTTTGCCAGAAGATATTGTTGTAGAAAAATGATGTGACTGGAGTAGCTTGATCAAACAAGTTTACTGCTATCCCAGTGTTGTTGTAGTAAGTATTATTTACTGAAGTGTAGCTGCCTGACTGAACATAGATGGGAAACGAGTTTCCTTCAAAAAGTGAATTGTAGATTTCAAGATTTCCAGTCGACCAAAAGGTGACTTGGAAATTATCTACGAATTTGCAAGAGTAGAATTTGGAAGGTACTGCCGTAAATCCGAGCACCGAGCCAAAAGTGATGTCATGATTGGAGAAGGTACTGTTTCTAAAAACGTACTCTGTTGGACCAGCACCACTTTCCAATGCTATGATCCCTATTGTGCTGATATTACTTGGATCGTACGCCCCATCAAAAACAAATCCGTCCAGTAAAACTGGTCCATTCACAGCGGCATCTACCATCATTAATCCTTGTGAATTATCTGTTCGATCATTCAGAACGCCTATATCACCAGAAATAATGGTTGGATTATTTTCAATATCTCTTTGCGAAAGTGAGGTTTCAGTACCTCCAAATCCTCCATACATTTCAACGTAATTTTTGAGCTCAAAACGGATTGTCTGATCGGTTCCTGTGGTAGCTTTATAAGTACCAGATTTGACCCAAACCTGAATAGGATTTGTAGAGTTTGCGACTGTTGCGGCCAGGTCGATTCCAGCTTGTAAATCAGTGACTGCATTGGCCCAGCTGGCACCATTACCGTTTCCAGTGGCAGAAGGATCTACGTAAACAACCTGGGCAATGGCGGATATACTCAGGGTAAAAGAAATGATAAATGGTAGAAGCTTAGAGGCGGTAAATTTCCTTTCCATGTCAATAATATTTCTTTCGAAAATGCCTATTTGAGCACGGAAAAACTGGAAGGTTTGACGAGAAGCCTATTTGACTTTACGAGAAGAAAAGATTTTTTGAGGACCCTAAATTGATTTCCGGACCAAGCTCTGATTCAGGACGCTGTTTTGATGACTGCCCCTTATTTAGCGTTGGAGCTTATCAAGTATCAGCTTCAACATGTCTGGCGCTATAGATATTGGAAGTGTTTCTCCATTTTTCATTCGTAATTCTCCTTTTGAGCGTTCGATTTTGCTGATGTTGAAAATATTGATGAGGTAGGACCGATGTACCCGTATGAGTCCGTGATCTGTCAGCATTCGTTCATAAGTTTTTAGATGTTTAGATACTGTGATCTTCTCACCATCCTGCATTACGAACTCCGTGTAACTTCCATTCGCATGACACCAAAGTATTTCAGGTATGTCAATGATATGCAGGCCCTCCATATCGGTCAATACGATCTTCTTGTTGGAAGCCCCCGGCAAAAGATTATGGGCAAGCGTGGTTAACTGGTTGTGGATTTGCTCCTTCTCAATACCTCCAATAGCCTTCTTAACTGCTTCCATCAGTTCGTCGGGATCTACCGGTTTCAGCAAGTAATCCACTGCACTTAGCTTGAACGCATCAATAGCATATTGATCATGAGCGGTTACAAAAATCACTTGATACTTTCCT
>CAYYNA010000270.1:0-4402 GCA_964472815.1 uncultured Roseivirgaceae bacterium
TAGAAGTAACAAATACAATTGGTAATTTCTTAGAGTTCAGCTTGGCTGATGGTACATTTATCACTGTACCAGATAGCTTAGATGAAAGAAACTCACTTTTTGCTCTGACCGACGAGATATTTTCCGGAGGGTCCCTTTTTGCCACTGAAGTTCTCTCATCTGAGAACTTGCTAGAGGTCTACAACCCTTGCAACGGCTACAAGTTTTTCTTACTGGAGTAGACTTTGTAACTACTATTGGATTGACTAAGTACCTGAAATAAGAGCAATTTTTCTCTTATCCGCTCGAACTACGCGTTTATGAAAGTTTAAGTACTCACTATATTTTTCTGCACTGAACCTGCCCTTCCGTTGCACAAAGTGCCTGATGTACTGAAATTTTCCGTCTTCATTTGCGAGAATGGATGCCTCATATTCGCCAAACTCAGATTTGATAATAATTGGATCAAATTTCGCTTCTATCCTGAACCCTTGAGGAAACTCAAAATTCACCGTGTCATATTCATGGAATCCGTGCCTTACAAGAATATCGGTCTGCCTCTCTTTGTACCTGACCGGAACGAAGTAATTCTTATTCATTACGTTTGGCTGAACAAAAAGGCGGTTTCCGCTTTTGCTCAATAGCTTGTTTACTTTCAAATCGAGTTGTCGAGTTACATCTTGCTCTTCTTTGGTGATTTTGAAATCGTTGATTTCGAAGGTAGGGATGTCAAGTTTGTTTTCGATGTACTTCTTCTGATCATCATAACTCCATTCAGCGCGATGTAGCATATTGTTAGCCATCACACCTTTATAGCTCGTATTCGATTTAATCTTTGCGTGCCCATCTTTATCCACCAGAACAGAAACATCCATCGATTGAGTGTTCCCTACCTCTGGATAGGATGTTGTATTCACTAGATGGCCTCCATTTTCATTTATTAAAAGTGCTTTTCTATCTCCAGTATTCATACCCAAGTAGCCAAACGGATTGGTCTGACTAGTGCATTCGAGCCATATAGTATCATTTTCATGGGGGACAGCAAGTATGATGTGATTGAATTTGTCTTGTGGAAAATCAGCGTTGACACTCGGGGGATTCACGCCTCCATACACCCAGCTATAATAAGAATCAATATCAAGATACCTCAGTAGGGATTGTGTGTAGAAGCTGAGAGCCTTACAGTCCCCATATCCATTTTCTTCTACTACACTTGCTGGAAAAGGTTGAAAACCCCCAACACCAAGCTGGATACTGACATATCTGGTATTCTCCTGCACATAGTTGTAAACCGCTTTCACTTTTTCCAATCGATCCAAACCATTTGTCAATTCCTTGATTTCTTGCACTTGTGCGGCGGACAGATTTTCTCTTCCCCTATTAAGTGTTCTTTGCCATGCAGCCATGCCACTCCATGTACTCATATCACCTTCATAACCCTCATAGCTAAATTTGGCAACACCGAATTGCAAGTTTGGTAGAGATTCTTCATAGGAAGCCCCATACTTCTCAAACTCGAATACCGGTATATTATTCATCTCCCAGATGAGGGTCTTAGTCTCATTTTGCTCCGATACCCTCTTGTCTCCTGAAAAGTTGTATTCTCTGTAGCGTGCACCGACATCAATAGGATACTCAAGTGTGTAGCTTGACGATTCCACTGAAGTGTTTTCATTTCCGATAAAGAACCAGCTAGGGATTGAATACAAGAACTTATATTTCTTCTTATAGCTATACTCTACGGTGTAAGGAAAATCACTTTGTTCTACGTTAACATATTTTATTCGGGCATCATCGAATAGGTTTCCTGTGTACGCACTTCTGTCAGTGATTTCACTAGGTCTTACCTTTTTTATTTTTTTGCCATTTGCATCGTATACCGTGACCACAATTTCAGAGATGCTGGTAAGTTTATCATAGCCAAGTACCACACTAGCTTGGTCGTTAGCCCTTTGATTCAGAATTGTAACGGCGTGCTTTATGGCGTATTCTGCTTTGTCAATGGACAGTATCTTGAAACTTCCATGGTCAGCTCTAACAACGGCATCCGCGTCCTCTCGCATTTCTTCAGAAATGTTTTGAACAGCATAGTCCTGAGCCAATAGGCTACTGCAAAAGCAGAATAGAATGGCGACTAAAGGTTTTCTCATATCCTTTTCAGAACAATTTGCTCACCTGATTTCTCAATGAGTCTTGCATAAAACTCTCTTAAGATAGGATACTCGTCTGGTAAGAACTGCAATTTGCTGATTTTGAGCCTTTGGTTAATGAGGATCTTATTTCCATTTTGAGAAGCCGAGTAGACCAGCATTCCTGCTCCATTTGGTAATCCTACGCTAGATTTTTCAGGAAGTGTTTCTACTTCCATTCCTTCAGGAATAGTAATTTCAGTTGTCAAAATTTCCGAAAAAGGAATCCCAAAATCCACTGGATATAGTCTTTCTGTGCCTTTGAAAGGATTTTCTTCCGTAGCTCCTACTATCATGGGGTTCACATAAATCAAGTTTCCAAGATCCTCGACTTGGCCTTCTACTTCAACATCAATTTCTTCATTAACTGAGTAAGAATCTGCAACATCTAACGTGTGATCTTCAATGATCCAGTTTTCCATAGTTTTTTCGAAATCATCTGTGTACTCATTCTCACCTTCTTCATCAAGATCTTCTTTAAAATCCCAGGCTAGGTAGCCTTTTCGCTTTATGGTGACGCTTCCGGTCAAAATTCCGTCCTCTGAGAGTTCCATTTTTGAAGTAGTCATTTTGACGTTTTGCTTAAAAGGAGTCAAAGTAACCCATTCTTCCTCTCCCTCTTTTACAACCAACCCTTTGTCATTCAAACAGTATCGTGGCAGTACGCCAAACACATTTTCTTTTTCCGTAACATCTAACAGGTAGGTTTTATCATTAATGTTTAGGCGTGTTATTGTAAAATTGAAGTTTGATCTCAATGCATTATAAGGATCTAATCTTCCTTTATTTCTTGTTCTGACCAAGACAGGATCAGCATCAAAACCTGCCTCCCTCAAGACAGCAATCAACATCCTATTAAGTTCGCTATCGGTTCCTTTTTTCCCCTTGAAACAGGATTTAAGACTGATGGAAACACCATCTGCTTTTTCAAACGCTTTGATGTGCTCGAAAATGTTTTGGGCCTCTTCCAATCTGTCTTCTTTTTTTAATGCAACAAGCGTTTCAGCAGCCCATGGTGCTTTTGATATATCCTTAGACCAATAGTCGTTTTCCATCATCTTATTCGCAAGTCTTCCATAAGATCGGAATAGATAGTTTTCGTCTATCACTCCGGGTACATTCAAAGAGCGGAGTTCGAACTTTATTTTGGAAATTACGTCGCTTTGCGATCGGACATACCTTTCATCGTCGAAGGCAGGCACATTTAGAGCAACATAATGATGGTGCTTATTATTTACTTGAGCATTTCCAAACCTCCCATTTGTATTCTTGATATCTGCCTTTGCCAGGGCAATGTAGCCTGTCATATGCCTGTAGTAATCAAAATAATCTGGGATTTTGATGTGATATTCACTTTTTAAGACAGGGATGGACCTTTGAAAGTACCAGGTATTTAGTGATTTGTAGTTGCCATAGTTTACACGGTATGAGTATTCAATGACCGAACCTTCGCGAACATTAGGCATGGAAAATTTAAGGTTGGTAGTATACTCGTCTACCTTCTCCTTAAAAATATCACCCTTCTCAAGTTTGGTTGTAACCAGCTGTCCATTTTCCATATTGTAGGTAAACGCCATCAATTTCTTAACTGATTTACTGGGTTCGTAAGGGATAGTAATATCACCTCTATCTAACTCTGATTTGTCAGTGATTTTCAATCTCACTACATGATACAATTCAATATCAAGGTTGTAATCAATTCTAGTCTCTCCATATTCAAGAAGGTAGAATGCACCCGCTGAGGAGTCAAAAGGGCATTCCTTCATTTCAACTAGTTTAGGATCAATTTTGCCCGGCTTAAATCTTTCCTGAGAGTAGCAGAATAATGGGAAAAGTAGCAGCACAGTAATCAGGTTCTTCATCATGTTAATCGTAGGTTCAGTTATAGGTAAGTAGTTAGTTTATTAGGTGATTAGTTGTAAAAGGATAACAAGAACGCGAGGGTACCAAATTAAGTAAGATCTATTGAACCAATGGTTCCTTTTTGAGGATTAAACTAGTAGTTTATCGAACGAATAGCCAGCCTAGTAAGGCGTTTTATACATATAAATGAGCGACAGGAGTAGCTAAATTTCGGAGAATCTAAAACAGAAGTTTTATGTTGTCACGAATCCCATCTAAGTTAGGATGGGATCCAATATCAAAAAAATTTCAATTTTTTTATGGAATCATAATTGCAGCCTCATCTCAATGGAAACAAACACTTTGAGACATGAGAAATTTATTGATTCTTT
>CAYYNA010000271.1:0-4351 GCA_964472815.1 uncultured Roseivirgaceae bacterium
TTTGCTTAGTGCTACAAGATAAATGGTACGAAGCGATTCATTTTTTGAACAAGGCCTTGAAACTGGATACCGAAAATGGACTTTATTGGAAGGCGGTAGCTGATGCCGAGTACAAGACTGGTAACCTGGTTTCATCCTTAGATGCATATAGCGAGGCAAGTGAAATGGATCCGGAAAATCCTGAAGTATGGTTGGATTGGTCAATGATCTATTATGAGCAAGGCGATTATAGCCAAGCTATTTCCATTCTGGAAAAAGGGTTGGATGAATGCCCAGACAATGCAGATATGTATTACAGAGGAGTTGTCTATTTGATTGGATCGGGAAGTTATAAGAATGCTATCAATAGACTAGAAACAGCACTTCTATTAGATTTTGACAGACATGAAGTCCTCTTTGACTTCTTCCCAAATTTACCTACACAAAAAGCGCTCTACAGAATAATCGATCAGTTCAGGAACGATCAGAAATAATCTTTGATCGTCTTAGAATATTTTGTGATTTTTGAGCCTCGTTTAGAAACCGTACCTAATACTTAATGAATTATACGCTTAATAACATCCCCGAAAGGACTCAAAAACCTAGAGATGTCGGATTTACCATGGTCATGGACAAAGGATTGAGCCTGCGCGAAGTTGAAGACTTGATTGAAACAAGCGGTGCATACATCGATATTATCAAGCTTGGCTGGACAACCTCCTTCGTCACTCCCAAGTTGAAAGAAAAGTTGGCACTTTATAAGGATGCAGGGATACCTTGCTACTTAGGAGGTACTTTGTTTGAGGCATTCGTGGTTAGAAACCAGTTTGAAGATTATCAAAAGGTGCTCGACAAATTTTCTTTAGAGTATGCGGAAGTTTCCGATGGATCAATTGAAATGGATCATGATGCAAAGTGTGAGTACATAAATACGCTTGCAAAGCAAGTCACAGTGCTAAGCGAAGTGGGATCAAAGGATGCGGCCAAGATCATTCCCCCTTACAAGTGGATAGAGCAAATGCAGACTGAACTTGAGGCAGGTGCCTGGAAGGTGATTGGCGAGGCAAGAGAAGGAGGTAATGTTGGCTTGTTTCGAGACTCTGGTGAGGTCAGACAAGGGCTGGTAGAAGAGATTCTAACTCAAGTACCTTCAGAAAAGATCTTGTGGGAAGCTCCACAAAAAGCTCAGCAAGTTTGGTTCATTAAGCTCTGCGGGACGAATGTGAATCTTGGTAATATCGCGCCTAATGAAGTCATTCCTTTGGAAACTATTCGACTAGGCCTGCGAGGAGACACCTTCAGCCATTTCCTAAAATAATTACTTCAGAAGAAAACCTACAGTAAAGCCCGCTGAAACTGCGACTGGGAAGCTTGGAGTCCCATTGCTGTGGCTGTAGTTGTACCTACCTTCCTCTGAAGAATCGTAACCATATCCTATTCCGATGTGGTAGTCTAAAGTCATTAAATCTGCAAGAACATATTGCCTTCCGTAGGTAATCAGAAATGCTACAGAAGTAAAAGTTTCTCTGGACGTGGAAAAGCGATTTCCATCAAACGTCTCCACGTCTTCACTGAATTGAGCGAAAACAATCTCAGGCCGGATGTACTTTCCACTAAGTAGGTGAGATCCTTTAAGGTCACTTGTTACAAAGTCTGGATTTAGCTTAAATTTCGGACCACCCTTCAGCAAAACTCCCCCAGGATTTACACCTGAATTATCAGTCCCCAGTCCGATGAATCCAACTTTCAACTCCCAAGAGAGCCAGTCACGTATGTAGCTTTCGTATCCAATTGTAGTATTTCCCGTCAACGGAGAAAAGAACTCCATTTTGATGGCTTTCTTTTTCTGATCTTCATAGTCTGTCACTATGTTCTGTGAAAAAATTGGAGCAATTGCCAATACTGAAAGGAGAGTGATTACGATCTTTTTCATTAGGTGATATTTAAATGTTAAGCAAAGAATTAATCACAAACCCCTAAAAATGATGCCAAAATCATTTAACTAGATGGCCTCATGAAGTAAGTTCGCTTACCAAAAATTATTATCACTGATGAATCGATTCATACTGTTCCTAAAAGGAATGGCCATGGGAGGAGCCAATGTAATTCCAGGTGTTTCTGGAGGAACGATTGCTTTTATTACCGGTATATATGATGACTTAATTAATTCCTTAAAGTCTTTTGACCTAGGGGCAATTAGGCTACTGTTAAAGTTCAAGCTAAAAGCGTTTGCAGCACATGTAAACCTCGGCTTTTTGGTTGCTTTGATGTTAGGGGTCGCGGTTAGTCTAGTGACATTTGGGAAGTTGCTTAAATATCTAATGGATATGGGAGATACTCAGGAGCGTTTGGTATGGGCTTTCTTTTTCGGTCTGATCCTCGCTTCAGTCTACTATGTAGGAAAGCAGATTAAGCATTGGGATGCACCAGTGGTGATTAGTGGTCTTGTGGGGTTAGCAATTGCGGTAGGTCTTGCATTTCTTAAGCCAGCGCAGGAGAGTGATGGGTTCTTTTATTTGATGATTTGCGGAGCAGTCGCTATGAGCAGCATGTTGCTACCAGGACTTTCGGGATCGTTTGTCCTTATTTTGATGGGCAACTATCGACTGATTATGCTTGAGGCAATTCCGGATCGGAATTTGACCATAATTGTGGCAGTTGGATTTGGCGCAGTGGCTGGATTCATTGTCTTATCACGAATTATTTCTTATCTGCTCAAGAATCATGAAAGCAAAACAATTAGTTGTCTCACAGGCTTTATTTTAGGTTCTTTGGTCGTCATTTGGCCTTGGAAGGAAAAAGTTTTTCTCCAATCATCCAACGGTGATTTCTTGCTGAGAAAAGGTAAAAAAATTGTTGAGAGCTATGAATGGTTTTTACCCGGAATGGAAGATTCACTGATACTCGCAATTGCCTTGATGTTTGTTGGAGGGGCATTGGTTTGGGGTGTTGAATACTTGGGTAGCAAAAACCGTAACTAAATGAGGCGTTTTGGATTAGTGGGCTTTCCTGTAGGTCACAGCTTTTCGAAAAGGTACTTTACCGAGAAGTTTGAAAAGCTTAAACTGAAGAATCATGTCTATGAGACCTTCGAGATGGAATTACTGAATGAATTTCCAACACTTTGGATGAAGTATCCAGATTTACAAGGCGTAAATGTGACTGTTCCTCACAAAGAGAATGTCTTGAAATATCTCGATAGGTTAGATACAAGCGCCATTAAGGTCGGGGCAGCCAATGTCGTCAAAAGAGAAAACAAAAAGCTAGTCGGCTTTAACACGGATTATCTAGCATTTCTGCTTTCACTTAAAAAGTGGATGGGGAAGTACGATGGTGAGGCATTGGTTTTGGGAACCGGAGGCTCCTCTAAGGCTATTCAAGCTGCGCTGGATGAACTTGGAATTCCGTTTAATGTTGTTTCGAGGACAAGGAGAAAGGGGGACTACACTTATGATCAATTGAATGAAAACCCTACCATTCTTTCGCGTTTCCAGTTAATCGTAAACACTACCCCACTGGGGATGCATCCAAACATAGATACAATGCCAGACATTCCATATTCACACATTAGTAAAGGCCACTACCTATACGATTTGATCTATAATCCCGACGAAACGCTTTTTTTAAATGAGGGGAAAGAACATGGAGCTAGCACCAAAAATGGACTTGAAATGTTAGAGCTGCAAGCCGAGAAATCTTGGGATATTTGGACTGGTAAGCAATGAATTTTAAACTTATTTCAGAGTATAGCCCCACTGGAGACCAGCCTCAAGCAATAGATCAGCTTTCCATTGGTGTGGAGAATGGTGAGCCGGCACAAACGCTGTTAGGTGTTACCGGATCTGGCAAAACGTTCACCATGGCCAATGTGATTGAACGAGTCCAAAAGCCAACCCTAGTTTTAAGTCATAATAAGACGCTTGCTGCTCAGCTTTATGGCGAATTCAAACGCTTCTTCCCTGATAATGCGGTAGAATATTTTATTTCCTATTACGACTATTATCAGCCTGAAGCATACATACCTACTAGCAACATTTATATTGAAAAGGATCTTTCCATAAATGATGAAATTGAAAAGCTTCGCCTAAGTGCCAGTTCAGCTTTGCTGTCGGGACGGAGGGACGTAATAGTAATTGCCTCGGTTTCGTGCATCTATGGTATTGGCAATCCCGAAGAGTTTGGTAAAAACATCATCCGAGTTCAAGAAGGTGATAGTATCCCCAGAAATAAATTTTTATTTGATCTGGTTGACATCCTTTACAGCAGAACGGAAGCCGAATTCAAGAGGGGAACATTTAGAGTAAAAGGCGATACGGTTGATGTCTGAGTGGCTTATGCTGATTTTGCCTACAGATTCATTATCTGGGGTGAT
>CAYYNA010000272.1:0-4319 GCA_964472815.1 uncultured Roseivirgaceae bacterium
GGCTTATATGGTGAAGGTCGCATGGCCGAACCAGAAGATATTATCGCGTTTATTGAAAATCATATCCTGGACCAATTACCACTCAATGGAAAAAAAGTGCTAATCACCGCAGGTCCTACCTTCGAAGCAATAGATCCTGTTCGATTTATTGGCAACCATTCTTCCGGAAAAATGGGTGGGGCTATCGCGGATCAGTTTAGAAAGGCTGGCGCGAAAGTCACGATGGTTACGGGCCCAGTAGAAAAATTCCCTACTGATGTCGAGATCATAAACGTTACCTCAGCTGATGAAATGCTACAGGCCACCGAATCAAAATATGCCGAGAGTGATATAGTGGTATTTGCTGCCGCGGTTTCAGATTTTAAGCCTTCAAGCCGATCGGATCAGAAAATCAAGAAAAAAGAAGGCGAGGAAAAGCTGGAAATCGTACTAACCAAGAATCCCGACATAGCCGCAACCCTTGGCAAAAAGAAAAAAAATCAGTTCCACATTGGGTTTGCCTTAGAGACGAGTAACGAGGAACAAAACGCCAAAGAGAAACTCGATAAGAAGAATTTTGACCTAATTGTATTAAACTCCCTAAATGACAATGGTGCTGGATTCAAGGGCGATACCAATCGGGTTACTTTTTACGACAAGCATAATAACAAACAATTATTCGAGTTGAAGGATAAACAGGAGGTGGCAGCAGACATTGTAGCATACGTTATTCAACACCAATGATGAAGAAACTATTTATCCTATTTCTGTTCTCTGGATTTTTCTCGCAAGCTCAAGAGCTAAACTGTCGAGTGATTGTAAATGCCCAGCAGGTCCAAACAACAGAACGGGCCATCTTCACCGAAATGGAAACAGATTTTGCCCAATTCTTGAATAATACCAAATGGACGACTGACGAATTCGAGCCGGAAGAGGTCATCAATTGCAATATCTTGCTCACCATCACAGAGATGCCAAGCGTGGGTGTTTTTAGTGCCTCTGTACAAGTGTTATCAAGCCGGCCGGCCTATGGATCTTCATATGAATCGGTGGTTTTAAATTTTGCTGATCGAGATTGGTCCTTTGAGTTTGTGCAGTCCCAGCCCCTGCGATTCAATGAGAATACCTTTACTAACAACATCACCTCTCTTCTCGCCTACTACGCTTACATCATTATTGGATATGATTATGACACCTTTTCCGAACTGGGAGGCGAACCCTACTTTGAAAAAGCATTTGAGATCGTGAATAATGCCCAAAACACCAATTTTCCTGGATGGGAGCAATTCAATAGCATAAGGAACCGCTATTGGTTAGTGGAGAACTTAAGAAACCCTCAACTGGAGCCCATAAGAAAAGCAATGTACAATTATCACAGACAAGCGATGGATGTACTCCACGAGGACCGTGAAACCGCCGAGAAGACCATTCTAAGTGCTCTCGGAGAAATACAAAAAGCAAATAGAGCAAGGCCCAGATCAATTCTAATGATCAGCTTTATGGACGCGAAATCGGGCGAACTTGTCCAACTTTTCAGTGAAAGTGACCTACCCACTCGGAGGCAAGCTTACAATTTGTTGAATAATCTAGATCCTTCCAGAACAGATGAATATAAAGCTTTGATAGAGTAGCTCCTATTCTATCTTTGCGGACTGTAGAAGGATATGATTACCTCCCTTTCCATAAAGAACTATGCCCTGATCAAAGAGCTCGAAATGAACCCTGATCAGCAGCTGAATATCATAACTGGTGAAACAGGAGCTGGGAAGTCCATTATGCTGGGGGCCGTGGGTTTGTTGCTCGGAAATAGAGCGGACACTAAGGTGCTTCTCAATGAGCAAGAAAAGTGCATTGTGGAAGGAGCCTTTGATATTTCAAGCTACCAGCTTCAACCGGTCTTTGACGAGCATGATCTTGATTTCTCCCAAGAATGTATAATTAGACGAGAAATTAGTCCTGCCGGAAAATCACGAGCTTTTGTTAATGATACCCCTACTACCTTACCAACACTGAAGGCCATCGGTAATCGATTGATGGATGTTCATTCCCAGCATGAATCTTTGTCTTTGGGAGATCAATCCTATCAGTTAGAAGTACTCGATGCGTTCGCCGCTCACCAAGAACTCCTGCATCAGTACAGTGAAGCGTATGTTGTCTATGAACAGGCAAAAACTACTCTATCTCATCTAGAAAGGAGCGCATCAAAAAATGCAGAAGACTTGGATTATAAGCAATTCTTACTTGATGAATTACTAAAGGCTGATCTTGACGGGTTGAATAAAGAGGAGCTTGAAGAAGAATTGGAAGTCATTGAGAACGCTGAAGAAATCAAGCTGAAACTCGCTCAATCACTGGGCATGCTAGATGAATCTGAGATTGCCATATTAAACCAGTTGAGCGAGATCAAATCTTTAGTACAGTCCGTAGCTAATTTCTCCAAAGAACTAGAGCAGGCCGGTGAACGAATAGAAAGTGCTACCATTGAACTGAATGATATCTCATCCGAACTTCAAAGAATTCAAGAAAGAATTGAACACGACCCAAAAAGAGCACAGACACTCAAAGAGCAGCTTGACTTACTCTATCAGCTCGAGAAGAAACATAAAGTCATAGAGGTAGAGCAGCTCATCAAAATCAGAGATGATTTGGATACCGAACTGCAAACCACGCTAAATCTTGATCAAGAAATAGCTAAGGCGAAAGAGGCTTTAGCTGAAGCTGAAAAAAGTGTTTTTGAGGTTGGATCAAAGCTTTCAGAATCACGTAAGCTGTCAGCGCTAAACCTGGCAGATGAAATCGAGAAGATCATTCATCGTATCGGTATTGAGAACGGCACCATCGAGATAGCAATTAATTCGCAAGAGCCCAGCAAAAACGGCTTGGATAAAGTGGAAATGCTATTCAGCGCCAACAAAGGCATAAAGCCACAAGAGCTAAAAGAAGTAGCCTCAGGGGGTGAATTTTCAAGGCTCATTTTCGCCATTAAGTACCTCATTGCAGACAAAACAGCATTACCGACCATCATATTTGACGAGATAGATACTGGGGTTTCGGGTGAAGTAGCGCTGCAAATGATTCAGATGATGAAAAAGATGGCGCAGAATCATCAGGTAATCAGTATCTCGCATCTACCACAGTTTGCCGCTGGTGGTGACGCCCATTACTTTGTTTACAAAGATCATTCTCTGGATCAGTCAAACAGTCGAATCAAAAAGCTTGAAGGAGACGATCGAATTAACGAAATAGCCAAGATGATAGGTGGTGAGAAGCCTGGTAACTCAGCATACGAAAGTGCCAAAGAGTTGCTTCAATTGACATAAATTGCAAATTCAACTAAGACCTAAACTAGAAAGAGAAATGTCGAATAATCTACTGAAAGGAAAAAGAGGAATCATCTCAGGTGCTCTTGATCAAAACTCGATTGCTTGGAAGGTTGCTGAAAAAGCCCATGAACATGGTGCATCTTTCACACTGACCAATGCACCGATCGCCATGCGGATGGGTGAGTTGCCAAAACTTGGAGAGAAAGTAAATGCAGAGATCATCCCTGCAGATGCGACCTCACTTGAGGACCTGGATAATCTCTACAGCAAATCGATGGAAACACTTGGCGGAAAAATTGATTTCGTTCTGCACTCTATCGGCATGAGCCCGAATGTTAGAAAGGGAAGAGACTATGGAAATCTAAACTACGACTGGTTCCAAAAAACACTGGACGTTTCTGCGCTTTCTTTTCACAAGATGATGCAGGTCGCGGAAAAACTAGATGCGATGAACGAGTGGGGTTCTATTCTGGGACTTTCATACATTGCCGCTCAACGAACATTCCCAGACTATTCAGACATGGCACAAGCCAAGTCACTACTTGAATCAATCGCAAGAAGTTATGGATACCGAATGGGCCGAGACAAGAAAGTAAGAGTCAATACCATTTCTCAATCGCCTACCATGACCACTGCAGGATCAGGAGTACCTGGTTTTGATGTATTCTTCAACTATGCAGATAAAATGTCTCCGCTCGGAAATGCAGATGCGGAGAGTTGCGCTGATTACTGTATTACCATGTTCTCTGATTTGACTAGAATGGTCACCATGCAAAATCTCATGCACGATGGTGGATTTAGCACTTCGGGGATCACGGATGCACTTATCGAAGATTTGCAGAAATAGCTTTCGATCTGCCACAAGGCTTTCAAATACAAACAAATGATCTCCTTCCCTAATGCCAAGATTAACCTGGGGTTAAGTATAGTTAGCAAAAGGGAAGATGGATACCATAATATTGAAAGCTGCTTCTATCCCATTCCATGGTACGATTGCCTGGAAGTGATTGAAGCAGC
>CAYYNA010000273.1:0-4313 GCA_964472815.1 uncultured Roseivirgaceae bacterium
AAAAAGCCATCTAATGAAATCATTAGATGGCTTTTTTTGATTTTTATAGTATCTGCTTAGAGGCTTGCCACTAACTCAACTGATAAATCAAAATTGTCGTAGATGGTTTTGTCACCAAGGTTATCAAAGAAGCTGCCAGAGCCATATCTCACGTTGAACTTAGAGCGATCAATGGTGATGTCTGCTTTAGCTATCATCTTACCGTCTTTTTCCTCAACAGTAGCAGGGAACTGGATTTCTTCTGTTGTTTCCTTGATGGTAATGTTACCAACGATCTTGTACTTACCAGGACCTTGAGGAACTGCTTTTGTAATTACGAAAGTTGCAGAAGGGAATTTTTCTACGCCAAAAAAGTCATCTGACTTTAAGTGACCTTCAAGTTTACCTTTTCCACCGCCGCTGAGGTCTTCAACGTTGATAGAAGCCATATCGATGGTAAATAGGCCTCCAACTAATTGGCCATCTTCCATTTCTAATCTACCACCTTTGAGGCTGATGCTACCGTTATGCTGACCGGTTACTTTCTTTCCTACCCACTTTACTGAGCTTGACTCTACGTCTACATTGACGTCTTTCTTTTCGTCTGCAAAAGAAAATGCTACAATAGCTGAAATCAATAATGATTTTAACATGATTATAAAGTTTAGTTTTAATTTAAATGTATGTACATATAATGTTGATGTTTGTAAAACGATCTGTCATTAAAATGGTTCAGTATTTTTGAAAAAAAATATTATGATCGAAATAGGGAAGACGCTGATCTCCGATGATGTCATTTCAGAACAGTTTGTGTGTGATTTAACTAAATGCAAGGGTGCTTGTTGTGTGGAAGGTGACTTAGGAGCTCCTTTAGCCGAAGATGAGCTGGATAAAATTGACGAGGTTATCGACTTAGTGAAGCCCTATCTTAGTGATGATGCGATCAGTGTTTTGGAGAGGGAAGGCGGATATATTATTGACGAAGATGGAGATTACTCCACTACCACAATCGACGGGAAAGAATGTGCTTTTGCATTCTATGATGCGAAAGGAATTTTGAAATGCAGCATCGAGCAAGCGCATAAAGAAGGAAAAACAGACTTTAAGAAACCTATCTCATGTCACCTATATCCTATCCGAATCGCAAAGCTGCCAGAGTTTGAGGCTCTCAATTATGATCGTTGGCACATTTGCAGTGCTGCCTGCGACTTAGGAAAAGATCTCAAAGTACCGGTCTACAAATTTTTGAAGGAGGCACTGATTAGAAAGTATGGAAAAGACTGGTACAAGGAGTTAGAAAATGCAGTCGATTAGTAGGCAGTAGTATGTTGCTCCTCAAGTAACTACAAAAAGAGTACTTCAGAATTACTTTTGGACGCTGGTCATGATAACCACCACAGGATCATTAATCGACTAAGGCAAAACCTGGCCACAATCAGTGTAACTTGCCTCCTCAGAATTACCCATTATAAAGGGAGTAATTTGGTAAATACATCTTATGTCATTTGATCAATTAGGTCTGTCCGAACCGATAATGCGGGCAATAGCTGATAAGGGGTACAAAGAAGCTTCGCCAATTCAAAAGAAGGTTATACCCGTAATCTTGAAGGGCAAAGATGTACTTGCATCAGCGCAAACTGGTACTGGTAAGACCGCAGGCTTCACACTCCCCATTCTTCAAAAACTATCCAAATACGCTCCTCAAAAGAGGAGGCCAATTCGAGCACTGGTACTCACGCCAACCCGGGAACTAGCCGCTCAGATCTTGGAAAATGTGACCACCTACAGTGAGAACCTGGATATTCGACCTGCAGTGATTTTTGGTGGAGTGAAGCAAAACCCACAAGTAGATAAGCTACGACGAGGTGTTGATTTTCTCATTGCAACGCCAGGCAGACTGTTAGATCTGAATAATCAAAAGCTGCTGTCACTATCGCGAGTAGAAGTACTGGTTCTTGATGAAGCTGATCGGATGCTGGATATGGGTTTTATTCATGACATTAAGAGAATCTTGGCCTTACTACCAAACAATAGACAGAACCTACTTTTTTCAGCTACCTTTTCTAAGGAGATAAAGAAACTAGCCGGTGGTTTCCTGGATCACCCAGTCCGAATTGAGGCTACACCGGAAAACACTACCGTAGAAAAGATCATCCAAAAAGCATACAGGGTGGATGAGAAAAGGAAAACGGACATGGTCATTGATATGATTGCAGGTGGGAGGTGGCAGCAGGTACTTGTTTTTACCCGCACCAAGCATCGAGCAAACAGACTGGCGGAGAAAATGAACAAAGCTGATGTGAGCGCAGCACCAATTCATGGCAACAAAAGTCAAGGGGCAAGGACAAAAGCTCTTGCTGGATTTAAGAATGGAGAAATTCGCGTTCTTGTTGCCACAGACATTGCTGCAAGGGGATTGGATATTCCACTTTTGCCACATGTTATCAATTTTGAACTGCCAAACATCCCGGAAGATTACGTCCATAGGATTGGAAGGACTGGTAGAGCTGGAGCAAGTGGAGAAGCCATTTCGCTGGTAGGCCCAGATGAAGTTCCATATTTGAAAGATATTGAAAGGCTCATCGAGCAAAAATTACCCTTTGAAATTATGGAAGGGTTTGAACCCACAGAAAAAGCCACGGGTGTTAAGCCAGCATCGAAGCAGCGTAACCATCAGAAGAAGAGTAGTTCAAGTTCACCTTCAGACGCAAGGAAATCTCATAAGAAAGGTGGCAATAACAAGTACTGGAGAAGTAAGAAAAAACGTAGGTGATTAGGCTTCTCTAATTCCCATTTCTTACGGGGAATCCCATTTGCGCCCAAACCAATATACCTTCATCAATGATGGACGTATTTTGGAACCCATGCCTTCTTAGTGTATTCAATACTCTTTCGGATGCGGCATGTGGGCATGCGCAATAGACCACTATTTGCGTGCTGTCATTTGGAATGCTATCAATGAAGTTTTCCGGCTCTTCGTAATAGGGGACTGGTATTGATCCCGGGATGTGCATTTGGCGCCATGCTACCTCAGACCTTGCGTCTAGTATGATCATACGCATACTATCTTGAAGCGCCCGATTTACCTGCTCAGCTGATACGAACTTTTCATCTCTCAAGTCAAATGTAGGAGCTTTCTTCTCAGGATTGATCACATAGTTTTCAGGAGATGGAATAGTTACAGTATCTGGTTTCGGAATATTCCAACCTGATGCCCTGCTCCTCAGAAAAGCTGTGACACCATCAATTTCTTCTTTGCTTAGACTGTCCTTAAAGGCAATCATAGGTGTACCATCTCTACCTTCAGCAATCGCATACCTGAGAAAATGATCCGTTGCTGTGGCAAGCAACATGGGGTTCCCCAAGGCTGGTGCAGAAATACCTTCTCCATTTTCGCCATGGCAAACAGCACATTTACTTGCATATATTGTTGCACCAAGATCAATATCCCCTAACACCTGTTCTCTGGACAGCTCAACTGACTCTTCTACTCCCGCTGTATCATAAAGCCATTTCAGAAGTAGCTCGATTTCAATGTATTCCAGGGGTCCGCCTTGCAGATCTCTGTAACCGGCCATCGCTGTACCAGCGCGACCGTACTGTATGGTATATCTAAGAAAGTTTGTTCCTTGACTGGTGGCTAACAACGAATGGGAACGAAGCGAAGGGGCATGATCCGCAGCGTAACCTTCCCTGTTTTCGCCATGGCAGAGGGCGCAATACTTTGCATACATTTCCGATGCGTATTTTGCGGCAGTACTGTCTAATTCAGAGTAGGGTCTTAGTATTCTGGCTACTGCAGCCTGTTCCTCTGACTCTTGTACGAACTCTAGTTTGACGCCATTTGCAAATTCTCTTTGGACTGTTAGTAGTCTGGCAGAGTCTGTCAGTTCCAACGCTTCATCCGGAAGTCGTTCCGCAAAGTATTGGAAAGTGGAATCCAAATCAATTACCTCAAAACGAATGGCAAAAGAACTAGAAAGGTCTTCAGTACGGCCTACGCTAGAGGAACGTGCTAATTGAATCTCTTGATTTCTGGAAAGCTTGTATCTAGCTGAGGAATCAGTTTCCTCGATCAATTCAAAACCTATATTTTGAAAGTCCTTCTTGCCTGCTTCCAAATCGTTTAGCTCAATCCGGATGGCAACAGTTCCGACCACTCCGTTTGGGTGTTCATTGAACCTCCGATTGTAGCTATAATAGGTTCTCCATTGCTTACTTTCTTTGATATAGTCGTTATCTATTTGCTGAACGAAACCTGGTAGATAAGTAGCATTCTTAGATTTTCCAAAATCTAATCTCTTTAGGTCTGGAGATCCGCTATCCCAAGACCA
>CAYYNA010000274.1:0-4268 GCA_964472815.1 uncultured Roseivirgaceae bacterium
TGGAAAGCTATGTAGCGCTGAATGGTAGAAAAAGTCAGCCATATATAGATCCTTCGGTAGACCTCACCAAAGTAAAAGACTCATTCAAGCACAAGAACTGGATATTACCGTTTAATGATGAAATTAAGGGGTTATAAGCTACTAATCGTTTTTTGGTTATTGACCGGTTCCACATTTGGACAAATAACACTCTCAGGAACTATTGTCGATGCTTCAAGTGGAGACCCCATTGTCAATGCCGACGTGTATGACCGGAATTCAAGCCAATTAGTAAGTACAGATAGTAAAGGCTTCTTTAGCATCAATAACCTTCGTCCCGGCCTACACCGCATTGTGGTTGCCTCTCTCAAGTATCAGACGCTGGAGCAGGAGCTTGATCTCCAGACAAGCAAAGAAGTGACTTTTCCACTAGTTGAGTTTCAAGGCGAGTTAACAGAAGTTATTATTAGCCAGAAGAGGGAAGAAATCTTTGCTTTAAGCCGACTGAAGCCCGTGGAGGGAACAGCGATTTATGCAGGTAAAAAATCCGAAGTAATACTGCTGGATCAAATGGTGGGTAATACCGCTACTAATAATGCTAGGCAAATTTATTCCCAAGTCGTTGGGTTAAACATTTACGAAAGTATCGATGCTGGTCTTCAACTAAATGTGGGAGGAAGAGGGTTAGACCCAAATAGAACCTCCAATTTCAACACAAGACAAAATGGCTATGATATCAGTGCGGATGTACTTGGGTATCCAGAAAGCTATTATACACCTCCAGCGGAGGCGCTTCGCGAGATTCAAGTGGTGAGAGGTGCCGCTTCGCTGCAGTATGGAACACAGTTTGGAGGACTCATCAATTTTAAGATGAAGCAGCCTTCAGAGAAACCAATTGAGCTTGTGACCAGACAGTCTATAGGATCATTTGGTTTATTCAATACCTTCAACTCGTTGAGTGGCACAGCAGGCAAGTGGTCTTATTACACCTATTTCAATTACAAGAGAGGAGATGGGTTTCGCCCAAACTCCGAATTCGATTCTCGAAACTATTTTGGAAGTATCAGCTATCAATTTTCCGAGAAAACGAGCGCTAACGTTGAATTCACATCACTTGATTATTTGGCACAGCAACCTGGAGGATTGACTGATGAATTATTCGAATCGGAAAACGCTTTTTCATTCAGTAACCGGTCGCGAAATTGGTTTGAGGTCAATTGGAAGTTGTATTCCTTCAGATTAGAACATAAGCTATCTACTAAATCAGATTTGAGCCTCAACCTGTTCGGTCTTGACGCAGAAAGAAACGCATTGGGCTTTCGAGGGGACCCAAGGGACCCTTCTGTCAATCCTGTCACGCAAGTGGATGAACAAGATTCCGATGGAAATTTCTTATTCTCTCGGGACCTTCTAAAATCTCAATTCAATAACTGGGGTGCAGAGCTACGCTATTTGACTCGCTATTCTCTTGGGCAAAAGGACGCGGTGCTGCTGTTAGGTTCAAAGTACTATCGTGCCAACAATAGTGAGCAGCAAGGCCCAGGCAGCAGAGGTAGTGATCCGGACTTTCGTTTTTCCTTTGATCAGGATCCTGATTACATAAACCAAGCAGACTATGAGTTTCCAAATCGGAATCTTGCATTCTTTGGAGAGCAGATCGTATTTCTCAATGATCGGTTTTCGATAACACCTGGCTTCCGATATGAATACATACAGACGCAAGCGAATGGCGTCTACAATGTAGAGACGTTGGATCTTGCCAATAATGTGATTCCGCTTGGTGATTCTGTGGAAAACAGAGTTTTTGAAAGAGATTTTCTGTTGCTGGGCATAGGACTGAGTTACGACAGAAGTGAAGATTTGGAGGTTTATTCCAATTTATCGCAGAATTATCGCTCAGTTACTTTTAGCAATATTCGGGTGACCAACCCCACCTTTATTGTGGATCCGGATATCAGCGATGAACGAGGATATACCTTCGACTTGGGGGTAAGAGGCAAACTCAATAAGCTGATATCGTACGATGCAGGAGTGTACGGCATCCTCTATGAAGATCGTATTGGCCAGATTACGAATGATAGGGCGCAGCAGGTAAGAAAGAATATTGGAGATGCATTGATATTAGGTTTCGAACTGTTTTTCGATTGGAATCTATCACAGTCAATAAAGCTGTCATCGGATTATAAGCTAAACTGGTTCGTAAATTCCGCTTTTACTCACTCCAGGTATCTCTCGTCTGAGGATAATAATGTGGAAGGTAGAGAGGTTGAGTTTATCCCGGAAGCCAATGTGAAGACGGGATTAAGGTTTGGCTATAGGAATCTTCTTGGTAGCCTGCAATACACCTATTTGTCAAGCCAATTTACGGACGTAGAAAATGCAGTTTTGCCAGACAACAAAGGGTTGAAAGGCGAGATACCAGCTTACAGCATTTTAGACCTGTCGTTCTCTTACACTTTTCGGAAATTCAAGCTAGAATCCGGAATAAACAATCTGCTTGATGAAAAATACTTTACCCGAAGAGCTACTGGATACCCTGGGCCAGGCATCATTCCTTCAGAGCCTAGAAATTACTATTTGACTTTGCAGTTAAAACTGTGACGACACTGACAAAAATCACTAGTGCTAGGGATCCTTTTTGAAAGGGTGCATGTTATGTTTGCAGTCTATTTAGAATTTTTCTAAATAAACGATGAGTAGTATTCCTTTAACGTCTTTACCAACATCCAAGCTCTATGAGGAGCATGTCCTTAAAAGAAAGAAGGGCAAGAAGTTGAAAAAGAAGTGTTGTGAGAAATACACAAAGAAGAAAGGAAAATACTGCAAATCGTGTCCCGTTTTACATGCCATGTGTCAAAATGCAGGAAGAGATTTTTAAAACCAAAAGTGCTTCTATCAGCCAATGTGAATTGACTGACTCTTTTTTATTGGCTTACGATCAAGAAGAGATCAGCTTCAAACTATGCGACCTGTATGCTTTTCGTAAGGAGATCATGTCTCTTGATCTCATTGAGTTACTAGAAAGCTCTGCTCCAGATGTAGAAATTGTTCACCTTCCTCATTGCGATCGATTTTTAGTCCTTTCTATAAAAGAGGTGCTTGAATTTAGAGAGCTTCTAAACGGAACCTTCAATACCTTAGCACTCAATAGTGCAGTTCAGAAGATTCTGAGAAAGAATGTCTTCAATTTTTGAGCGCACTAGCGAACCCAAATAAGAAGCTATGAAAGATATTTTGAGAAGACATCACGTACTCAAAGATGAGATCGTTGATGTATTGAATCGTCAGATAAAAATGGAAGCCCATTCATCAGCTGCCTACTTAGCCATGGCGGCTTGGTGCGATGTGAGAGGCTATGATAATAGCGCGGACTTCTTTTTCCAGCAGTCTGAAGAAGAAAGAAAGCATCAGCTCAAATTGTTCCACTACCTGTGTGATATGGAGTGTGATGCAGTTTCCCCAACGGTTGGTGAGACGCAGCATGAGTTTGGTACGCTCCGCGAGGTTTTCGAAAAAGCTTTGGAGCACGAGATTGCAGTCTCTGATTCCATACATGAGATAGTAGGAGAATGCAGAAAGTACAATGACATTGCCACAGAGGAGTTCATGAGATGGTTTGTACAAGAGCAAATCGAGGAAGAGTACGTAGCTAGAAGAGCGCTAGAACTATTTGATGTTCTTGGTGAAGATAAGATCGCGCTTGGCATGTTTGAAGAACGTATTCTTGAGATTGAATACAACGCAGAATGAGGAAAGTGTCTTAAACACAACACCTAGTAGATATTGAAACCCCTCCAATGGAAATCGGAGGGGTTTTCTTTTTCTCTTCACTTGAAGACCGTTTACTTTTATTTTATGAAGAAAGTCTTAACGTTCTGTACCATGACGGTGGCTATACTCGTCTCCGGCCAAGAAACCACTTTTGATGACCTAAAGCTTATCCTTGCGCGAGAGGCCACTGTCGACAAGGAAGAAGAGAACGTGGTTCATTATAGTGTTGATCAACTTCCGGTGTATTTGATAGTGGATGAAGATGCCAATCGGATGAGGCTAATGTCACCTGTGGTTGAAACAAAAGACTTGAGTGAGGAAGATCTGAATAAACTGATGGAGTCTAATTTCGATCGTGCCCTTGATGCGAAATACGCTATTTCCGAGGGTATTTTGTGGTCAGTCTATGCCCACCCACTTCGAGAGCTCTACAAAGACCAAATCATTGATGCCTTTAACCAGGTGCGTAACTTGGTGTACAACTACGGTACAAGCTATGCCAGCACAACTATGCTCTT
>CAYYNA010000275.1:0-1754 GCA_964472815.1 uncultured Roseivirgaceae bacterium
AACTTGATAGACCGTAGAAACTTCCGGAATATCAACAATTCCGTCGTAAGCTTATACGAGGACCGGCTGGTGGTAAAGAACACGATCTTGGATATGGCCACCGCCATTAACCAGAAGGAAGTAGCCTTTTTGACAAAAGACACGGTCAGCATAAAAGCCAACAATCACCGACTAACCGACGCATTGAAAAATGATCTAGGCAAGTTCAACCCTTCGAGTGTAACCGCCAGCGAAGTGGAGAGCCTGGACCAGCTCAAGAATAACCTGGATGCCATGTTCAAGGCTGAAGCTGCGCTACTGGAGAACGAATTCTCCAGCTTGGATGATTATAAAAAGATCATCGAGCGAGTAAATGAGAACATGGATGTGCTGGCGCACATCCAGATGAAGGAAGGAAAGAAGCAGCTAATCACTAGCCAAAGAAATATGGCTGCTGTGGAGCTTTTCACGCAGCTCGAAATTATTTTCTTGGTCTTGTTTGCCGCCATTGCGCTGATCATCATCTTCCGTAAAACGCGACCCTAGTCCCTGCCTAGGCTTGCACTTAATAACTACCGATCATCAACTTCTGATTTTTAATTTACTGGATCAGAGATAATTTTCAATAAAATCACAGACATGAAGTTCATCAGACTCTTTTCACTTGTATTGCTAGGCTCAATTGTGGCTAGCTGCGACCCATCAGCCAAATCAGAAATGGATAAAGAATTCAAAATCAACTACGAGAAATTCACCCTAGACAATGGGCTAGAGGTGGTGCTGCACGAAGATCACTCGGACCCGATCGTGGCGGTTGCGACGCTCATGCATGTAGGTTCCAATAGAGAAAAGCCCGGTCGAACAGGCTTTGCGCACTTCTTTGAGCATATGTCCTTCAATGATTCAGAAAACGTACCGAGAGGAGCCAATAGAAAGCTCATTCCAGAGTGGGGCGGAAGCAGAAATGGAGGTACTTGGTCAGATGGAACCATCTACTATGAGGTGGTACCTAAAGATGCCTTTGACAAGATTCTGTGGATTGACTCAGACCGTTTTGGTTACATGATCAACACCGTGACGGAAGACGCCTTGGAGGCAGAAAAGCAGGTGGTGAAAAATGAAAAGCGCCAGCGCGTGGACAATGCGCCATACGGATATACGGATGAGATCATCCGCAAAAACCTCTATCCAGAAGGTCATCCTTACAGCTGGACGGTGATCGGCTCATTGCCAGACCTGCAGGCCGCTACCCTTGATGATGTAAAAGAGTTTTATGAGCAGTACTATGGCGCAGCAAATGCCACTCTGGTTATTGCCGGAGATATTGACCCTGCCGAGACGAAGGAGAAAGTGCAGCGGTGGTTTGGTGAAATCCGAAGAGGTCCGGACGTGGATAAGCCAAAACCTCAGCCCTTCAGCCTGGAAGCTACCAAGTCCCTGTACTTCGAGGATAATTTTGCTAAGCTGCCAGAGGTCAGAATGGTCTTCCCTACGGTGGAGGAGTATCATCCAGATACCTACGCGCTGAATGTTTTGGGACAATTACTAAGCGGAAGCAAGAAGTCCCCATTGTATCAGATCATTGTGGAGGAAGAGAAATTGGCGCCTAATGCATCTTCCTACCAAAGAAGTAGTGAGATCGCCGGAGAGTTTGTTTTTAGAGTTCGGGCGAATGCGGGAACGGACCTAGATTCCGTGAAGCAAGCACTGGATGCCGGTCTAGCCAGGTTTGAAGAGCGAGGAATCGATCCTAAAGATTTGCAGCGCATCAAGGC
>CAYYNA010000275.1:1854-4267 GCA_964472815.1 uncultured Roseivirgaceae bacterium
AACAGTGGTAGCGAGAGCATGACGATCACTGCTTCTTGCCTCTCAAGAAACTTTGAGGAAACGTTTGCCTTAGTAAAAGAAGTCCTGTTACAACCTCGCTGGGATGAGGCAGAGTACGATCGACTGAAGCAGGCGCTTGTAACACAATTAAAAGGGAGAGAAGCTAGTCCTACCGCAATTGCGAACACGGTTTTCAGCAAGCTTATTTATGGGAATGATCACATCATGAGCTATCCGACGAGTGGAACATTGAGTACTGCTGAGAATATCTCATTAGAAGATTTGAAAGCCTTTTACAATGCAAATTTCTCTCCTTCCATCACGAACTTCCATGTCGCTGGTAGCATCAGTAAAGATGACGTGGTGCGAACCGTTTCCTCTTTGAATGAAGAATGGGAGGCAAAGGAAGTTAGCATGGCATCTTACAGTGAGCCAAGCAGCACCAATGCTGGCAAGCTGTTCTTTGTAGACTTTCCAGGAGCGAAGCAGTCCGTTCTTTACATTGGCCAGCCGGCTATTTCCGGAGCGGAGGAGCTCTATAACGAAGTGACCTATGCGAATGAGAAGCTAGGTGGAGGATCCAGTGGTCAACTTTTTCAGATCTTAAGAATTGAGAAAGGGTACACCTATGGTGCCTATTCATTTATCAGGCAGCAAACGGAGAAGGCGCCTTTCATTGTCACCTCCAGTGTTCGAGCGAATGCTACTTTGCCTTCACTAGAGATCATCAAGGATTTACTGGAAAACTATGGTGATAGGTTCACGGAAGAAGATGTGAGTGTCACGAAGAATAAACTGCTAAAGGCTAACACTAGAGCTTTTGAGAGTCTGGGAGCAAAGCTGGGGATGCTGAGGGAAATCAGTAAGTACGATAAGTCTGCGGATTTTATGGAGCGAGAACAGGACGAGCTTACCAGTATGTCATTGGAGGATTACAAATCACTCATCAATCAATACATGGACGCTGATCAGATGCTTTATCTGGTTGTGGGAGATGGCGCCACTCAGCTGGAGGAGGTCAGAAAACTAGGAATTGGTGATCCAATCGTTCTAGATATTAAGGGAGAAGCTATCGTTCAATAAGAAAGCAACTCGAACCGAGAAATGGGTTTACCCATTTCTCGGTTCTTGCTTATTCAAATAAATCAACCGTGTTTATCTATAATAGCTTGTTTTATTATTCCTATGAATTGGCTCTCAAATCGAGAAGCAATAGGGATCAGCCATTGTTCATAGTAATCGGAATAATCAACTTGTGCTTCATGTTTAATGTCTTTGCAATAGTCTTGGTTCTGGAACGGTATGGATTGGTTGAGGGAGCATTCCCCAAGGAAACAAGCTTGTTGGGAACAATAATATTCATAGCCATTTCTACCAGTTATTATCTAATTGGAGGAAGATACAAGAGGATATATGAAAAATATGTTAATAGCCGAAAATCCACCCCTAGCACTTTGAAATCAGTTATTGTAGTAGCTCTATGGTACTTACTAAGTTGTGGCTTACTATTTATTTCTGCTTTATTCAAGAATCAAGATTGGATTTTTGCTAAGTAAGAGCTGAAGTCAATTAATCATGTTCTCGGTATGGGTTCCTGCGCTCGTATCTTATTTGTACATACTAATCTAGCTCCATCGCGCTTTCTACGGCATCCGTAATCTCTTGCATTTTTCCTTTCGAGTACCTTCCAAAAGTTGCATAAACGATCTTTCCTTTAGGATCCAGTACGTAGAAATAGGGGACATCTTTACCGTCAAAATTTAAGGCGTCTTTGTACTGTTTGATGGTTCCTTTGTAAAAGAGCACGTTGGGTTGCAATCGCTCGCTGATGGTCTTTTTCATCTTGTTCATCACCTTCTTGTAGGCAGGCCGCTTCGCGCCGGTAAACATCGGAATGAAGTAGGCATTGACGTCAAACGAAAAATCGAACGGTCCAGGATTTGGGTTCTTATAGATAAATTGATTGTAAATCGGCTCAAACCAAGTTTTGAGATCGTCTTCGGCCTTTTTGGAGTACGCCAATGCGATCAGAGAATGCTTTCCTACTATGTCCTTGGGGATGTCCACATTTTTATTGGTTAGCGATTCTGCCTCCATATCTGGGAATTGGTTGCCTACTTGGGCAACAAGGAAGAAAGAGACAAAGAACAGTGAAAGGAAAAGACTGAATGATTTCATTTGGATGGTTTTAATGGATAAACGAAGAAAGTGAATTTCTCTTTTATGTGCTCGAAATTTTCTAATTTAATCCGTGAATAATCCAAACTACGAATTTGATTATGAAAAAAACAACCAGCTACCTTCTCATTTTCTTCATTTTTAGTCTTTCTGTATTTGGTCAAGGTCATCGGGAAGCCTATGCTGATGGAAGGAAAGCCATCAAGCTCAAAAAGTACGATGTGGCCATCGATAA
>CAYYNA010000276.1:0-4231 GCA_964472815.1 uncultured Roseivirgaceae bacterium
CCAGGAAGACTATGCAATTAGTTTTTCCGGAACCAAAGCAGAGGGAACCTTTAGAGGATTAGAGGGAGAGATCCTATTTTCCGCTTCTAGCCTAAAAGATTCGAAATTTGATGTGTCAGTGTTGGTAGAGACAATATCTACGGGTAACAAAACAAAGGATAAACATGCTCGCGGGAGCAGCTGGTTTGATGTGGCTGCTTTTCCCAAAATCTTCTTCACCTCAAACAGAATAAGTTCGAAAAAATCCGATGAATTCATCGCATATGGCAATTTGGAGATAAAGGGAATAAAGAAAGAATCCGCTATTCAATTTACCTTCTTGAAAGAAGGACAGTCAGGTGTATTTAAAGGAACCATGGAGGTGAATAGAGAGGACTTTGGGATTGAAGGGAATATGTTCGCTTTTGTTGTCGGAGAAAATTTCAGTGTTGAACTAGAGATACCAGTGTCCGCTGAGTAGAAATTGACTTATCAGAAGAAAGTCTTACTCCTTATTTTCCTTCAATCGATATTGAAAAGGCTTCCTACCAGGAGTTACTTTCTCCAGTAAAGGCATTCTTTCAAACATTCCTGAAGCCAGCATATTTTTTTGGAACCTACTCCGGTCTATCTTTTCACAAAGAATAGTTTGGTGCAACTCATGGAGCTGGGGCATAGTAAAGTGCTCAGGTAGGAGATTATATGTGATTAATTCGCTTCTTATGTCCGCCTGCAGGCTTGTTCTGGCTGCATGCAAAATTTTGCAGTGATCCAACCACATGTCCGGCAGGTCACTGAAAGAGTGCCAGCCGATCGCATCATCAAAAACTCCAGGCTCAGGGTTCGTGGTATTTATTTCCACCAAGGAGTAATAAGCAAGGGTCACAAACCTCCCGAAGATCCAGTAGTCTTCTTTCCAGGGAATTCCTTTCTCTTCAAAAAACTGCTGAAACTCATGATCGAACTTCCGGTCCTTGTCACCAAAAACAGAGAAGAATTTTAGGTGGGGACCTTCCAGCCCTGTTCTCATCGATAAGATACGATCTGCAGCGTTGTTCACTGACTCTTCATGACCAATATAGCCACCAGGTAGTGCCCACTTCTCTCCAATACGAAGCAGCAGTGTTTTGAGCTCACCCTTTTCGTATCCAATGATGACAATGTCTATGGATAAGTTCGGGAGAAAGTGCGCTGCTCCGTTCTCAATGATTTCTTGGGCGTCCATACTACAAAAATAATATGAGACAATTTGACACAAAATAAAAAATTCGTCATATTTGTGTCGAATTGTCACAAAATATACCATGAAAAAGTTTTTGAAGATATTTCTCATTGTCGTTGTTGCCATTGTTCTATTGTTTGCTGGAGCTGGTTACTGGGCTTACAACCGATTTGATACCAGGTATTTAAGTTTTGAGGATGACTTTAAGGAGAACCAGTCCATCAAAGAGTTAACGATAGATGGCTTCACCTTTTTGGATAGAAATGGAAATGGTGCATTAGATGCCTATGAAGATGATAGAAACTTAATCAGTGATCGGGTAAAGGATCTGTTGTCTCAAATGACCATGGAGGAGAAAATCCATTTGCTGAAAGGCTCTGGCCTGAGCTCTGCTATGGGAAATCAAGAACCAGGCGAGGGAGTACCTGGGGCTGTAGGTACCATCGTTCCCACACCAAGACTTGGGATACCAACAATCTACCTTTCAGATGGGCCTGCTGGCTTAAGAATTCAACCGACAAGGGAAGGAGAGGATCGCACCTATTACTGCACAGCATTTCCGATTGCAACACTTTTAGCTTCCACCTGGGATGAGTCGCTGATTAACGAAGTGGGAATGGCCATGGGGAATGAAGCACTGGAATATGGTATTGATGTAATTCTTGGACCTGGGGCCAATATTCATCGGCACCCACTTTGTGGAAGAAACTTTGAATACTATTCGGAAGACCCACTGCTGTCGGGTAGCATGGGAGCGGCCATTATCAACGGGATTGAATCAAATGGGGTAGGCACTTCAGTGAAGCATTTTGTAGCTAACAATCAGGAAACAGAAAGAAACTGGAATAATGTCATCATTTCGGAACGGGCGTTGAGGGAAATCTATCTCAAGGGTTTTGAAATCATTGTCAAGAAATCTCAGCCTTGGACCATTATGAGCTCTTATAACAAGATCAACGGTACTTACACCTCAGAAGACAAATATTTACTCACCGATATTTTAAGAGATGATTGGGGTTTTGAAGGCCTGGTGATGACAGATTGGTTTGGAGGTAGGAACGCACCTGCGCAGATAAATGCGGGTAATGATCTTCTGGAACCTGGCACAAGCATCCAATGGGATATGCTCAAAGAGGCTTACGAAAATGGTTCGCTTACAGAAGAAACCATCAACCTTTCAGCAGGAAGGATCTTGGAGCTTGTATTCAAGTCGAGGAAAATGCAGAACTATCAGTACGGAGATGATCCAGATCTGGAGGCGCATGCGGAAGTAACAAGGAGATCTGCAGCTGAGGGAATGGTATTGCTAAAGAACAAAGGTGTTTTGCCAATGAAAGATGTCTCGAAAATTTCCTTGTTGGGGACCACTTCTTTTGATTTCATTGCCGGAGGTTCTGGTTCTGGGGATGTAAATGAGGCATACTCCATTTCCCTAGAAGAAGGCTTAGTAAATGCGGGATACAAGATTAGCGAGGTTTCCAGATCACTTTTTGAAGCGCACAAAGCGGCCAATCTTGAGAAGTTTCAAAAACCTGAGGGAATGGATGCAATCTTCAGCCCTTACACGCCTCCAGAAATTTCCTATACAGAAGAACAATTAGCAGAGCTGGCAGAGGCAGCAGATATTGGAATATTTACCATTGGGCGAAATGCTGGAGAAGGTGGGGATCGCGTCGAGAAAGATGATTTCCTCTTGAGTGAAGCAGAAATGGATCTTTTGTCTGGAGCAAAAGAAGCTTTTGACCAAAAAGGGAAAAAGCTCGTAGTGATTTTGAATGTAGGAGGGGTGATAGAGACAGCCTCATGGAAGCAGTTGCCCGATGCAATTCTACTTGCTTGGCAAGGGGGACAAGAAGGCGGTAATTCTGTTGTAGATATCTTGAAAGGAGTAGTCAATCCAAGCGGAAAGTTGCCTATGACTTTTCCAGTTCATCTTAATGATCATGCTTCCAACCAGAACTTTCCACTGGAAGGGGGGCAGGTTACGATTGAAGATTTAATGCTCGGTCTTTTATTCACTCCTGAAGAAAAGCCAGAAGAAGAGTTGGTTAGAAATAGAGAATACACCCATTACGATGAAGGTGTTTATGTAGGGTATCGACATTTCGATAAGGCAGGACTAGAGGTTTCCTACCCATTTGGGTACGGACTTTCTTACACTGATTTTGAGTATTCAAATTTAGATGTGTCAGTTGTGAATGATACCGTATCCGTCAAGGTGACTATAAAAAATACAGGCGCTGCGCCAGGAAAAGAAGTGGTGCAACTCTATGCTGAGAAAACTGATACCTCGATCGATCGACCGCTTCAGGAACTTAAAGCTTTTGCAAAAACAGCGATGTTGGAAGTAGGTGCCGAAGAGGAGATTTTCTTTAGTATTCCTATGGTAGAGCTCTCTTATTGGAATGAGGAGGAAAGCAATTGGTCTATTGAGAGCGGCTTATATCAGATTAATGTGGGTGCCTCCTCCCGTGACATTAAGGAAGTGGGAACCATCGAACTTTAGGTACTACTTCAAATTTGTATAAAAGGCAGGTCGAGTTTCTTGGTTTAGTTAATTTTCAAACTAAACCAAGAAGCTGCTATGAGCAAACTAGATCGGATTGATCACCTGATTTCAGAGGCAATGAGAAAGTGGGGCTATTTTGCCATCCGACTTTCTTTTGCAATTATCTTCTTCTGGTTTGGGATTCTTAAACCCTTTGGTCTTTCCGCCGCTGAGCCTTTGGTGCTCAAGACAGTGGCTTGGTTGCCTATCTTAGCTCCAAAGACCTGGCTTTCTGTCATCGGATGGTGGGAGGTCGTAATTGGGATAGCCTTCTTATTTAAATCCACTACCAGATTTGCCATTGGATTATTGTTTCTACAAATGGGTGGGACATTCATGCCGCTTTTCTTGCTTCCAGAAATCACTTTTCAAGAGGGTAGGTTTTGGCTCCCAACCATGGAAGGTCAGTACATCATCAAAAACCTAATGATTATCTCCGGCGCTCTGGTGATAGGCGGGACGATCTACAAAAAGGGCTGAGG
>CAYYNA010000277.1:0-4223 GCA_964472815.1 uncultured Roseivirgaceae bacterium
AGTCCAGTTGAACATTCGCGTAATTACCGGGCAATATCCGTTTAGATTTACCTCCCGTACAGGAATTGCGGTATTGGCGTGAAAGGACTGCATTGATTCATCTGAAGGTTCAATTTTGGTAGATGGATAACGCACACCGGCAATGGGCCTACCGCCAACTTTGTATTTCTCTTTTACCCACTGGAAAACCATTTGGGGCAAAATATACTCTTGCTTAAAGACAGCATCAGGTACGCTTACTTTCATATTACAGGCCATAAGAAGTGGCCAGCGTGCCAGGTACCTGTAAATATCACCGAGGTTGTCCAAAGTAGGACGGTTCATCATGTCTACCAGATACTCTGAATGATGATCTTTGGCGGTAAATTCAAACTTGGACACAAAAACCTCTTCATAAGGTTTAGGGCCCATTTCACGGTATGCAGTTAATACAGACCTGGACAAATACAGCGTAGGGTAGCCAGGGATACTGTACCTGGATGTTCCTACATTTTGCCGTATTTCGAATGGAGCATGAAATATACCCCAAGAATCGCAGGCCTTGGTAATCCTAATTCTGTACTGCCTTGGATAAAGAGGGAAAGTACCTATGCAATAATTAGGCTGCTGGGCATTAGGTAGATCTGGCTGATATAAAAAAGCTTCCCGAAGTACCTGGGCAGCTAAAAAAGGGTTCCCCTGATTAAGGTATATATCGAGCGACTTTGAAATAGCTTTAGCTACCTTTTCGGATACTAATAGTAAGCTCTTTTTGTCGATAGCGCCTATGTACTCTACTGTACCGGTAATGGCAGCTTCGTCAAGCTCATCAAGAAGTTTAAGGTATGATTGACTTATGATGTTGACCGTGTCATTATAAGACTCATAGCCCTCTTTTTTCCAATCAATTGGAAGGCTTAATAGTGGATGATTTAGTAGCTGATCCAGGGTCATTGAATAGAATTTAAGAGGCTAAGCCTTGATCAGCTTTCTTGAAGAGACCACTATATGATAGATCAAATACGCGGAGATAATTTTCCAGGGAATATCGATCCATTCCAAAAGAATATCTCCATGATATAATCCACGGTGAGTTGGCAATGCGATGTGGAAAAAGAGGTTAACATCCCAGTGCCAGGGCCATGTCCAGGCATGGACAATCCCCAACTCGTTTCCCTGCATTAAGATGAATAAGTTGGTGATCACTAACCACCCAATGAAGAATATGACTATAGGCCGACCTGTCAAAGTAGCGAACCGGCTGGCAAAGTGGGGGAGCCTTACTTTTATTAGGTGTTCGAACCAATGACTCAACCACTTACATTTTGCCCAAAACCCTTTGCTCTCTTTTCGTTCTCTTATCAACTCCTTGTCTTCCAGTTCTTTGAAGGAAGACATTTCAAGTTTTAAATAGTGTAGCTGTTTCCTATAACTTCCATGTGATTGGTGCAAAAGCCTTAGTTGCTGGTAGGCGGTATGCTTCGTTTCACCGGTACCCTCTAATTCAAGTGGCCAATCTGAATCTAGCGTGGTCGCTCCTGCAATCCTGGAACTTTTGATAAATGTTTGTCCAGCCAATTTACAATCGTGAAACCTTACCCCATTAAGGTCGGTAGCATATAACTCGAACTTACCATTTGCATCATACTCAACATCCACCTTACTCAGTGTAGTATTTGAGGAAGCAAACTCCTGGAAGACAAGCTTAGCGGCATAGATATGGTTAAACCTTGTACTGCCATCAATATTGGCCTCATGAACTCTCAATTCCTGAGTTTTGATAAACTCAACAACTATAGAACCCATTTGCGAAACATTCAGGGTCACGCTACCAATGCTCTGATGACTAAGATATTTTAAAGGCCGATCTGTAGGTTTATCTTTGGTGGTATTTTTTCTTCTGTTAACCAGTCTAAGATGATCTATCTTTCCTGCAAATTGAAACTTTCTGATTCTCGGATTATCATAAATATTGAAATAGTGACCTGACACACCAGGCCCAACAACGATATTTCCCGACTTATCACTCTTAGTAATGAAAAGTGCATGCACAGAGATTCTACCTCCAATATTAATCGAATCGAACGTGCACTTATTGAATGAAAGATCTTCCAGTTTGTAATCTCCTGCGGCTTCGAACGTGGTGAAGGTGCAGTTATTGAACTGGAACCTGCCACACCATGGAGCTGAAATCCTTACACTCTTTTTGAAGGTTTTTCCTTCAACCATAATTGGTTGGGTTGGGTAGGTAGCATCCCCAGGAGCTTCAAATATGATATCCTCTGTAATAACTACAGTTCCATCGGGCAAATGCTGATAAAAATCTTCACTTGTCTTAATTCGTAAGGCCATACTGTAAAGTAATCAATATTGCATGATTAGTTATACTCATATTAATAATTAGATGGGCCTGAATTAATGATGATAAGACTAGATCAGATTGATATTGACCACTTGAAAGTTATGGTCAATATCTACTATTCTACAGCTTCAGCACCTTTGCGGACTTCAAATTTCAAATTCATAGCAAAAGGCCTTCTCACCGAGTCACTCATATTTTCAAACTTCCAGCCATCCTGCTGGCTGTAATGACTAAATGAGTTCCAGAAATGATCAAAATCTTCTGCATTATTATAACTCCGACAGTCTTTGGATGACAGCGGTATAATGAAAACGAAGGCTAAAGAGGTAAACCTAAATTCCGCTACTGTGTAAGGCACTCTCTGATCCTCAGACTTTCTTATTGACAACGTAATCTTTGGATGCTCTACCAAAAGACTATATGAGTGGAGCATTGCCACTTTTGGCAATTGAGCCACGTTTGTCTCACCGTTGATCCATTCTATGGTATCTCTAAAGTGGATCAATTCAGATGTAGGCATAACACTGAGTGCATACTTGACCATTGCCTTATATACATTTTGCAATGCCACACATTCATGGGTTTCGAACCTCACATTGAATGGGTTTCTTTCGGGATCCTCTTCTTGTTCTTTACTTAAATAGTGGTGGATAGAAAATCGATCTCCAGGCTCAATTTCAAAGTTTTTTCCTCTCAGTTTAGGCACACCATTTTTCCCTCTCACCTGAAAGAAATTTCTATACAAACTCAGGTACTGTATCAGGTCATGTTCGATACCAGCACCGAACCGCTCGTTGCAACTATCACATTCATCATTGGTAATGATATTCTTATTCCCAAATGCTTCAGAAATGGAATGGGCCACATTTTTAAAAGTCACCTCTCCATTTCCTTTACCACAAAACCTGCAGACTCTTTTAGATTTATCAGCCTCACCAATTCTAACCTTTTTTTCACCATCAAAGCTCAATAGTTCATAGCGCTTAAAAAAGTCTCCAAATACATTGTTGATTTGGCTTTTTATCGTGTCTAGATTAACCTGGTCTTCAAGAGAGTGGAGAAGCATAAAAGCCTCTGTATTTTCTTCTGAATTAAATTCAACATTATAGAAAAACAGAAAATGCTCTTCTATCGCTAGCTCTTTGAAATAATCTCTTATTTGATAGACCTTGGGATTAAGGTGTTTGTATTTTTCTACAATGACCCCAATTCGACTCCTGATTTCTTCACTGTTTCGTTGAATGCATTGCAGCCTGATGAGCTTGTTTTCATGATCAACTGTATGCTCGAAGGTCAAGAATAAATCGTTGACAAAATCATGAATGTTATTTTCGGACTCTACCTTAAAATCGATAGACTTGGTTAGTGCTTTAAAAGTGATTCTTATATTATTCATTTCTTATTTCTACTGTTTAGTATAAATGTTATTTGATTATAAATACGTTTCATAATCCAGAAAAGACAAAAACGGCCAATACAGACTCTAATGGCTGTTTTTTACTAAACCTTGAATAAGAGGGGAGTAGACTTTACCTACTTAAATAGTGCCGAAAAACCATCAAGTCAGCTTTGCAAAAACCTTTACAATACCGGTACCATTGCAGTTGGAACAAGGCAGGCCACCGGCCATTCCGGTACCATTGCAATAGTAGCATTCAGTCTCACTTTCGATGTATTTGTCCTCAGTGATAGAGGCTATTTCTACCTTGCCGACATTAAATTCTCTGGAGAATTTGCGCCTCTCGAAGGTCGTTTTTATGGCTTCGATCTCAAGCAACTCCAGGTAAGCGTCAACCATATCTTCAATGCTTTTGAAGCATTTCTTATCACCTTCAGTCTCTACCCACCAATTTCTACCCTTTTTGAGGTAATAGGCTGTCAA
>CAYYNA010000278.1:0-4212 GCA_964472815.1 uncultured Roseivirgaceae bacterium
ATTACAATCAAAACGCATACAATCACTATTACTATGATAGCGCAAACTATGAAGGTGATGATTATGTGTTTGAAAATACGCTTCCTGATACGCTTTACATTCCCCCACTAGAGGATGGTTCGTACACTGTCCTAGCCTCTACTGCCTATGCTTCATACTATGATTACCATTATTACGGTGATAGCACTGGCACAAGCTACCCCTTCATAGATGCTTACCAGGTGACGGATAACCCAATTTTTGTTGGTAAAGCATTTGCAGAAGTAACCTCAGATACAGATGAAGTGGTGGAAATTGATATGCAAAATATCTCGTCAAGAATCGATTTGAACATAATAGCAAATGAATCCGATCAGTGGAACATTGAAGTAGGTTTAGAAACAGGAAATAGTCAGTATTATTCTTTTGGATCTGAAAGCCTTGAGCCTACGGAATATGATTATGACTACATATCGTTTTGGAGAGATAATTATTGGAATCAAACCTCATATTACTTTTTACCCAGAGACCTAAGAAACATTCGACTCTATTATTACGATTACGAAACAGGATTCAATATCAATATTGAGTCTGATATAGATCCAGATTTAGCTATGAATGTTGGAGATGTCTTCACTTTGAATATCAATATTGATGAGCTAATCGAAGGTGGGGGATCAGCATCTTTTACCTGGGATGATATTGACTGGAATGATGTAGGAGATGTGACAATACCCTAGTTTTTCAATTAATCCATAAAATCCAGCCCTGGCCGAACGGTCAGGGTTTTTTGTTTTATCTGGTAGAAATCCTAATTATTTAGAATTGCTCTGAATAACAATCACTTACAAACAATTAGTGCTCACAATTCCTTTTACCATCTAACTAAGTTGCAAAACATGAAAGGAGAAGTAGCTGGGAAAACCCCAACAGCAGTAGATATAAAAGAAGGTGAGTCCTATTTTTGGTGTACCTGCGGCAAATCCGAAAATCAACCATTTTGTGATGGAAAGCACAAAGGAAGCGATTTCACGCCACTGGTCTTAAAAGCAGAAGAATCCAAGACCGTTTACTTGTGTCAATGCAAACAGACGAATGGAGCACCTTTCTGCGATGGGAGCCACAATAGTTTAGCGTAGTTACTTTACTTCTTCGGTTCCATCGGAGTGAAGGGCAAAGCGTCCCTTCTCTCGAGGGTGAACAAACTCATCTTTTGGCCAGGGCCAACCCCCAAACTGGGTTCGTTGGTACTCTCGGATAGTATCGTAGATTTCCTCTTGACTATTCATTACAAATGGACCTTGCTGAACAACTGGCTCACCAATAGGTCTACCCTGTAGGAGTAGAAGGTGAGCTTCTTCCGTGCCGTTTTCTAAAACAGTTTCTTCATTTGCATGGAGCTCAGCACCCTGATTAGGTTTGACCGCAGTATCTCCAATATGTAAATCGGATCCCTTGTAGAAATAAAGCGAACGATTGATTTCGGAACTTGAAACTGGCAATGAAAGCGATCCATTTGGTTTTACTTTGATTAACCAAATTGCCACTCCATTTTCGCTATCTGCTGCCCATGAATCCGGAGTAGTATCGAGTGATTTGGTTGCACGAAAGTCACCCGAAATAATGGTCAACTCTGCTTCTTTAGTTTTGTGAACCGGGATATCTTCTGCCCACAGCATTTTGTAGTGCGGATCTACAAACTTGCTCTTTCTGGGGAGGTTAAGCCAGATTTGGAATAGCAGCAAAGGATTCTCCATGTCGTCATTTACCAGCGGGAACATTTCGGAATGAAGTACTCCTTTGCCGGCCGTCATCCACTGTACATCACCATGACCAAAACGTCCAGTAGCGCCCATGCTGTCAGAATGGTCCACTAAACCTTCAGGTACTACCGTGATCGTCTCAAACCCTCTATGCGGATGCTGAGGAAATCCAGGAACTTGCTGACCATGGTACATTCGCCATCCATCTTTGATGGTGAAATCCTGACCAATCATCCTTCCATTTAAATGCTTTGGATCTGGACCCAGTATCTGATTACCCTGAGGATAGAGGTCTCTATGGTAGACACAAAAAAGAAAAGGGTCCTGTGTTTGCCACGGGAACCCTAATGGAATTATTTGCTTGATCGATTTAGACATCTTGCTGCTTTAGCTTATCTAAACCGACAAAGATTTAAATTGGTTTATGCGCCTTCTGAAAATGGAAGGAATACTTTGAAGGTTGTTCCTTTATTCAATTCACTTTCCACTTCAATTTTTCCTTTGTTCAGCGCAACAAACTCATGTACTAATTGCAGTCCTAAACCTAAGCCTGATTCTCCTGCAGTACCTCTGCTGGAAACATTTTCATCGAGGTGGAATAAGGTCTTTAGTTTTTCTTCCGATATACCAATACCATTGTCTTTAACCTCAATCAAAGCCAGTCTTTTTTCACGATCCAGTTTGGTAGAAAGCTCGACTAATCCACCTTCACCAGTAAACTTGATGGCGTTATTGACGAGATTTCTAAAGATGGTAGAGCTGGTATTCTTATCGGCGTACAGGTTTATGTCGGCAGAAACATTTGTTTTCAATGTAATCCTTTTGGAAACTGCCATGTTGTGGAACATGTCCACCACATCTTCCATCAGCTGATTAGCACTCAGTTTCTCAGGCAAATACCTGAAGTGACCTTGCTGTTGCATGGACCAGGAAAGTAAGCTATCGAGAAGCTTGATGAGTTTATCAGTCGCTTCTTCCATTCGCTGTGTCAGCTCAAGCAATTGGTCTGTCTTACCTTCGTTTACGTAAAACTTGATCACTCCTACCAGCCCACTTAATGCGTTTACGGGACCTCTCAGATCATGCGAAATGATGGAGAAGAATCGATCTTTTGTATCGTTGACTTGTACCAAAGAGTCTTTTTGCTGCACAAGTAGCTTACTGAGTTCATTTTTCGATTTGAACGAAGCATAGATGATCACAACCAAGGCCAAGACTGCCACTAAGGAGATTCCTCCTACAATCATAATGGTTCTGCTGCTCTGTTTCTGCTCAAGTAGAAGATCCACTTGGGCTTGTTTCCGCCCCACTTCAAACTCTATTCGAAGGTTTGCTAGTCTTTCGGTCGTAGCTAGATTCTGTATGTTATCTCTGTACTTGAAATATTCAGATTGAAATGCGAACGCTTTCTCATACTCATTACGCTCTTTATAAACAGTCGATAACAACTCCGCAGCGTTTCTGGCTTGCTCTTTGAAATCGTCTTCTTTCGCCATTTCAAAGCTCTTACTGGTATACTCAATTGCTTTATCTAGCTCACCTCTTTCATAAAATATTTGACCCAACTGGTTGTAGTAATCTGATATTCCATACGTATCACCAAAAGGTTCAATCAGTGAAACGGCTTCAAATAAATCTGCTATTGCACGATCTACATCACCCGTTTTCCAATAGACCAGGGCTCGATTGCCTATCAAATAGGCAATACCTATTTTCAAGTCGATCTCTCGAAGTACTGGCTCAGATTCATTATAGTAGGCTTTCGCTGAATCATACTGCCCGATTAAATAGTAATCATAACCGTGATTTAGTAAGGAGATAGCAAGCACTTTTTTGCTGCCTTCCTTTCTTAGAATATCTATTGATTTTGAGCCAAATAGTAGTGCATTCCGCGCATCTCCATTTTGTGTGTATGAAGACGATATCTCGGAATAAACGCCAGGTAGATATTTTTGAAGTGAGCTGGATTCGCTACAAATTGCAGCACTTTCAAATAAATACTCCAAAGCAACATCAAGCTTCCCGATCAGTCTATATGCAACTCCTAGGTTGAAATTTGCATGATAGATGTATTCTGTATTTCTGTATCTAGTTGCTAGATCAAGCAACTTTTCTCCGTACTCAATTTGTTCTAAAGGTTGGGAGTAGGCTGCCAGCCAATTGTAGGACTCCAGTAACTCGCTGGTGCTTAGATCTTGCGAATTAATGATGTTCTTAGTGCTGTCAGCTTTTCTTTGGATGCTTCCCTGGCCAAAAGAAATCAGTGAGAAGGCCTGCATCAGCAGGAAAATATATAAAGTAGGTTTCAGCTTCATACTTGATATATTTTTTTAGTGAAAGCCAGGAGTATTTATTTTCAACTTAGGGTCAAATCGAATGACTTGCCCAGAGGCTGTTTTGTATAAGATGTCATATTTTAAAATCCGTTCATCGTCATCATCGTCATCATCGTCATCATCGTCATCATCGC
>CAYYNA010000279.1:0-4130 GCA_964472815.1 uncultured Roseivirgaceae bacterium
GCAGGTGTTAAGACCGAACACGTCTATTCTCCATTCCCCGTTCATGGTTTGGAGCATGCACTAGGCTATAAAAGAAGTTGGTTGTCAGTAGCTGCTTTCCTTTTTGGAATAACAGGTACCTCGCTAGCCCTGACTATGCAAATAGGTATGATGGGAGTCGATTGGCCGATGATTATTGGAGGTAAGGACTTTTTAGCTTTTCCATCTTTTGTGCCAGTGACTTTTGAATTGACAGTTCTGCTAGCATCTTTTGGTATGGTGGGAACATTCCTGGGAATATCCAATCTTAAGCCATGGGGAAAGCCAAGAATTTACGACATAAGGATCACTGATGATAAGCATGTGATGGCTATAGATTTAGAAAGAAACGACGTTAAGGAATCAGAAATAAAGAAGGTGCTGCAGGGTTCTGGTGCAATTGAGGTCAATAACAAAACATTTGAATAAATGAAGTTAAGTTCAATTCAAGTTTTAGGAGTTCTGGTAGTTAGCGTACTAGTTTCCTCATGCGCAGCAGGTCCGGATAATACTGGTTTAGAATACGCACCGCAGATGTATCATTCTACGCCATATGAGCCTTTGACACAGATTACTGACGAAAGCCAGGGTTCTTGGCTTGATTCGAATGAAGAGGATGGTCATGGTGAGTTCTATAATTCTAATCCGTATAATCAGTACAAAATGAATATGAGAAGACCAGTGGCTAACACCATTCGACGGGGTACTGTGCTTCAGCAAGATTTTGATGCAACCGAACTAGAGATGGCTGCAGAGATGTGGGTAAGCCCGTTTGACTCAACGCAAGCGGATATCGTCAAGGATGGTAAAGCGCTTTACGATCGATTCTGTGAGCACTGTCACGGTGAGAAGGGAGCGGGTGATGGATTAGTTGCAGAGAAATATGCTGGAGTTGCCAACCTAAACGGCGCTGCTTATTTGAACATCACAGAAGGTCACATTGTGCACGTAATCACCTACGGAAAAGGATTGATGGGAGCACATGGATCTCAGATCAGTGTTGAAGACCGGTGGAGAATTGCTAAATACGTAAAAGAACTACAACAGGCGAATTAAAGATCAGTCATGGTAACAGAAGAAAAATACGAGTTTACTAGTACAGCAAAAAAGAGGCTGATCATCACGCTAGTTATTGGCTTGGTTCTAGCAGTTCTGGGATTCTTTACGATTAGTTCAGGTGATTCGGGTCACGGTAGCCACGGAGATGCCCATGCAGACGGTACCGAACACGCATCCAACGGACATGACGAAGAGCCATACGGCGATGGTAAAGCTGAGGCTCATGCCGATGATCATGGAGGTGGCCATGATGACGGTCATCACGCTAGCCCGGTAAAAAAGAGATTCTTATCCAACTTATGGATTAATAATGTATTCTTCGGTGGAATTGCGATTATCGGTGTTTTCTTTTTCGCCATACAATACGCTGCTCAAGCGGGATGGTCGGCAGGACTTAAGAGAATCCCATTTGCTTTTGGCTCATGGTTACCAATTGCTTTTGTCCTTTTGTTAGGAGTCTTCCTTTACGGAGGTCATGATATTTTTCACTGGACGCATGCAGAATTGTATGCTGAAGAGGGTGGAGATGATATATTAAAAGGCAAAGCAAGTTATTTCTTCGCTCCATTTGAAGCTGGTACCTTTCCGTTCTTCTGGGTGGCAAGACTTGTAGTTTTCTTTGGCGTATGGTACATGCTGTTTAGAAAACTTCGCACATTGGCATTTTCTGAGGACATAGAAGGAGGAACAAACGCATGGTATAAAATGCGAACAACCTCTGCTGTTTTTTTAGTCTTTTTTGCAGTTTCATCTTCGATGGCAGCATGGGATTGGATCATGTCAATTGATCCACATTGGTTTAGCACCATGTTTGGCTGGTATGTTTTTGCCAGCTGGTGGGTTGCTGGCCTTTCACTTACCTTGTTCTTGGTGCTCTTCTTGAAAGATAAGGGTCTCTTGAGTGTTGTAAATGAAAACCACATTCATGATCTTGGAAAGTTCGTTTTTGCATTTACCATCTTCTGGACTTACGTGTGGTTCTCTCAGTTTCTTCTGATCTATTACGCGCACATTCCTGAGGAGACTATCTACTTTATGGAAAGATGGAAAGACGATCATTATGCACCAGTGTTCTATATTAATCTGATTCTTAACTTCTTCTTACCATTCTTGTTGTTGATGACCAGAGATTCAAAAAGACACGCGAGGATATTGAAAGTAGTTACGGCAATGATCGTGTTTGGTCATTGGCTAGATTTTTACCTGATGGTGTCACCTGGTACAGTAGGACACAACAGTGGTTTTGGTTTTATGGAGATTGGTTTGATCATGGTTTATTTGAGTGCCTTCTTGTACGTTTCATTAAACGCACTTTCTAAGGCACCACTTTTTGCCAAGAATCATCCAATGTTACAAGAAAGTCTTCATCATCATATTTAATAGTTGACGATAGGTTATGTTGAATTTAATCATAATAGTAGCGGTAGTTTTGGTCATAGCAGTGATTTTCACTGCTTATCGAGTGACCACTTTAGTGGACGTAGTTAAGAGGAAGAAGGCCGATGAAGGAGACCTAGAAGTTTCAAGCAACAACAGTTGGCAGGCCATTCTTGGGGTTCTGTTTGTGATTGTAGGTTTTGGAGCTTTTTTCTATTTCTCAATAACTGAGGCAGACATTTATAACCTTCCAATTGCTTCCGAGCATGGAGTAGTAGTTGAAGACTTGTTTAGTATCACGATGTACATTACGGTGGCTGTCTTCGTGATCACTCAGATCTTTTTGTTTGGATTTGGCTGGAAGTACCGATATAACAAGAATCAGAAAGCTACCTACTACCCACACAACAACACACTTGAGTTAGTATGGACAATTGTACCTGCAATTGTACTAGCATGGTTGATTATTTCAGGTTTGAAGGAATGGAATAATATTACTGGTCCAGCTCCTGAAAATTCAGAAGTTGTAGAGGTGGTTGGCTATCAATATGCTTGGGGTTTTAGATACCCTGGAAGAGACAAGGAGCTAGGCGACTATGATTTCAGGAAGATTGATCCTATAAATGCTTTAGGTATTGACTTAGCTGACCAAAATGGCCATGATGATTTTCTTGCAACACAGTTGGTGATTCCAAAAGGAAGGCCAGTGCACTTACAGATCAGGGGTAGAGATGTGATCCACAGTGTGTATAATCCTCATTTTAGAATACAAATGAACGCTGTACCTGGTATGCCAACTCGATTCTGGTTTACTCCTACGATAAGTACAGCTGAGATGAGAGAAAAGACTGGAAATCCAGACTTTAACTACGAATTGGTTTGTAACAAAATCTGCGGTAAAGGGCACTACAGTATGAAGGGTATCATTACTGTATTAGATGAAAATGAGTACGATGCGTGGTACAAAGAGAACCAGGCCAATACTTTTTTGAAACAGAATCCAAGCTATATAAGCCAAGTGCCAGACGAATTGAAGGAAGCAGCAAAAATCGCTTCCGGGATAGAAAACATTTCAAGAGAACAGAAAGTTACGACCGCATTAAGTAGCTCTAAATAATAAATTATGTCAGTAACAGATATAGAACTTCAGGAAGATTTAGCACATCATGACGATCATCATGATGAGCATCATGAGCAGGGTTTTGTGAGCAAGTACATATTTACTACTGATCACAAGACAATTGCGAAGCAATTTCTTATTACAGGAATTTTTTGGGCGTTGATTGGAGGTGCTCTCTCACTTATTTTCAGGTTGCAGTTAGGCTTCCCTGAAATGAGTTTAGAGTGGCTGAGACCAATCATGGGTGAGTGGATCACGGAAACAGGTAAACTAGATGCGGAGTTTTATTTAGCCCTTGTAACCATGCACGGTACTATTATGGTGTTTTTCGTGCTTACAGCAGGCTTGAGTGGGACGTTTTCGAATTTCCTAATTCCATTGCAGATTGGAGCAAGAGACATGGCATCTGGATTTATGAATATGCTTTCTTACTGGTTCTTTTTTGCATCCAGTGTCGTCATGTTCATTTCCCTATTCATTGAGACTGGACCCGCAGCGGGTGGTTGGACCGTTTATCCTCCACTTAGTGCACTACCGCAGGCTATTCAGGGATCTG
>CAYYNA010000280.1:0-1693 GCA_964472815.1 uncultured Roseivirgaceae bacterium
AGAAGAACTCTTACTCCCTTCTAATGGCTTCCACCGGATCTAATCTGGAAGCTTTCAGCGCAGGATAAGTCCCGAAAACTACACCGGTAATGACGGCCACTGTGCTGATAATTGCCAAGGTGTTCAACGTGTAAGCTGCCTGAAATGGAATCTCTGCTAAGTGCTTCACAATTGGAACAGCTACTAACGTGAACAATATGCCAAGAACTACTCCAAGAAAGCTTCCGATGAGACTAATGATCAGCGATTCCGAAAGGAATTGTAATACAATATCTTTCTTTTTTGCTCCTACAGACTTTCTTACCCCAATTTCAGCAGTTCGTTCATTTACAGAAATCAACAAGACGTTCATGACTCCAATTCCACCTACAAGTACTGAAATGCCGACAATTAATCCCATAATAAGCCTGAAGACCAAAAATCCTTGATTGGCCTGCTCCACTCGAAATTCGTTGGTGGCTATGTTAAAATCGTCTGAATACTCTTTGAATTCCGTCTCAATAAAATCCTCAATCTGCTCTTTTACTTGAGGGACATCCTCTACGGATTGAGCCTTTACTATTAGTTGGGGAGGAGAGGCCTTCAGCTTTTCATCTGTGATCTGAGTTATCGGGACAAAAACCTGTAAATGATTGGAGGGGACGTCAATAACACCCTTTATCTGGTAGGTATTCCCTTTGAATGAAAAGGGCTTTCCTATCCAGTTTCCAAAAGAAGAATCACTTCCTAGCGCAAGAGCTAGCTCCTTGGAAAGTAGCCCAATGGAATCACCGGAAAATAGATCGCTCTCTTCAAGGAAACTGCCCGCCAAGATTTCTATCTGCTCATTTTCTGTTTCAACGATTCCCGTCAGGAGAATTCCCCTCTCCACACTGTCACCAATGGATATGAATCCAGACTCCTGATACCTCATATATCCCATGGCATTCTCCATTTTATCCATCAAGGATCGGAAATTGCTATGGTTGAAATAACCATAAGCTTCTTTTGCTACTCGAATTCCGTCCACTCTCTTTGAAGCTTGGGTTGTCACAATTACACTTTCTAATGAAGTGGTTTTTGCGATTTGGTCGTGCGCATGCTTTTCTAATCCGTCGATAAGTGATAAGATAGCTACCAAGGCACCTACTCCGATGACAATACCAAGTACTGATAGTAGCGTGTGCAATAGGTTTTTTCTCGCATCTCTGAATGCGGTCTTGAAGGTTACGATTACTTTTCTCACACGCAGATGATGCATGAGTAGCAAATAATGTTACGATATGGATTCGATTAAATCGGCGGTATGTTTCAGACTTGTAAGCCTATTTCACCCTCCTCTACGTTGATAGACTTTGAGCTTACCAATCTTCCAGACTTGCCTGATCTTTCCTCCAGCCCCACTCTACATCTTCCATGAACCATGAAAATGCTTCAATGTCCGTAACTCCCCAGTCTTGAAATGCTTTGATACTGGTGAAAAGATCAGTAGCATGCTGCTGATTTGGTTCGCTTAGCAGCGTATTCATTTGCTCAATTAGATTTTTTGGCATTTGGTCGCACCTACCTAGAAATTCATAAAACCACTTGTGGTAGGGAAAGAAGACCCTATTATGCGCTAAGATAAGTCGACCTGCAAACAGAGCCAGCTGAGAGGCAGCTCTGCTTTTTGTATAGAGGTTGTTGTGACGAGATGCTTCGCCCATCAACCAGT
>CAYYNA010000280.1:1793-4123 GCA_964472815.1 uncultured Roseivirgaceae bacterium
GCTCTGCTTTTTGTATAGAGGTTGTTGTGACGAGATGCTTCGCCCATCAACCAGTGTTGGATGAATGACATGGCATAAAAGGTTTTTAGCTTTTCTGCTCTCGTCTCTTCTGGATATTTAGTGATATCTGCCATGATCTTATCCAAGTTTTCTATTTTGGAATAAGCAGCAAAAGCGCCTTCAAAAGCTGCTCTTGTAGGTTCATTTCCTTTTTCTACTACTTCATGCAGGTAAGCCAAATTGATGATTTTTCCATCCACAAATCCGTTGGGATAATCTGTAAGGTCTTGTCGGTTAATGAAGAGGTCACCTTTTTGATTTCGCTTTTCATATTCTTCATCTGTAGCCACAATCATAAAATCCACATCTGAATCTGCTCGAGCACAGCCTTTGGCAACCGAACCACCAATGATGATAGCTTGAAACCTTTCGTCATTCTCATATTCAGCAGTTAGATTGTCTATTCCTCTCTGATGGTGAGGTCTGATTTCAACTTGCATAAGCGAACGTTTGGTGGATATTTATTTTACTATTTCGCTGATCTGAACAATGGGTCTGATATTCGTATAGTTTGGAATATCGTTGAGAATTTTTTCGGCATTTGGGGCAAACACTTCTTGATAGTCAGAGAGTTTATCAAAGTACATGTAACCGATTGCAAGGAAAGGGATTTCATCCTCAGGTGTTCTGCCGCTGATTCCCTTATCTATTTCATATCCCTTCATGGTCTCTCCAAATAACTCAGCTAGCATAGGCATATGCTTATTAGCATAATAGTCCATATCAAATGTTTTGTCCACATCATTAGGATACATGATAGTTATTGTTACCATTCCTTCCTGCTTCACGTCAGGGATCGTTTCTAAAGGCTGCTGGCAGCTAAGCAGGATCACTAGTAGCACTGGAGCGAGGTTTTTGATGGTCTTCATAAGCTGAATTATTGTTTTGTTTGATAGTTGAGTTGTCTAAAGAGGTCTTGCGATTGTTTAAGGTAGTGCTCTTTGTTGGTTTCCTCAAACCACCTTTCTAGTACTTTCTTATTATTCCACAGTCGAGCATCTTTCCATTCCTCGATCCCCTCAATCTGCAATTGACTCCAGTCCTGATTAATGAACGATATTGCTTTGATATTCTTTTCGTAGCAGAACGAGAAGAAGTTAACAAACCAGTCATTCCAAACTTTCATTCCTTTTTTGCTGATGCCCATCACAGGGTTGGTCTCCGCAACCATGACGGGCTTTTTCTTGGCTTTGGCAAAATCTAACACATCATTGGTTTCCTTGTGTGTCTTGATGTTATCGTAAGGCTGGAAAAAAACGGAGATAGCCACCCAGTCTACATAATCATCTCCCGGGTACCATTCATCGATTGGGTAGTTTTTGTAAGGTGCTGCGGCATATGAGTGCCAGACATAAGCGACATTATTTACACCTTCTGAGCGCATCATATCTACTATATGTCTATAGGCCTCCACATACTCTTTCGGTTCTAGTTCGTTGTGAGGGCCGTCAAACTCATAGCCGAGTCGCAGGTAAATAGGCTTATCAACTTTCTTCGCCCACCGTGCATACTTTCTTATTACATCATCATATTTCCCGTCAATGGTTTTTTGGGCGACACCCCATTTTCCCACCATCCACATGGCACTATGAATCACCATATTGTCAAATTTGTTGGCTAGAAGTTGATGATCTTGTGTGTCGCCAGAGACGGTCTTCCAAGGCCCATCAAACCCAGCAAATTCGGTCACTGCCCAATAAGCGGCCCAGCCTGCAGGATAATTTTGATAGTTAGAAAGTGCTCTGTATTCGTTTATGTTCTTTAGGGATTGACCCAGAATAAGCAGCGTTTTATCGGCTGGTGGGACGAACCTGGTTTTTTCGTAGGAGTAGAGGTAGGTAGAATCTACTTTGGTTTGTATTTGGGATTGAGCATATAGCTGTTGAATAATTCCCATTCCCAAAAAAGCCAGTAATGCACAAGTGACAGATTTCTTAATCATATTGTTTATTTGGTGTGATTTTTTTCACTTCAGCAATACAGCCAGTTGCTACCTCAAGGCCGATTGTTGACAGTTAGAAACCACACTACAGTAATATCCCAAACATAAAACTCATATGCTACCCTTACATTTATGCTCGTGCTTATCATTCATGTGCTAATAAACCTTAAGTTGCGTTTCAAACCTTCAAATTTCGTTCGCTTCACTGCTGATTTTTTGAATACGTTTTGAAAAACCTCATGCGTCATTTCCCTCCAATCTTCTTGGGAAAATTCCTCCCATCCTTGCGGGAGAAATCTTTGTTCTGTATGTGGTTTAGAAAATCGAT
>CAYYNA010000281.1:0-4106 GCA_964472815.1 uncultured Roseivirgaceae bacterium
TAACCAATTGGTCACCCCGAAAATGTTCACACCTACGTCAAAGGCTTCCGGCTCAAATGCAAGAGCAGCCATCACCATGTAACCTCCGTAAGACCCACCAATGATGCCTACTTTATCCATGTCAATTACGCCAGTGGAAGCAAAGAAGTCTTTACCTGCCACGCAATCCTTTAGATCCTTATCTCCGTGGTTCTGATCGTCGAGGTGATTGAATTCTTTTCCGTACCCACTGCTGCCTCGATTGTTTACAGCTAGAACCGCATATCCGTGATTCACTAAATATTGGATCAATTCGAAATTATTCAATCTTGACTGGCCACCCGGACCTCCGTGCACCCAGACTAAACCCGGAACTTTATTATCTGCGGTTGCTTGTTGCGGCTGATAGTATATCGCAGGTATTTCCAATCCATCGAAGGAAGCATATCGAACAACCTTTCCTTCTACCAAGTCCTCCGCTTCAATTTCGGGGTTGAGGGTATCCGTAAGCTTTTTGAGTTCGCCTGTTTCGAAGTTGTAGACATACATATTGCTAGGAGTAGACGAGGTACTCACCATCAGTCTGGCTACATTTTCTTTCTTGGAGATGTTTACCGAAGAAATACTTCCACCTGGAATATCTGGTAGCTCTACTTCTTCGCCCGTTTCTTGATTGATGACTTTCACTACCGTTTTTGCATCTTCGTTAATGCCAATCACACGATATTTTTCATTCCAGGAGTCATAGGCATACCAAACGTCCCAGTTGGTTTCGAAAACCTTTTCTACCGCTCCTGTTTCCAGGTTTCGCTTGGCCAGGTACACAAAATCAGATCCTTCATCTGTGGTGTAATACAGTGTAGAATTATCCAAACTAAAGAACTGAGGACTGTAGGTCGCGTCACCTTCATGTATGGAGATATCCGTCTTTTCGCCCGTTTCCGAATCAAATAGGAACATCTTACCATCTGCGCTGGTAATGGATTGTGTGATGGCGAAATATCTTTCGTTCGGTGAAATAGCTCCCACGTCAAGGCCATCATTGTTTTGATACATGATCTCACTAATTGGCACCTCATCGTCAACAGATTCAATGGACATCTTGTAAATGTCCATGTAGTTAGGGTTCCTCTTATTGCTCATGAGATACATTTTTTCCTGATCTCGGCTCCATCCCCAAAAAGCATTTCTTACACTGTCTCCAGGTGTTAGATCCTTAGTCTGCCCTTCGGGAGACATCATAAATACCTTATAGTTTTCATTACCACCTTCGTCAAAAGAGTAGATGAATCGGTCGTCATTAGGGAAATAGCTGCCAGCAAAGTACGATTCCTCGGTTGAGTTGGTCAGTTGCCTTCTTTCTCCGGAGGCAATGTCAATTTCGTAGACATTGTAGATCCCTGTTTCATTACTGCTGACCAGTAATTTTGCTTCGTCAGGAGAGAAAGAGCCGCCACCAATGTTCACGTTTTCGTAAAATTGATCTATGGTGTATTTGGCTACTTCCCGTACTTCTTCGCTTCCGGGACTTGTGGAACAGGCAGCTAAAACTGCAACTGCTACTAATTTGGTGAGATTTTTCATTTTGGTTTTTTCTTTATTATCAAACCAATTTATGGGATCTATGCGAGATGTGAAAGGTTTATGATTGACTTGTACCCGTTAATCTATTGTAAAGGAAAGGTATCAAGTAGTCCAAAAAGTAAGAAAGAAGATGATGAGTCGATAGACCAGGTTGGATAATCCCACTGCTACGATCGTAGCTAAACCAGCGGGGACGGCCAAATACCAGCGAACAGCTAGAAACTTCTTGTGCCCAAGAATGGCGTAGGTGAGCGGAATCAAAAAGGTGAACAAAAGGAACACAAAGGCGGAAGCCGCCGATTCGTCCTCTAAGGAAAAGAAACTCAGTAGCGTGCCCACCCAATCGAGCAGGACCCAGCTCAGCATAAACAAAGAGAAAAAGTGAAAGACAAAAATGAGGCTGTCAAAATAGAACTTCCGTTGCTTGAACGTGATTAGAAACACCATCAAGGCAATCATGGGAATGTTTAGAATCATGACGGACTTGGAAATGTTGTCACTCGCATGTTGATAGGTGACGCCATAGGCTTGAAAGTCCAAGCCTTCTCTTTCCAGCTTGTTCCGCACCATTTCCTGAATCCATCCGCTGTAGGGCTGAGAGTAGGTTTGGTCGTAAAGCGAGATGGAATAGTCAGATAGCGGGCTGACGATGAAATAGACCAGGTTGAAGAACAGGAAAAGGGTGACCGGTGAAATGAACTTCTTTCGTTTCCCTTCCAGAAATTCTACCGTCATCCGGCTCGGATACCGGATCAGGTACCAGACGCTCAGAATAAAACGGTTGTCCAAAAAGAAGATGTTGCCCAAGAATTCCCCAATCAAGCGACCGAGTGAACGGTCCAGGTTGTCACGAACCCGCTGACCACATTCATGGCAAAACTCCCCGGTGACGGTAGCTCCACAGTTGAGGCATTGGGTTGAGGAAGGTTCTGGACTTTTCTCCATTCAGGATGCTAAAATTAACAAAGTGAAACCACTACAAATTCAACCAATACGTGAGCTTTAGCACGAGTGCGCGGTTTTTACTGGAGAGGTTATCGGGGAGGTAATTTTCCGTGTAGACGATGAAGAGGTCGGAGGCCGGTTGGTAGCGCCACTGCAAGCGGCCGTTCAGGTTCACATTGTCCAGCACGTTGTTGTACTGCACGTAGGTGGTCAAGAAGATCTTGTCGGTAAAGGTGAGGTCGATACGTGGACCGATCAGAAACAATTTTTCCTGTCCGTAATTCTCCGGAAGCTCCAGGTCATTGTAGTCAAAGCGCATGGCAATGTTGCCAAAAGGTTGGTAGCGGTAGGTTAGCTCTCCACTGAGGTTGAAGTTGTCTCCGTTGTAGAAGCCGCCCATGCTGGTGCTGATGTTGTAGAAAAAAGCCTTTCTGGGATTGCTGGCATATGCTATCACGAAGGAACTCCAGTCGTATTCCTCGCCTTCCAGAAAACCGGTATACAGGTCGGGATCTAGCAGGTTGAAACTGTTGGTAAGCCGCTGGTAGACGTAATTGTAGCCCACCACAAAAGAGGAGGCATTGAAGAAGGCAAACCGGTAGCGTAACCGATAGCTACGGTCTGTGAGGGTCCCGTCCGGGATGTAGGTGTGATCAAAATCCAGGGAAGGGCCCATACGAATGATGGCTTGCTTATCTGGGTAGATCTGGTAAGTCAGATTGCCGAAAAAGTTCATTTGGCCTGGATACACCTGAATGCTCGGCACAAAGCCCGCCTCTGCGTTGTAAAACTCGTTGATAAACGAAAAGCCCCCAAAGGCCGACAAGGTCCGGGTGGAGTAGCTGCCAAAAAGCAAACCGGAGAGGTTCTCCCGACTGTTGAAATCATCGAAGGACTTGCTGAAGAAGGAACTATGGTACCATTTCGTGTCCTTACTGGTGGACTCCACATCCACGCTGAGGACGCGGTTGTAGGTGTTGGGTCTCAATTCTATGCGACTGCCGGTCTGCACTTCCCGAAAGATGTTGCGGCTGAAGAACTTGGCCGTATCGCCGGGCTCTACCCGCAGACTCTGCTTGTTGACGAAGCTGAAAGTGACGTTGGACTGAGCCCAGAAATTTCGCTGCAGCGCCGCAACGGTATAGTTCTGGGCGGGTAGTCCGATGGAGGTTTCCTCCTTGGTTTGCATGTTCAGGACACTCAAACGCCACTTTTCATTGATCGAGCCACTGAGCCTTGCACCGTAGGAGATGGGCACTTGGGTAAACAATCCCGAAGAATCCCGGGCGAGACCGATCCGCCGGGAAAAGAAGGGACGTGCACTGGGGAATCCCGCCTGGTCGAACAAGTCGCTGTTTTCTAAGAAGAACTGCCGCCGTTCCGGAAACTGAAACTCGAAGCGCGTGAGGTTGATGATCTGGTCGTCTACTTCCACCTGGGAGAAATCCGGATTTACCGTCAGGTCCAGGTTCAGAGAAGGGGTCACGGCTACCTTGGCGTCAAAGCCCGCCTGCAAGTCTGCGTCTCTTTCGGTAGGGTCCACTTCGTTGTTGGCCGAGCTGTTGGCGGTCACGTAGGGGATGATGGAGATGTTCGTC
>CAYYNA010000282.1:0-4042 GCA_964472815.1 uncultured Roseivirgaceae bacterium
ATATCAATGTGATCTTCTGGTCGGCTGGTCTTACGCATATAGTCAAGTGTCTGCGTATCTATGGGCCAGTGTGTATCAGTACATCCAAACTCAGGCGACATATTGGAAATGGTTGCTCGATCGGTCACTGCCAGATTAGCCAAACCTGGTCCGAAGACCTCTACAATCTTGCCGACGACACCATAATCTCTAAGTAGCCTCGTAATGGTTAGAACTAAATCCGTAGCAGTAGTTCCTTCGACCATTTTGCCGGTAATCTTCAACCCGATTACTTCAGGAAGAATCATGTAGATGGGCTGACCTAGCATGGCAGCCTCTGCCTCAATACCTCCAACTCCCCATCCAAGTACTCCAATCCCATTCACCATCGGAGTATGCGAGTCGGTCCCTACCAGTGTATCAGGGAACAAGTATCCGTCTCTTTCAATGACTCCCTTCGCCAGGTACTCCAGGTTTACCTGGTGACAAATACCCATGCCTGGAGGGACTACACTAAAATTTGTAAAGGCTTGCTGTCCCCATTTGAGCAGTTTGTATCGCTCAGCGTTGCGTTCATACTCTAGATCAACATTTTTTTGATAAGCGTCAGGAGTGCCAAAATGGTCGACTACTACTGAATGGTCAATAACCATATCAGCAGGTACCACCGGATTGGTTTTACTGGTGTCTTTTCCTTTGCGTCCCACCTCCGCTCGGATAGACGCGATATCCACAACTGCTGGTACACCTGTGAAATCCTGCATCAAAACTCTTGCAGGGCTGTAAGGAATATCTTTTTTGCCAGCTGTCTCTTTCCAATTCAATATGGTTTCGAGATGCGCTTCGGTTACCGCAAATGCGTCATAGTTTCTGATCGTATTTTCTAGGAGTATTCTAATGGAATAGGGAAGCCTATTGACTTCTGGCTTGCTTGCAGCCAGATCGTTTAGACTGAAATATTTGTGCGTTCCGAGTTTTGAAGTGAGTTCTTTTTCGATTCCAAAAAAATCTTGTGGCATATGATTGATATTTAAAGTGAGCGACTGTGTTAAAGATAAACACCATTGTCCTTTTGTTTAGTTCTGCTCGTTTCTCTTTAGAGAGGAAGATGGATTTATAAAGCTAATCGGCTTTCATTTTGATGGTTAAGAAAATCGAACTATTTTTGATTAAATAGTTCGATAATTGATTTTGTGATGAAAAGATTAAAAGCATTAAAGTATTCCGTAGGGTTCATTCTTCCCTTATTGACTTGGAACAGTTTTGGTTCTTATGGATGGGTCACATTTCTACCCCTTCTTTATACTTTTTTCGCTCTACCAATTCTAGAGCTTTTACTTCGGCCCGATTCTACAAATGTCAGCAACACCGAAGAAGCTAGCAGACTAGATAACTTGCTCTATGACTTGCAGATTTATCTGATGGTTCCGGTGCAGTTATTCACTCTGGTTTATTTTCTTTTCTCTATGCAGGAAACTGGGTTGGTCCTTTTGGATAAAGTAGGTCGCATCACCTCTATGGGGCTTTGCTGCGGTATTCTCGGCATCAACATAGGACATGAACTTGGCCATAGAAAGCATCAGTATGAAAGATGGATGGCAAAAATTAACCTAATGACATCCTTGAATATGCATTTCATGCATGAGCACAACCTACATCACCATCGTATGGTTAGTACTCCAGAAGATCCGGCGACAGCCAAATTTGGGGAGCCATTGTACGCTTTTTGGATCAGGTCCATATTGGGAGTTTATGGTTGGGCATGGAAGCTGGAAAGCCAAAGATTGAAGAAGAAGGGGATATCCTTTTGGTCTTTCCAAAACCAGATGATCACAGATCATTTGATAGAGGCGAGTTTACTGGTCGCCATCGGCTTTTTCTTTGGAGCTGTGACCATCGGCTACTTTCTCATCGCTGCACTTATCGGCCATTTGCTGCTAGAGACCGTGAATTACATTGAGCACTATGGATTGATAAGAAACAAAGTGGGAGATCGATACGAGCGGGTGATGCCTCATCATTCCTGGAATTCTGATCACATCTTAGGGCGTCTCAATCTATTTGAATTGTCACGGCATTCGGATCATCATTTTATTTCGAGCAGAAAATACCAGGTGCTGCGCCACATGGATGAATCGCCACAGATGCCTACCGGTTACCCTGGAATGATGGTGCTTTCAACTATTCCGCCACTTTGGTTTGCGGTGATGAATCCGATGGTGCGCAAGCTCGATCAGCAGAAAGCCATTTCATAATCCAACTCTAATGACCAGTAAGATTGATCCATGGGTAGAAAATCAATTGAAAGGGTTCGCAAAGAACTAACTCCTAAGGCAAAGACTTGGGTTCGTGATTTAGTTCCGCTTCTGCAGGACAAAGCGCTTGATAAGCTTACGCTTGATGAGTTAGCAGAGCTGATGGGTAAGAGTAAGAGTACCATTTATTCCTACTTTTCCACAAAAGAGGAGATTTACCAAACTGCTGTACAATTGATTTTGGACGATATGATCTTTGTGATATCCTCAAAAGCTACTGATGGTGATGATATGGAAGCGGTTCTTCGCACCATGCTTATGAAGATCGGTGAGGGGATAGAGGGGATATCCATAAGCTTTCTTGAGCAGATCCAGTCACACTTCCCGGAAGTTTGGTCCATTATTCAGCATTTTACAGATAAACTTCTGGACAATTTTGAGGTGATCTATAAGGTCGGAATGCAAGAAGGGACTTTTCGGCGGTTCAACTTGGAACTTTTACTGGCGTTGGATCAGCATTTCATTATGTCCATTATGACGGATGCTCAGAAATTTAAGGGTCATGGAATGAGTTTAAATGATCTTGTGACAGAGTATTTGGAATTGAGGTTTAGTGCACTGAAAAATAAGTGACCGTGCAGATTGGTAAGATTAGTATTAATGCATGAGAATAGCCCTTCCACAATTCCGCAACTTTTGTATGTTTGAGATATGGAAGTTCTTGGAGTGGACATTGGAGGCACAGGAATCAAAGGTGCCATTGTAGACACAAAAACAGGCGAGCTAATTACCGAAAGGTGGAGGGTACCAACCCCTCAGCCAGCTACCCCCGCGGCAGTATTCAATACAGTTAAGGAAATCATCGATCACTTCGACTGGCACGGTGTTGTCGGGTGTGGTTTACCCTCCGTGGTAGTTCACGACATTGTGCGAACCGCAAGCAACGTAGATCAATCCTGGATCGGTTTGAATGCGGCTGAAGAGATAAAAAAAATCACCGGGTGCCCCGCCCATTTAGTCAATGATTGTGATGCAGCTGGACTAGCGGAAATGAAATTTGGTGTAGGCAAGAAAGCGAAAGGAGTGACCATTTTCATTGCTGCAGGGACTGGCCTGGGTTCAGCAGTCTTTCTTGGCAAGAAGTTACTTCCTAACACGGAGTTTGGCTTTATCATGGTAAATCGGCAAATAGAAGCAGAGTACTATGCGGCAAACTCAGTTCGTGAAAAAGAAGACCTGGATTGGGAGACTTGGGCCGGTAGGCTAAATGAAGTTTTTATGCGCTACGAAAGGTTGTTCTATCCTGACCTTTTTATCCTGGGGGGTGGAGTAAGCAAGAAGTTTGATTTGTATCAGCAGTATTTTGACTTGAACACAAAGCTAGTACCTGCTGCAAACCGAAATCATGCAGGAATCATAGGTGCTGCTCTTGCGGCAAAAAATGAGGGGCTAAGGATCTAATCACGTGAAGTTGCAAATTCATGGGGATAAGGTTCTAAGAAGTAAACTTAGACTTAGGTAATTTCGATATCAGCCAGCGTCCCTTTTCTTATCTAGACGATGATTTTCTCGCATTTCAACGCCTGCCTTAAGAAATCCAAGCATGCCCAAACTCAAGATGATAAGTCCAGTAGCAAGTTCATTTATCGCTTTATCGTCCGTAGAGAAGTAAGCGAGTAATCCACTTACCATCAGGAAGCCGATCATCAGGATGATCGAGAAGATAAAAATCCTGCCCTTTTTGGGATCTTCGTAGACTTTGCGGGTGAGCTTACTCTGTACTCTGGTTGTATCCTGTAGTGATGAAA
>CAYYNA010000283.1:0-4028 GCA_964472815.1 uncultured Roseivirgaceae bacterium
AGCTTGTACCACAAGGAAAGATTGTAGAAAACTCCTAGAAAAAGTCCTCCGCCAAGCAGCCAAGGCACTGCATTCAACGCTTCAAGGTAGCTAGACTGCCTCAGAAATATTGGAGCATATTGGTTCATGAAGATTGAAAAAACCAGCCAAGAGAAACTTGTGAACAGCACAAAATAGGTCATTACTTTGCTAAAGATAGCCGGTGAGTTTTTTTCCTGAGCTTGGGCGAAAAAGAACGGTTCGAATGCATATCTAAAGGCTTGGACAGCTAATGTCATAAAGACAGAAAGCTTATAACATGCACCAAATATTCCGAGTATCTCCAGATTAGTATAATTGGAATAATACCCCTCGGGGAGCCTATACTTTAGAATGGCCCTACTAAGCATTTCATTGGTCACGCCGGCAAACCCAATAATGAGAATCGGCCAGGCATAATTCATCATCTTTTTCCATTCATCAGAAGCAAATCGGATTCTGACTTTCCCCCAGAGCGGAACAAAGAAAATCAAGTAAGCAGCGTTGGCAATTAGGTTCGACAGAAAGACGTATCCAACACCAATACTTGGGTCGTAGACAAATGACAAAAAATGATCTGGGTGGTTCTCTAAAAACCAAGGACAGAATAGGATAAAGAACAGATTAAGAAGAATGTTTAGCCCAATGTTTGAAAGCTTAAAGACCGCAAAAGTCTTTGCCTTCCCTTCCTTTCTCAGCCTTGCAAAAGGAATTGCAACAATGGCATCAATAGCCAGAATTGCGGAAAGCCATCTGACTAAATTTCCCTGATTTGGGTATTGAAGCAGGTTGGCTATAGTCTCTGAAAAGATCCATAAGACCCCTGATAGCGCAACCGATGTAAATAATATGCTTGTAAATGCTAGATCAAAGTACTTCGAGTCTCCTTTCTCTGAAAATCTGAAATAAGCCGTTTCAAGACCATAGATGTATAGGATGTTCAAGAAAGCAACGTACGCATAAAGCTCAGTAACAATTCCGTATTCGCCTGGCAGGAAAACGGCGGTGTAAAGTGGTACTAAGAGATAATTTAGCATTCGCCCCAGAACACTACTTAGTCCATAAATAGCTGTCTGACCTGCTAGCTTTCTAAATATTGACAAGGATTATTCTCCTTTAAAATTGGCTTGCCTTTTCTCCAAAAATGCAGCTACACCTTCCTTAAAGTCTTCGGTTCCAAAACAGCCTGCAAAGGCATTTGCTTCGGTCTGATAGCCATTGACACCATCCTCAAAGTTTGCGTTTACAGAATCTATGACTCTACCAATAGCAATGGGTGCTTTTGACTTGATTTTATTTAATACTTCCAGAGCCTTCGCTTTAGCTGAATCCTTATCTTGTTCTACGTAGTTGACCAAACCGTACTCGAGCGCCTTTTCCGCACTCAACATATCAGCTGACATCAAATATTCGAACGCTCTGCCCTTTCCGATGAGTTGGGTCAGCCTTTGCGTACCGCCATAACCAGGAATCAAGCCCAGGTTCACTTCTGGTTGTCCAAATTTTGCTGATGTGACAGCTACTCTCATATGAGCTGCCATTGCTAACTCACAACCTCCACCTAAAGCAAACCCATTAACCACCGCCACCACAGGCGTATGGCAGTCTTCGATGGATTGGAAGATCTCTTGGCCTTCCTCAGCAAATTTCCTTGCACTCATCTCGTTGATGCCCGTGAACTCGGAAATATCGGCCCCTGCAACAAAAGCTTTTTCACCAGCACCCGTTAGGATCACACCTCTGATGTCCTTCGGATTATCTTGAACATACTGGAAGGCATCTTTCAGTTCCAACATGGTATCTCTATTCAAAGCATTCATTTTAGTCTCTCGACTTATCTCTATTGTAAGAATGCTATCTACAAGATCTAATGAAAGATTTTTGTAAGATTCCATAGACTATTGGTTGTTTAGGACCGGAAAGAAAAGACAAAAATTAGTTAATCAAAAACAATTGTTTCTTTCAAATTGGCAATCATTACCTGAACCAAGTCGGGCAATTCATAGTCGTGCTGCCAACCCCAATCTGTTCTTGCGTGATAGTCATCTATGCTCCCAGGCCATCCATCTGCTATCTTCTGTCTAAAATCAAGTGCATAGTTTATCCTGAAATCAGGATAGTGTTTTTTGATCTCTTCGGCAATTTCAGCTGGGGTGAAGCTCATGGCGGTAAGGTTATAAGAACTTCGAATTTTGATTTGCTCTGAAGGGGCTTCCATCAGATCAATTGTTGCCTTTACCGCATCGTCCATGTACATCATTGGCAGCATTGCCTCTTCTCGCAGAAAACACTCATAGGTTTCACCAGCGATGGCTTTGTGAAAAATATCCACCGCATAGTCTGTAGTACCTCCACCAGGGAGTGCTTTGTAACCAATTAGTCCGGGATACCTTAGACTCCTCACGTCGACCCCATATTTCTCGAAGTACCACTCACACCAACGTTCACCGGCTTGTTTGCTGATTCCGTAAACAGTATTAGGATTCATTATGGTCCATTGCGGTGTATTTTTAGGCGGGGTATCAGGGCCAAAAACTGCGATAGAGCTTGGCCAATAGATTTTTTCCAACTGGTTTTTGCCAGCCTCTAATACGGTCAAAAGGCTTTCCATATTTAGCCTCCACGCGAAATTCGGGTCTTTTTCCCCCTTGGCCGAAAGCACCGCAGCTAAATGATAAACTTCTTTAATGTCAAATTTTTCTACTACCGAGTGGAATCTTTCCTTATCCAGGATATCCAATTGAACATAAGGACCATCTTCAATCAGCTTAACTGGATTCTCTCGTAGATCAGATGCAATGACGTTTTGCTCACCTTTCATCTCTCGCAGCTTTAGCGTTAGCTCAGTTCCTAATTGGCCACAAGCACCGATGATTAATATTTTGTTCATTAAAGTCTAAGGGGTTAATGTTGCTTCAACAACAAATTTACAGGCTCTAAGTTTTTACACTCCAAGGTTGGCATCTATTAAATTTGCGAAAGTGGAATTTGCGGAATACCTCATCAGTAAAAAAATCGATCCTGTAAAATTCAGAGAGGGCAATCCTGATCAATTTGCGCAGTGGTATCTGCTGTTCAATGAGACGCATCCCAATAGTTTCACGCAGCAAAAACTCTTCCTTATTAACAAGACGCGGAGAACCTTTCCCTTGAAGGAAGAAACTGCAACCAATAAACCCAAAGCCTCACCAGCTTTAAGACCTAAAATAAAACCATTAAAACCCAAGACGAAATAACATGTATACTGGACTGAAAGTAAAACTTCAAAAAGAACTAAGCGAAATAGAAGAAGCTGGCCTTTACAAGAAGGAACGGATTATTGCCTCTCCACAAGCGGCAGACATCAACCTAAGCGACGGTTCTGAAGTAATCAACTTTTGTGCAAACAATTACCTAGGACTTTCCTCCCACTCGAAAGTAATCGAGGCTGCTAAAGCTACCATAGACACGCATGGATTTGGTATGTCCTCCGTACGATTTATTTGTGGTACACAAGACATCCATAAGGAACTTGAACAAAAGATTTCGGAGTTCTTGGGCATGGAAGATACCATTCTCTATGCCGCTGCTTTTGACGCTAACGGAGGAGTCTTCGAACCGCTTCTGGGACCTGAAGATGCAATTATTTCTGACGCCCTCAACCACGCTTCAATCATTGACGGGGTTCGCCTTTGCAAGGCGCAGCGATTCAGATACAAAAACAATGACATGGCCGACTTAGAAGCTCAGCTACAAGCTGCCAAGGATGCAAAAGTGCGAATCATCGTTACTGATGGGGTCTTCTCTATGGATGGCACCATCGCGCAATTGGATAAGATCTGCGATCTGGCCGAAAAGTATGATGCGCTTGTAATGACAGATGAATGCCATTCTACTGGATTCATTGGCAAAACAGGAAGAGGGGTTCACGAACACCGAGACTGCATGGATCGTGTAGATATCATCACAGGGACCTTAGGAAAAGCTCTGGGTGGTGCTTCGGGCGGATTTACATCAGGAAAGAAAGAGAT
>CAYYNA010000284.1:0-4018 GCA_964472815.1 uncultured Roseivirgaceae bacterium
ATGGGACCTAGTGCTAGAATCAAATACAGGTACTGCTGTCCGATTGACTCGATCAAAAAGCTGAGCAACTGGATGCTCACAATCGTAATGGCAAATCCAATACTCGTTACCAATGTTATGGCGCTTCCTTTGATCGCCGGATCTGCATGAATAGCCACCAAGGTGCTAAAGAGTGGAGAATCTGCAATCACCACTAACCCCCAAAAGATCAAAAAAGCGAAGAAAAATGAACCGGGTAGGTCAAACGCAATTGGTGATACAATACAGCATATCCCAGAGGTCAGCAGGAAAAAAGAAGCCATCCTCCTTGTTCCAAACCTCTCTGACAAAAATCCACCAACAAAACATGAAAGTGCTCCAAGCCCAATGATTAGAAACGATTGAAAGGATGCTGTCTGAGAGCTTAGGGCGTTTGATTGGGACAAGATAATCGGCACGAAGGCCCAGAAAGCGTAGAGCTCCCACATATGCCCAAAGTAGCCAAATGCAGCAGCACGAAATTCTCTCTTTCTAAAAACCATACTCATTGCACTGAATTTTGGCTTCTGCCCAACCTTCTTATAGGAGCCTTCTCCCACGAATAACTTCATTAATAGACCCCCTATTGTAGCCAATACGGAAGTGGTATAAAGGACAAATTTCCAGTCGTAAGACGCGTCCAGAGAGGTGATAAGGTGCGGAAGTGCCGTGCCAATGACCAGCGCACCTACTAAAAAGCTCATGGCTTTTCCCAAACCCTTCTCAAAATGGTCTGAGGCAATCTTCATCCCGATGGGGTAAATACCGGCAAGAAAAAATCCGCTAAGGAATCTGAACAAAAGCACACCTGCATAGCTCGTTTGCCATGTGATCACAAAATTAGCAAGCGCTCCAAGGAGTGCGCTTATCAAAAAAACGTTGGAGGAATTGAACCTATCAGCAATGGTAAGAAAGGCGTAAAATAAGGTACCAAGAATAAATCCAAATTGAACGGAGGAAGTCATCCATCCAACATCCTCATTGGATATATTCAAAAGTGGGATCAACTGGGGGAGCACGCCATTTCCTGCAAACCATAAGGAAGTGCAAAAGAATTGCGCAATAACAATGATAACTAAGACCCTAACTTCTTTGGCACTCATAAGAAGAACCAATAATCTTTTACCGGCTCTTTATCCCATGAAGCAAGCTGCTCTTTGATCTTTTCCTTCTCGTCAGGGGAGGTCACTGCAATGATGATCTGGGGATTCTCCACTTCAGGAATTACTGCATAATCTTCCATTTTGATCGTATAGACATGCTTTCCGATTTTTCGCTGATTGTCACACACCCACCGAAAAGTCTCTTCCTCGTCCATCAACAGTTTGGCTAAGTCTTTCCCGTTGGTCCCTGCTCCCCATAGCACTAATGGCCTGGATCGATCCCGATCCATTTTGTAGAAGTACTTTGTCTTCAGCTCAAAGTAACGATTGTCCTTGTATTCATCCCAGGTTCTGGAAATTCGGTCAGAACGATCGCGCCAATAATGAAGTACTTTATCGATACCGATCACCTTCATGCCTCCTTGATAAAAACGAAAACATAAATCATAGTCTTCAGGATATATCTCCGGGTTAAAGGCATCCACTGCGTCCAAGTCATCTTTATGTATGATCCACGAATGCGAAGGAATGACACATTCCTGATAAATCTGCTCATAGTGGGTGCTGGTTCTGGCCACTTCATTTAGCCACCTTTCGTACCTCCGGAATCCATCTCCTACCTCTCCTTCATCGACGAAATGTTCTGTGCCCCCAGCAATAATATGCCCCTTTCCATATTTCATCCATTCATCGACTAATACCTCCAGCTTATCTGGTGGCATTTTGTCATCCGAATCCATCCGGTTAATTAATGATCCATTCGCGTACTTATAGCCTTCCTTCAGCGTGGGGATCAGCTTGTGCCGAAGGCTATGAAAAACTTGTATGCGCTCATCTTTGCTAGCGTATGCATAAAGTATTTCAGGTGTTCTGTCCGAGGAATGGTCATTGATTGCAATCAGCTCCCAATTCTGATAGGTTTGAGCGAGAATAGAATCCAGACAAGCCGGAAGATATGGCTCAGTGTCTTTGGTGGCCATGATGATTGAGACAAGAGGCTTATCCATTTTCAAGGTTTCGTTTCCAATAGTCTTTCGCTTGCTTTTTCAAACTGAACCCAAACATAAACTTTAGCCACATTAAAACATCATAACCAAAGACTTTCCAAAAGCCAACTCCTTCAAATCTCCTGGGAGAGGTCATGACCGGCTCACTTATCACCGCTAGTTTTCCGTACTTCATCAGTTGCTTGCAAAAAAAAGCAGCCTCCATAAGTGTGTTTGGAAATCCTCCAACTTCCAGCGCTACCCTCCTTTTGCAGAAAATACCCTGATCGCCATAGAAAGTCTTCCACATTCTATATCGAATGCTATTGATCTTAGAGAGAATGAAAAGCAGCGGACTTGGGGAGATAAATCGCATTTCAAATGCACCTCCTACGCACTTCTGCTCATTGAGCTCTTGTAAAATCAATGTATCAAAATTTACCGGAAGGAGTGTATCCGCATCTAGAAACAGCAAGATATCCCCACTGCTTTTCTTAATGCCATAGTTAAGACTTTTGGCTTTCTGCAATTTGAATTGCGGCTCGACATACAGCTGTACTGGAAGGTCTTCAATGGAAGCGACCGTGGCGTCACTGCTTCCTGCATCCACCACGATGATCTCTAATTCATCTAAATGACAAGCCTTAGATAAGGTATGCTCAACAGTGTTTCTGAGAAGTACTTCCTCGTTGAGCGTCGGGATGATAACGGATATAGTCGGGTTCTTTGGCAAGGAGTCTAAACGCTTTAAGCCTTCTTGCCTAAAGCTAGAAATAAGTTGTTGACCGGTTGTAGAAAAAAAGTCTTTCGCAAGTCATTAGGCAACTCTCCCACCCGTTTTTGCATTTAACTTATGGTCGATGGTGTTGGTTAAAAAATCTTAAATACGAAAAAGACGTTCTTGAAGTAAGGATATTTGAATCTTGAAAGTATTTCTTTCCATAGTATCACTAAGTATCTGTCTACTGTCTTTTGGGCAAAGAGACTATATATATGGTGTTGCCATTGACAGCACCAGCGCAGAGGAAATGGAGGATGTGCACATCAAAAACGTGAATGCTGGTCTGGTTACCTCGAGTAATGCCTCTGGAAAGTTTAAAATTCCGGCTAAGACTGGAGATACCTTGGTCTTGAGTAATGTTGGCTACAAAACCCTAGCCTGGGTCGTCAAAGAATCGTGGTTCAACGAGGAAGCGGTTACCTTTTACCTTCCCATGAAAACATTCTATCTGGAAGAAGTGGTGATAGGAAAACACCCCTCCTACGAGGACTTCAAAGAAGAGTTAGCCACAATGGATGTAGAAGATTCTTCTTTTCAGGTTTATGGTGTCCCAAAAGTGGTCATTACTGAAATGGATCGCTTGAACGGATCTTTGAATGTGAGAGGGCCATTTTCTGCGATACATAACCGGTTTAGCAAGCGCGCAAAAGAACAAAGAAAAGTGCGAACGCTTCTACAAGAGCAGGGAACCAGCAATAAGGCTCGGGAGAAATTCACCAGGGATTGGGTAGCAAAGTCAACCAAACTGGAAGGCGATAAACTGACAAGCTTCATTGAATTCTGTGATTTTTCACCACAATACCTGGCTGAAACTTCGGAGTACCTGATTTATGAAGATATGATGGCACTACTGCCTACTTTTCTTGAAGCGTATGAAGACCGGTATTGAATAATCATTCAGTCCCATTGAAGTATGCCTCGACACGTGCTGCCGCATTCTCCCTGATATTCAAATAGAATAGGTTGTAATCAACCACGTGATACCGATCCCAGTTGATCAAGAAATTACCAAAGAACTTGGGTTTGTTGATCCAGAGCATCCCGTCAGCGGATTGAGCATCAGATAGGCCAGGTCGTATCTTCTTAAAGTTTTTCAAAATGCCTCCTCTATTCTTTTCCCTCGAGACATA
>CAYYNA010000285.1:0-4018 GCA_964472815.1 uncultured Roseivirgaceae bacterium
TAGAAAATGACTCCCTAAAAGTAGAAGTGTCGAGCCTTGGCGCAGAACTGCAGAGTATCCTCGGAAAATCTGATCAGTTGGAATATCTGTGGCAAGGTGATGCGACGCATTGGGCCAGGAGATCACCTGTGCTTTTCCCCATTGTAGGTCGATTAGAAGACGATGGCTTCAAATTCAAGAACGAGGAATATTCCTTGGGTCAACATGGTTTTGCCCGAAACAAAGAATTCAACCTGATAGAGAAAACATCAGAAAAGCTGGTTTTCGAGTTGACCGAAGATAAAGAGACGCTTGAGGTGTATCCCTTCCCCTTTACCTTCCGCTTAGTTTATCGACTAGTTGAAAATCGGCTCACCTTAAACTACGAGGTGCAGAACACGGGCAATGAAGAGCTGCTTTTCTCCATCGGGGCACATCCAGCCTTTAACTGTCCAATGCTTGCGAACGAAAAGCGCTCAGATTATTTTCTGACATTTAATGAAAATGAATCTGCGGAGCGACAACTTATTGACGCTGGCATAAGGTCTGGAGCAAAGGAATTGGTGCTTGACCAAGCAGATACAATCCATGTAGCTGAAGACCTATTTGAACGAGATGCTTTGATCTTTGATCAGCTCAACTCTGATCAAATTGTCCTAAGAAGCGAAACCAGAGAATTTGTTACTGTGAAGTTTAAGGGTTTCAAATACCTGGGCATCTGGTCAAAGAGTGCCACCTCTCCCTTTGTCTGCATTGAGCCCTGGTTAGGAATTGCTGATCACAAAGATCACAATCAGGACTTATCACAAAAAGAGGGCATCATTTCACTAGCAGCAAATGAAACCCACAGCTCTGAGTTCGAAATGATATTTAGTTAGGCGGCCCAAATCAAGCCACCTAACCTTCATACTTTATTCTGAGCGAAGTAGTTCTGCCGGATTAACCCTGATGGCCTTATTAATTTGACCAGCCACGGTCATAATAAGTGTAACAAGCATAATTGCCACAGATACTAAGAAAGGTGCTGCACTGACAGATTTTGCGTCAGGAAATATTTCTTTTACCAGAGCCATCATTCCCAATGCTCCAAGTGGCGCCCCAATTACAAAAGAGATCGACAATACCCAGAGGTACTGCTTACCCACAATCTTGATAATATTCTTGGGGTCAGCTCCCAAAACCTTTCGCACACCGTACTCCTTTAGGTTTCCTTGCACGTTGAATGACAGCAGACCGTAGAGTCCCAAGCAGGCCAACAAGATTGCTATCCCGGTAATCATACTGATTAACGATATGTTGCTCCGATTATCCTGGTAGAAATCATCAAATACATCCTCTTGAAAAGTACGATCATAAGGATCGTTTGGAGCTATATCCAGCCATGATTCACGAATAGTATTGTCCAATTGTGCCAACTGTCCTTCCTCAACTTCCACGGTCAGGTAATTGATGGCCGACTTTTCGATTCCGTGAATGATCACCGGTTCGATAGGAAGATAAAATTGGTAATAATGGAAATCTTCAACAACCCCGACCACCGTTCTCCTGACGCTATCCATCATAAAGGATTTACCCAAAACCTCGCTTTCTTCCCAGTTCATATGAGCGACCATCCGTTCATTCACTACGACATTGTTTGATTGGTCAATGCTTTGATCCGTAAGAAAACGACCCTGCACCAATCGCAAACCTAGGATCTCAGCAAAATCCTCTCTCACACCTATGCGCCTAATGGCGAGCTGCCTATCTTCAATATCCAACGAACTGACGCCAATGGATCGGCCAATCAAGTAGTTGGAGGCAGACAGTCTTCCCACAGCGGGCTGTTTTACAACTTCGTTTTTCAACAATTCAAATTGATCTTCATCCGCCACATAAATCGACATGGTACCCTTCGGGTCGTACCCCCAATCCTTTTCACCCATGTAAAAGCTTTGATCTAAGAATACAATGCATCCTACCACAGTAATCACCGAAAGAAAAAACTGGACGCCAAGCATAATCTTTGAAAAGAGGTTACGTGCCCCAAACTTCTCTTTGCCTTTGAAAATCGTTATGGCATTAAACCTGGAAATGTAGAAGGCTGGATAGGCTCCTGAAACTAAGCCGACTCCCAAAAACAAGAAGATGAAGAATAGCACCATCGAAATGGGATTGGCCGTTCTGAACTGGATGCCTACCTCTGGCACCATCACATTGAACCATGGTATCAAGGTGAAATAAGCTAACAACGAGCCTACAATGAGCGCGAAGAAACATTGCAACAGATTCTCTACTAAGAACTGCTTGATGATTTCTCTTCTAACACTACCCATCACCTTTCTGAGAGCGATTTCCTTAAGTCGTTTGGAGGCTCCCACCACGGCAATGTTCATGTAATTAAAGCAGGCCATAGCCAATAAGAACAGCGCGATGACGGAGAGGGCAATGGTACCCGCAGGATGTGCCCCTCCAATGACCGAACTTTGAATTCTATACGAATTGGTAGAGATGTCTTTGAGTTGAATGGGGTCGTAAGAACTAACAACCCACTCTGGATCACTTTCATTTTGCAGCTCCTGATATCTTTCGAAATCCTCGGCAATGGCGCCAATCTGATCCTTATCCTCCAACAGAATAAACGTAGCGTCCGTCATGTATGCCCAATCGTTACCTCTAGCAATCTCTAGATCAAAACCATTAGCAATCGGTACGTAAAAATCAAATGCTATGCCTGAATTATAAGGATACTCATCCAGCACAGCACCTACAGTAAACTTTTTAATTTGTCCATCATAGAATTTGAATGACAACAGTTTGCCGAGTGGATCCTCCCCATCATCGAAGTACTTTACGGCCATGGCCCTGCTGAGTACAATTTGATTTTTATTCGAGAGGACATCTCCATTCCCACCGAGAAAATCAAAATCAAACATCTTGAAGAAATCTGGATCTACGAAAACAGCTAGTTCGTCAAAAACATCATTTTCGTATTTGACACTCGCTCCCACATATTCCACCCTTGTAAATGCCTCTACGGAAGGGTGCTCAGCGGCTATTTGTGGTCCTAAGGCAATCGGGGAGTCGCTCCATAGTGCGTCTCCCCCATCTTGTTCTACATAATTCAAGATTTGGTAGACTCGCTCTTTTTTCGTGTGGAAATAATCCATGTTACGGATCACGTCTGTAAAGACTAGCACCGAAATGGCGAAGCATATCGCGATAGCAAGTCCGAAGATGTTGATAGATGATGAAACCAGGTTTCTTCTGATATTTCGCATACCCAGCTTCAGGTAATTGCCAAAAAGTTCTAGTTGATGCATTGAGTTGTATTTTGAGTTTGACCTTTTAATGTTTGACCAGCGAAAGAAGCGAAAGACATCCCAGACAAATTTGATCTTGGCAATTTTCGGTCCTTGGACGTCTTCTCTTCGTTCAAAGAGTTCGTATATGTCCCCTTCTATTTCCTCGAGAAATCTTGGATTACAATACCACCTGAGGAATCGATCTGCCCACTTTGGTGGAGAAACCTTCATGAAGAGAACTGATAAGTTATATTAGGAATTTGCTTGTAGAGCGAGGTGCGTACTTCCACAATTTGATCCAAAGCAAGTTTTCCAGCTTTCGTCAAAGTGAATAGACGTTTCCTTCTGCCTCCGCGCTCATTGGTTGACCCACCCATTCGCGATGAGAGTAGTTGCTTGTCTTCTAGTCGCCGCAGCACTGCGTGAATAGCGCTTATGTTCATATCGCGACCAGTCTTGTCCTTGATTTCGTCCATGACCGCTACTCCGTAAGCTTCATCGTATAAGGAACCTACTGTTAGAAGAATCAGCTCTTCAAGTTCACCTAAATGTTCACCTTTCATTGATTACTTATTTGTTGTACAATACGTGAAAGTAATCAATTAGTTGTATAAAAGGTGAAACTAATAGCTACACGGTTGAACGGATTACCAACTTACGGCTATAGGTACCTATTTTACAGGAAAATAGATTTCCGTAACTAGCTCTCTTTCAGGGGTTTCCTTAGGATCATTCAAATAGATCTCGAAGGGATC
>CAYYNA010000286.1:0-3970 GCA_964472815.1 uncultured Roseivirgaceae bacterium
ATAAATTCTCTTCTTGATTTCTGTTTGTTCATGAGCGACGCTGGTTATGAGCTTTCTTCTTTACAAGATAAGTAAATCTGAAGCTAAAGCCCATAGCATGAAGACGTTAGAAATTATAGCGACTTAAACATGATTTTTTCCGTTCTTTTCAGCACCGCCATCTGAGAAGGTGCCTCTGCATCTACAAATCCAAGTTTGTAGTACAATTGGTGTGCTTGTGGCATGGACATGGTCGTCTGAAGCCATAACTCGATGGCATCATTTTCTGTACATCTAGTAATGCACCGCTCAATGAGTTTGGTGGCAATTCCCAACTTTCGGAAGTTAGGATCTATAAACAACTTGGCAAATTCAAACGTATCATCGTCTAGTCTTTTGAGTACTACACAACCTGCAATTTGGTTTTCGTATTTGGCGAAAAATAGAAAACCGCCGGTCTTAAGGTAAGCTTCCTCAGGGTTGCTCAATGTAAACTGATCCTCTTTCTCTAATTCACCATCCAAAACCTCTGATAGCCAAGGAGCAGCCAGCTCGTAAAATTTGCCAGCGAGACTGGGTTTGTAATCAATAATCTTTAAGGGGGTTCTATTCAATGCCTCAGCACGCTCGTGGATTGGCTTAGATTCAATCTCTTCGTCAATTCTGTTAAGGATGTTTAATATATCTGGATGACCACTTTCAAATACTTCTTGCAGTATTGAAGAAAAGGATTGCCAAATAGTAGATAGGTTCCGCAGCAGTGTGGTGCCTTGACTACTTAGTGAGATTAGCTTGGAGCGTTTATCTAGAGGGTTTGGTTCGACGTTGACCAGGTTTTCTTTTTCAAGCTCTCTCACCACATTTTTCACAGAGATGTGGGTGAAGTCAATTTGATGTGCGATATCAAGAACAGTTACTGCTTGATCAGATTTAGCTACGACGTAAAAAACCGAAAACCAACTCGCCTTAAAGTTGATACCCGCATTACGATAAATTTTGTCTCCAGCTAGGTATAGTTGTTCGCTGATTCTCCTGAAGCGAGTTGCGCTCGCTAGGTAACCTAAGTTGCTGAGTAAATCCATGATTTTTATGAAAGTCCTTTCACAAAATTATGAAAGTCCTTTTATAAATGCATTGCTTGAAGTTCAGTTGTTTTATTCAGCTTGCAAAGCACTGTATACGATCTCCTCCAATCTCGTATTAATATCTTCATTATCAGGAGAAAAGAGGACTTGCCGCAGCTGGATTACGATCAATTCATTTGATGGGTCGATCCAAAATACGGTGCTGAAAGCTCCACCCCAGCTGTACGTTCCTGGGGGTCTGTTTGGATGCTCTGAGGTGGCTATGTCAAATCCGTAACCGAACCTTGCCGGACCCCATGGGTAGGTCAGCGTATCGATATGGTCCTGATGCATGAGCTGCGCTGTTTCGGGTTTTAGGATCTGTGCTTCACCAAGGGTTCCGTCATTCAACATCGCCTGGCAGAAAAGGAAGTAATCTCTCGCTGTTCCGGTCATGCCGCTACCGCCAGAGTGATAGACTTTGGCTCCCTGTACCGGGTAGTTCGGGATATAAAACGGCTCATATTCTGGCATGGGTGCATATTCACCCGTAGTGTCTGTAACAAATACCTCGGTAAGGTTATTAATTGCACTCGAATCATTAAAGTAGAAGTCGAAAGTTGATGCTCCTATTGGACTAGTCACATTTTCTCTAATGTAATCGTCGAGGGCCATGCCAGAGGCCACCTCAACTACTCGTCCTAAAACATCTGTATTGAGTCCGTACATCCATTTTGCTCCAGGCTCATGTATCAGTGGGAGATTCCCGATCTTACTCATGGTCTCTTCAATCGTTAATTCGAGGTGGGTATTTAGATCTGGAATTCCACTTTTGGCCAAAATAGCACCATAGACTGGTGGATTCATGAATGCGTAAGGGACACCCGCGGTGTGAGTCAGAAGATGATGAACTGTGGGTTGATTCGCTGCAGGGACGCTGGTCCAGCTTGAGTCTGTCGGATCGAAGCTGGATAGTACTTCCATGGAATCGAATGAAGGAATGTATTTGCTTACTGGATCATCAAGGCTGAGTTTACCATCTTCGCATAATTGCATTGCTGCAACAGAAACCAGTGGTTTTGTCATGCTGGCCATTCTGAATAAATGGTTTTTACGATAGGGCTCAGTTTCTGCAAAATCGGACCAGCCAACTTCTGACTCGTAGATGATCTTTCCATTTTTAGCTATCAAAGTCACCGCTCCTGGATACTTCTTTGCATCGACAAATTCCATGACCATCGCGTCAATCTTTGCCAGGCTTTCTGAACTCATTCCTTGTTCTTCTGGTGTTGTGAATTCAAACTTTTCTGGCGGGACTTGCTCTTGGCTGGTGCAAGAAAAGAAGAAGGTCGATAGAAAAAAGATCTTCGTTAGTAGCTTCATGATAGAGATTAGTTTTTTACTCACGCAGGACATACAAGATCGCGCGAGGATCCTTACAAGTTAACAAGGTAAAGGCCGCTGAACAAAAGGTGGCAAGCTTTCATCTCACAACCTAGTGTATTTAGAGCGGTTGGATAGTTTGTGCTTTTCCCAACTTTTTGAAGATAATGTCCATATTTCCTGGTGGGTGTAAGTCGGGTCTACAAACTCCGCAGGTCTTACATCTACTAGTTCACATCCCGTTTTTTCTTTGATTTTTCTAGAAGCAAGGTTGCCCGCTGCATTTGAGAAGATCAGCTGTTCGAAACCAAGATCATAAAAGGCACAATCAATGGTTGGAAAAACGGCCTCCGTCATGATTCCTTTATTCCAGAACTTTTTGCCTAACCAGAAACCTCGGTTTTCCGGCTTGCCTTCTTTCACCAATTCGACGCAACCCACTAGGCTATCTGGATCGGTGAGCAGGAAGATTCCCCATGCCCATCTTCTAACACCTTGGTCAGGTAGGATAACATTACTCAAGTATTCCTGCACCCCATTTTCTGGATAGGGCCAGGGTGCTGTTCTGGATAGGTGTCTGATTACGTCATAATCGACAAAATGATCGGTGTAGGAGGGCACATCAGCCAAGGTAACCCCTCGAAGAAGCAGTCTTTCGGTTTGAAATGTGGGTATAGGCATTGACAAATCTTTTAGCTGAGTTGTTGGAGATCCACAAAAGTACCCGGATCTCATTTCCCCTGAATGCAATCAGCTAAGTACTGAGCGACTCTGAGGGCTAAGTCGAATGCTTGTACTTTTTAAAGAGAAACCATGCAACCCACAACGTGAAATTGATGCTGAGAGCCGCATAAATAGCCGGTTTTGGATTGTTCATACTACTTATAGAACCGGAGTAAGCTGCTATTAGCGAGTAAGGAATGGTGCTGAGGCACCAGACGGCAATGAACTTTACAAAACCCATACGTACCATTCCTGCCATACACGCCGATACCTCTGGGAGAATGGGAGAGACTCGGCTCAATAAGATCATCACTGCTCCGTACCTATTGAAGCTGTCAATCGCCTCTTTTCTTTTGTGATCCGACTTAATGATCTTCTGAAGCAAAACTTCACCGTATCTCCAACTCAGTCCATAGCCGACAGACCCAGCTAGCAACATACCAGATATTGCTGCCAAACTTCCATGAGTAAAACCGAGAAAATAACCAGACAATATAGTTATTGTAAGTGTGGGAACAGCAATGAACAAATCACTAAACAGAAGCAGGACAATGATGATGAACAAATAACCTGGATTAATGCTTTGTGCTTTTTCTAAATATGCTGTAATTGATGCTACGCTAAATAATCCAGTCAGTCTTGCAAGGACAAAAGTCGCAGCAAAGAAGGCTGCCAAGATTAATACAACTCTTAGTAATGGTGCCACTATTCTCCTCCCTTTCTCACGATCTTTTCGGCGATGGCAGGGACTAACCTGTTTAACAATTTCAGGAGCTTCACCTTACCAATATTGATCTCGTACTGATCTTTCTTGAAAGCAT
>CAYYNA010000287.1:0-3951 GCA_964472815.1 uncultured Roseivirgaceae bacterium
ATCTGGAAACTTGGCATGTACGGAAGAGCAGGGTGGCGCGGGTGAGGAGAAGAAGTTCTACGTTAAGGAAGGCGATTCATCAAAAGCATACATTTTTAAGGACTACCTGGCTACCAAAGGAATGGCTTCACCCATAGGCTTCTTTGGTCAATCACTCTTTTACAGTCATGTGACTTTCCATCAAGGTCTTTACTATTGCTTTGTCAACGAGTATGACCTGAAATCTGGTAAGGAAAGCCCGGTCCTTCTACCTTTCTTTAGAAGTAAGTCAAAGTTTCAGAGCGGGTGTATATCTAATGATGGGCAGTACATGATTCTCAGCTTGGTATCCAATAATACGTACGGGGTGGAGGATCTATACCTTTCTAAAAAGGACAGAAACGGTGAATGGAGTAGTGTGAAGAACCTTGGCTCCATCATAAATACGGAATACCAAGAAATCACCCCGTTTCTAGCAGCAGATAATAGAACCTTGTTTTTCGCTACAAACGGCAGAGGGGGAGAAGGGAGCTACGATATTTTCTCGACCGAAAGGCTAGACGATTCCTGGAGAAACTGGTCTGAGCCAAAAAATTTAGGGAGCCAGATTAACACCTCTGGTGCCGAGACCTCTTTTGCCTTCAGAGACGGAGAAGATTGGGCCTACTTTGTGAGTTCCCAAGATAGTGATGGGTACGGCGATATCATGCGGATTAAATTGCAGGAAGATATTGATGAGGATACCACGCAGGTAGTGCAGACACTTGGAGAAGTCATCGCCGAGCGAGTGATGCTTAAAATTCTGGATAGCCGATCCAAGGAGTTGATCGTGGCGGAGCTCATTTTTGATGAGGATCAAGTATACGTGCCTGAAGGAGTGTTTGTACTTGACTCGGTTCATCTAAACAGTGCAAGGATGGAGGTGAAGTCACCGGGATATCTCCCACGGATGATTCCGATGGACGATGAACTCAGAATTGGAATCAATGAAATTACCCTAGAGCGAGTAGAAGCTGGAGAGACCATTACGCTAAGCAATGTACTTTTTCAACGAGGCACTCCAAACCTGATTTCCGGCTCGGAACAGGAGTTGGATTTGGTGGTCGAAATGATGAATGACAATCCAGATGTGAAGATTCTGCTAAAGGGACATACAGACAATACCGGCGATCCGGTAAAGAATGTACAGCTCTCAGAAGAGCGAGTGAAGTCGGTAAAGGCATACATCGTTTCCCAGGGAATCAGTGCCTATCGTGTGAGAGGAAGAGGATACGGTGGAAAGCAACCTGTGGCAAGTAATGCCTCCGAGGAGACACGTAAACTAAACCGTCGGGTAGAGTTTGAGGTGATTGAAGATTGAGCACTATCTTGCCCACCATGAGAAAGCTAGTATTCCTTTTTTCCTTCACCGCATGGACTTTTGTTCAAGCCCAGTATTACCCACCCAAAAATGAGTGGGAAAGTAAAGACCCAAAAGAGGTTGGCTTTAATGCCGATAGACTGCAAGAGGCAGTAGACTTTGCGATGGCCAATGAGTATTCCGGTGAAAAGGACCTTCGTCTAGCCATTTTGAAAAGCTTTAGCAGGGAGCCAGATCATAAGCTTTTAGGTCCCACCAAAAAAAGAGGAGGGCCAGCGGGACTCGTAATCAAGGACGGATACATCATAGCCCAATGGGGGGATGTGGAAAGAGTGGATATGACCTTTAGTGTCACCAAAAGCTATCTCTCCACCATGTTTGGTCTGGCCTTGGATGATGGGTTGATCGGGTCTGTCAAGGAGAGAGTAGAGGAATACGTTTGGGATGGAACGTTTAGAGGCGAACACAACAGCCAGATTGTCTGGGAGCAGCTACTCCATCAAACTTCCGACTGGTCGGGTACATTGTTTGGTCTGAATGACTGGGCGGACAGGCCAGATAGAACTATGGAGTACGACGATTGGAAATATCGTGCGCTACAAGATCCGGGCACCAAGTTTAAGTATAACGATGTGCGGGTGAACCTGCTTTCATACTCGCTGCTCAATGTTTGGCGAAGACCTTTGCCTCAGATACTCAAGGAAAGAATCATGGATCCAATTGGAGCTACCCCCACCTGGAGGTGGTACGGTTACGACGGTAGCTGGATTACTCTGGACGGCCAGCAAATGCAAGTGGTCAGTGGAGGTGGACATCACGGAGGAGGTGTCTTTATTAACTCCTTAGATCATGCACGCTTTGGGCTGCTATTTGCCAGAAACGGAAAGTGGGGTAAGCAACAGCTGATCTCTCAGGATTGGGTACAAGCCGTACGAACGCCTGCCCCAGCGTATGAAAGCTACGGATACATGTGGTGGCTCAACCAAGGACCCAGAGCCTGGGAAGGACTACCAGACCATTTGTACTATGCAGCAGGGTTCGGCGGAAACTTCATCGTCGTAGATCAGGAAGAAGACATAGTGATTGTCACCAGATGGCTGGAACCTTCCAAGATCGGTGAGTTGGTTGGACTAATCTACAAAGGTTTGTAGTCGCAGCTGGTGCTGCTACTCTTCAATTGCTTTTTCTGCCGTTTGTAATTGTTCGTGATACGCCTTGATCCTTGCGTTGGCGTTACTATCCACAAAAAGGATCACTACCATCATGGCAATCGTAGTGATGCCAATGGCACGCCAAAAGGGACGGTCAATGAAGACAATGACTAAAGCAGCAGCTACTATAATGAAGGGAATCACTTTAAATACGACTGTCCGAAATTCACTTAGTGTCTTTTCACTTCGTGCGACCTCTGACTGTACAAAAGCTTCCGGATCGTTCTGATAGGCCGTTTCAAAGCTGGTCACCCTCGATTTGTTGGTGAAGAAGATGCCAACCCCCACCACTAAAAGTAAAATACCAGCCACTAAGGTGGGAACGATGTAGGCTTTCGCCAGTTCTGTTTTTCCTAATTGCCAAAAACCAATGGCCGCCAAGACAAAGAGAATTCCGAAAAGAAGGAAAAATCGTGAGGAAAAAACTTCAGCCTTGGCCCACTCGATCGCAGCTTTTGATATGTCCATGATGTTTAGGTTGGTTAGTCATCATAAAGATATCAACATCTGCTTTTTGCATTTCCATGAAAATTACTCACTGCTCTCAAGGATTTGCTTCTGAAGAAAAGAAGTAAGCCCATCGATGTTGATCTTGTCTGAATTTAGAAATAGAATGATGGAAAGATCATGATCAAAAACATAGCAAAGCATCGTGTTGATTCCCAAGTTTCTCCCAGGACGCTGTGCTAGCTTGATGACCTGCTTGCCACGCTCTTTGAATCTTACCCAAAGACCATACCCGTACAGATTCCCCTCGGGGTACGTCTGTAAAAGTTGTTCCATTGAAGAAGCACTCAGCAAGGTGCTATGAAGAAACAGTGCATCAGAGAACTTCGCTAAATCAGTAACAGTAGAATACATCGCGCCGCTCGCGTAGAAGTTTTGCGTAAAGACAGGTTCATCTTCGCTCAGCGATTCATTGTCACTATCCCAGGTATACCCGATCGGAAAATCCAGATTCAGTGTCTCAAAATTCTCGTCAGTGATCAGTCCGCTATTTTCCATGCCCAGAGGATCTAGAATTCTCCGATGCAAGACCTTTTCATAGGTATCGTTTTCAACTTGCTCTATGATTTTTCCGAGGATGATGTAGTCCCCATTGCTGTAATCAAACTTGGATCCAGGTTCTGAAACCAGCGGACCGCTGCAGTACTGCTCCAGTAGCTGATCGGTGGAATAGCGATTGGCGTACATGCTGGGAGTCTCACCGTCACTTTCTTTCGCCACTTCTCCCGCCTGTATTCCAGAGGTATGATTCAGCAGCTGGTGGATGGTCACGACATCAGCACCGGCTCCCATATAGTTGGGGAGGTAGGTAGAAATCGTTTGATTGAGGTCGATTTTTCCTTCTTCCATTAGTTGTAAAATGAGAGCAGCGGTGAAGGTCTTGGTGATGGACAT
>CAYYNA010000288.1:0-3939 GCA_964472815.1 uncultured Roseivirgaceae bacterium
GTCTTTCAGCAAATACAGTTTACCCAAAACAAAAACCTTGGATATGAAAAGGACAACATTCTGATCATGGATGTAAAAGGTGGACTATACGATAGCTTGAACTATTCCACCTTCTTACGTGAACTTTCAGAGGTTCCAAATGTAGTAGCTGCATCGGGAGCGAATCATGACATGACGGGTCACAACGGCGGTACTTCCGGGATTCACTGGCCAGGAAAAGACCCGAATGATCGTACGGAGTTCGAGCGAATGATTTGCACACATGGGTTTATCGAAATGTTGGGTATGGAAGTCGTGGAAGGGCGAACGTTCACAGAGGACTTCAAGACGACTGATTGGGATAAAATCATTTTCAATGAAGCAGCCATTGCTTTCATGGGTATCGAAGATCCGATTGGTCAGAAGGTAGCCTTGTGGGGCCGTGAAGTAGAAATCATTGGTATCGTGAAAGACTTCCACTTCGATTCGTTCCACGAACAAATAAAGCCTGCCTTTCTCTACCTGGAAGATGACGACACGTACTACATCATGGCCAAGCTTGCAGCAGGAGAGGAAAAGGAAACCATCATAGCTATCGAAGAGCTACACCAGCAAATGAACCCGGGATTCGAGCTTGATTACCGCTTTCTTGACGAAGACTATCAGGAATTGTATGAAGCTGAAAATCGAGTGTCAGCACTGTCTGGCTACTTTGCCACCATTGCTGTGATCATCTCTTGTTTGGGACTATTTGGACTGGCTTCCTTCAGTTTGGAAAGAAGAAGCAAAGAAATTGGCATCCGCAAGGTATTGGGATCCAGTGAGTTAAGCCTATTAAAGAAATTGATATTTGACCTGACAAAAATGGTTTTTGTTGCCGTGCTTATTGGTTTGCCCGTTAGCTACCTGATCGCGGATAGCTGGCTGCAAAGTTTTGTCTTCCGAATACGTTTGGAGATCTGGTTTTTCGCAGTGGCTGGGCTCATTACATTGATGATTGCGTTTCTCACTGTTGGCTTTCAAGCCATTAAAGCTGCTCGTCTCAATCCTGTTCAGTTTTTAAAAGATGAGTAATTCTGGAAGCTCAAATAGAAAAACTCTGCTACAGCTTTCGTTTATTTATTTGTAACACCGCTTAATCTTCTGCATCCAACGAATAAAAGCTACTTGATATGCATAACCCATTGACAGAAAAGTATTCAGAAGAAGAAAATAAAGCGTTGGTTCTTAAGTCCTTGAGAGGAGATCGCAAGGCACTGGATGAGCTTGTCCGATTACACCAGCCATTCATCTATAACGTCGCATGGAAAATGGCCTGGGAACCGGATGATGCCCTAGATCTGACTCAGGAAGTCCTCATTAAAGTGATCACCAAGCTCTCACAGTTCAACTTTGAGAGTCAATTTCGAACCTGGCTATATCGCATTGTGGTGAATGAATTTCTGCAAGCAAAAAGGAGAAAGGGAGAAAAGCAATTCTCCGCATTAGAAGATCATGGAAATAGGCTAGATGCAGTTCCCGGAGAGGACTTAACTGTGGAAGAAGAAATAGAACTCAAAGAACTGACCGAAGAAGTTCAGTTCAGGTGTCTTTCAGGAATGCTGATGTGCCTGACCAGAGAACAGCGGTTGATCTTTATTTTGGGAGATACCTTTGCAATTGATCATAACATTGGAGCGGAAATATTTCATATTTCCAAAGAGAACTTCAGGGTGAAGCTGCACCGTGCAAGAAAGGAACTCTGCAATTTTATGGACAATAAGTGCGGCTTGATCAACCCGGAAAACCCTTGCCGCTGTGCCAAAAAGAGCAAGTTCTTTTATAAGCAAGGTCTTTTGTCTGAAGATAAGAAAACCTTCAATGTAGGGTACAAAACAAAAATGCTGGATTATGCTTCTGAGAACTACAAAGCTTCGACCGAAGCTGTTTACGAAAAGCACTCAAATTTTTTCCGAAATCATCCTGCAAAAGATCAATTTGATGCTGATACCGTCATCGAGGAGATCCTTAACGATGAAAATCTAATGCACTATTTTCAATAGTTGACATCTCACCAATTCGATAAAAAGCATGCAGCCGCATGCTTTTTTTGTTTGGTACTGTAACATGCTTTCCATCACTGCATCCAATTCCCAAATCAATAAAAAACAGTGATGAACATACAAAAAGAAATCTTAGTGAATAAACCTGCCAACGAAGTTTGGGAGGTTTTAGGTACGCAATTTCAAGATGCCTATAAATGGGCAAGAGGACTCGACCATTCGCAAGGACATGGAGAACCCGTGTTTGATGGCGCTTCTTGCAGCAATAGAACGTGTGAGGTGCCAGGCTTTGGCAAAATCCAGGAAGTGATCAAAAAGTTTGATCCAGAGAAGCACATTCTTGCTTATGAAGTTACCCACGGATTTCCCGACTTCATTACCTCAGCAGTGAATACCTGGAGACTTACTGCACAGGGTTTCAACACGAAAGTGGAAATGAATATGGAGATGCAGACCAAAGGAATCAAGGGTGCCATCATGGGACCTATGATGAAGATGAACTTGACTAAAATGATCTCCGGTGTACTCTCTGACTTGAAAACCTATGTGGAAAAGGGAGAGCCAAGTGAATACAAGGTGAAAGAACTGGCCAAAGCAGCTAAGAAGGCAGCATAGTACTTTTTGCTCTATTAGCAGAAGGACTATTTGAACAAGCACACTGATTAAAACGAAAAATCAAACTTTAATAATTGTAGAAAAATGAAAATCAGAAATTCAATTGTAATGTTAGCCATCCTGTTATCCGGGATGACTGTTGGTTCCGCTTTCGCACAAGAAATGGAACCAAAGAAGACCTACACCAAAATCGTAAGCATATCAGCAGATGATGCCTGGACGGAGCTCAGGAAGCTAGATCAGGTGGATAAGTACTCTTCCACCATCGCTAGGGTAGAATGGAGTGGAAACATGGGAGTAGGTGGATCCAGAGTCTGTTACTCGCCAGATGGAAAAGGGTATTTCAAAGAAAACATTGTAGCCTTTGATGATACCAACAGAACCTTTACTTATTCACTGGTGGAAGGGGCACCTATTAAAGGCATGATGAATACCTGGAAAGTAGTAGACCTTGGGTACAAAAAATCAATGATTATTTGGGCCTCAAGCTTCGATCAGTTCATTGAGAACCCTCAGATGACCGAAGATCAGTTTATGGCCTTCATAGATTCTAGCTTGAATGAGTATGTAGCCAATATTGTCGCAGAGGTAAAAATGTAGTGTGGGTTATGGTAAGCGGTGGGCACTTTTGCTCACCGCTTTTTTACAATCAACTAAGGCATAATGTAGTCTAAGCTGACCAGATATTCGCCAAACAGCGCCCGCAGCAATAAAACCTAGTCAAGCTTTGATGTGGTTCCGCATTTCGACGGTCCGACGCAATGGCTCAGCATGCTCGGCAGCCGACTGTATAGTATTCGTCCAATTACTCATTTACATATTTTAGGTTATGGGACCATCTAAACGCTATTGGATTCATTTCCGAGTCATTTGCTGCTCTATAGTGGCGTAATCAAGAAAGTGTAGGAGGGGCTTATTGCATTAAGTATATAGTCTTAAATAGCAACTATCCTACACTGTTCAAATGCCATTTCTGGGTAGGTATCAAACGTCCAATCGCTCAACGCTTTCAGAATAGGTAACAACGCCTCTCCTTTTTCTGATAAAGAATACTCGACTCGGGGAGGTACTTCAGCATATCTTGTTCGAATAATCAAACCATCTTCCTCCAGCTCTTTCAACTGATCCGTTAATACCTTCTTGGAGATCGTTGGAGTATGTATCAGCAGCTTGCCAAACCGCATATTGCCATTGGCCAGTAAGTACAGCAGGATAGGTTTCCATTTTCCGCCTATGATGTTCATTGAATGTACCAGTGAACACAAATTCGGATTATCAATCACTTTTCTTCCCATAAGTCACC
>CAYYNA010000289.1:0-3908 GCA_964472815.1 uncultured Roseivirgaceae bacterium
TATCTGGTAACTAACTGGGCGGCTGATACAGATGCCATTAGTAGTAGAACAGTACTGGAAATGATCTTCATAGTCTTTTTCTGCATTACGGAAATAAACAAAAAGAGGTCTTTTGACCCCCTTTCATTTAACTTTTTCGAAATTCTAATTTACTCTTCGAAACCGGGAACATTTGGAAGCGAATAGGGCGTATATGGCGCTCCCACTGCTACGAGCTGGTCTTGCAAACTCTTCAGGTCGTCATTTACCAATTTCTGCAACGATGCAAGGATTGGTTTAAACTCCTCCACAGCAATTGCATAACTGTCTCTATTGGTTTGGGTCGGGTCAGACGTGGAAGCAAACATCTGATAAACCAACATGCCTACTCGACTTCCCACACTAGGTGGACGCCCAATATCCAATGTTCCAGCTATTCCATCCCAGTTCAACCCAGTGCTAATCTCTGCCATTGCTTTTTCTAAGTTTCTGGCATTTGTAACGAGTTCACTATCGTAAGGAACTTCGGCTCTGACCAAGGCATCATTGATGTGCTTCATCTGATTTCTAACTTCACTAAGTGTTTGCTGAGCTGCGCCCACACTTCCGGAGAGCTTCAATACTTTTCTGTTGAAATCATTGAGCGCTACTCGATCTGTTGCAGGAAGCGATCGATTATCTAAGGCATTGATCGTAAAGGAAACTGGATCGGCGATCTGAGTTATCACATCGTTCACGATCTTGGACAGTGAAACTGTGTACGCTCCCGGTGAGACCAATATTCCCTTATCACTGTCCCCCCAAGGGTTGTAAAACGAAGACTTGGAAAGACTGATCGGGTCGGTATCTGTATACCGAAGGTCCCAGGTAATTCGATTCAATCCCTTGCTGGGCTTGGTGGTGATCTTCCTAACCACATTTCCGCTGCTGTTCTTCACCGTCAGAAGCAGCATAGGTGCTTTCTCTTCACGCTCAGCTTTCAAAGCTTCATAGCTTGGATAAGAGGTACTCTTGCCATCCTTCTTTGCTTCTTTTTCTTTTTCTCTCCGTTGATCCTTAAGGGATTTAATATCATCCTTTAGATAGTAGGTAAACATGGCAACCGACCCCAGGTTATCTCCCCGATAATAGCTATCGCCCTGAAAGGCGACACCTGGAAGTCCAAGTGGATGACTAGGCTCATAAAGAAGCGGGTCCCGTACCGAGAACAACTCTGCCTCGGAACCCAATGTAGATTCATTCATTGATCTCAACGACGAGTAGTCATCCAAGACGTAAAAGCCTCGGCCAAATGTTCCGAGAACCAGGTCGTTTTCTCTCCTTTGAATGGCTAAATCACGTACTGCGACGGTAGGCACCCCAGCCTTCAATTGTTTCCAAGCACCTCCACCATTATTGCTCACAAATACGCCGAACTCCGTACCAACAAATAACAAGTTAGGGTCAACATGATCCTGGGCTATCGCATACGCAGAGCCTCTTTCTGGCAGATTGGAAGCAATTGAACTCCAGGTTTTGCCTTTGTCTGTACTCTTAAGCACATATGGTTTAAAGTCACCATTCTTGTGATTATTGAAGCAGGCAAATACCACATTTTCATCGTGCTGTGAAGCAAGTAACATATTTACATATGTCCTGCTTGGAACTCCTGGAAAACTGCTCACTCTCGTCCAGCTAGTCCCTCCATTTTCCGTCACTTGGACCAGCCCATCGTCCGTACCGACATACAGCAGATCTTCCTTTTTGGGAGATTCATCCATCGCTACGATGGTGCCATAAGGTGAGGTGGAGCCATTTTTCATCACTGCATCAATGCCCCAAACACGTCCCATCACATTCAACTCGTTCCTGTTGATCTGCTGGGTAAGATCGTCACTAATTACCTCCCAGCTATTTCCCTGATCATCTGATCGGAATACCTTATTTGCAGCGAAGTATAATCGTTTGTTGTTGAAGTTACTGATCACTAAGGGCGCATCCCAGTTCCAACGATAGGAGTTTTCATCCTTTCGTGGCTGTGGCTGAATCCCAACCTCTTCTCCGCTAGACTTATCGTACCTAACCAATACGCCATACTGCGACTGGGCATAGATAATATTTTCGTTTGACTGATCGACTTGGGTTTCGAATCCATCTCCTCCATGAGTGATCCACCATTCCTCATTGGCAATTCCATTACCACTCACCGATCTTGAAGGCCCACCTAGACTGAAATTATCCTGAGTACCACCGTACACATTATAGAACGGCTCTGCATTGTCGAGGGCCACTTTATAAAACTGCGTTACCGGAAGGTTAGCTTTGAAACCCCAGGTTTTGGCTCCATCCCATGACTCATAGATACCACCATCGCATCCCGCAATGAAGTGCTCTGAGTCAGCAGGATCAATCCAAAGACAATGATTGTCCACATGCTTCGAAACTTCTCCCAAGACCTTGAATGTCTTGCCACCGTCTCTAGAAATCTGCATCCAAGTGTTCATACCGTAAATCGTTTCTGCATCATTGGGATCTACGACAATTTCCTGATAGTAATTGCCGCTAGAAGCGTATCCACCCTGCTTGGACCATGACGCGCCTCTATTTGTAGATCTAAAAAATCCTCCTTTACCTTGAGCTGCCTCCACGATTGCATAAATTATTTCTGGATCCGATGGTGCCATAGCCAAGCCGATTCGTCCCATATCTACGCTCGGTAACCCTTTATTTATCTTATCCCATGTTGCGCCCCCATCAGTAGTCTTATACATACCGGATCCTGGCCCACCGCCGAGATAGGTAAAGACATGTCTTCTTCTCTGATATGCGGCTGCATAAAGTACGTCTGGATCTCTTGGATCCAATAAAATATCGTTTACTCCGGTGTGCTCATCCACAGTAAGGACTGCCTCCCAAGTTTGACCGCCATCTGTTGTTTTGTAAACTCCACGATCTCCTCCCTCACTCCAAAGCGGTCCGATGGCAGCCACGTAGACCACATCTGAATTTCTTGGATCTACCAGAATTTTTCCGATATGCTCAGAATTCTTCAGTCCCATTTGTTTCCATGATTTACCCCCGTCAATTGACTTGTAGATTCCATCGCCGTAAGCAACACTTCGCTGATTATTGTTCTCTCCTGTTCCTACCCAAATGACGTTCGAGTTGTTGGGGTCCATTGTAACACAGCCAATCGAGTAGCTTCCTTGACTATCAAATATTGGGGTGTAAGTAGTACCTGCATTGGTGGTTTTCCAGACACCTCCAGCAGAGACTGCCACATAGTACTCTTTTGGGTTCTCTGGATTCACAGCAAAATCGGAAATCCTACCGGAAGTTAACGCTGGTCCAATACTTCGGAATTTCAATCCGGACAGTGAGACTTCTTCAAAAGCACTTTTGGTCTGATCATCAGTAGACTTCTTCTTTCGCTGTGCTTCTAATGTGAAAGAAAGAAGAAAAGTGAGTACAATGAATATTCGAAATTTCATGCTGGGTTATTTTAGGTTAGAGGAACAATTTAAGTCAGACATCCAAATATTGAGATCTCTTCAAGTATAAAAGTGATGGACGGTTTATCTGCATCACAAGAGATGAATTTAAAGCCCCATTTCTTCGATTGAAGCATCTGTGATCACAAATGCCAATTTATTTACGTTGCTCGAGTTAAGTGATAATTTCCCCCGAACAAGTAACATCTGGTCCATTCTAAATGAGTCATTGTAAGGTTTTCCTAGCTCAACCATGGCAACTGATTCAATACCAGCTTGACCGCAAAAGAAGCAACTGGAATTTGGAAAGCGGGAAATGATGATCACAGAGTCTAGTCTGGAATAAGGCAAAAAATATCCACTTAATGAGATCTCCTTCCCTGACTGCTCTTCAAGCTCAGGGGTAAATACAGGAATGCGGTAGTAAGCATTTGCTTCTTCTATGTATGTTCTTTCTTT
>CAYYNA010000290.1:0-3905 GCA_964472815.1 uncultured Roseivirgaceae bacterium
TTCTAATTCCTGGAATGACGCACCTCTCATTAATAAATGGAACGTTTTGAAAAAAACGGAGGCTTTTGATTCAGTTTCGGTGGCAGAGGATTTTGAAAATGGCAGCTATGGAGCAAAGGCAAATATTCTTACTTCTCTGAATCGAACGAATCAAATGGAGTTTTTCTATAATGGCTTAGAGACTGCAGGTTCAGTGCATAGACAGGCCTATTTGTTAAATAGTAGCTTTCTGTTTGACCATGACTCGATCAAGACTTTAATCCAGAGAGAATTGGAGGTTTCCACTAATGCTGCGACTAACCGGAGGCTAGCCAAAGCCTTAGCCCTTCACCTCTACCACAAAGGGGAGATCAATGACGCTTTTATAGTCTTAGATGAATTGCAGGCGAATGCAAGTCAGTATCATAAAGGAGAGTACTTTGACGCTCTGGGGAAATTTGCCTTGGATCAGAAAGCGTACAAGCTAGCTGATGATTACTTCTCAGAAGCGATCAAGTATGGTTTTGAGCCTTCTAGACTAAGTAGATTGGAAGTTTTCGCCGCACGAGGTGAGGAAGAATTATTGACCGAAGGGCTGCTAGCAATCCTTAAGCAAGACCCGGGTCTGACGACACTTGCCAATGATTTGCTGGAAAAATACCCTTCATATCAAATACAATCTGATGAATCCAATCCTATTGAGTTGAATAAGCTGAACACCGCCGAACTGATTTCGGAAGGCGGGAAAAATGCCTTTGACGAGGAGTTGATTATCTCGGTAGTGGAAGAGTTGAATGCCAGAGACACCTTAAGTGGTTATCACATTTTGGTAGAGGCCGTTGAAATAAACCCTTACTCAGTTCCCTTGCTGAAAAGCTATATCCTCACCGCCTTGGAATGGAACTTGAATGCCTACGCAGACCAATCACTGGAGAAACTGAGTGAACTTACAGATGCACAAGACTTTGATTTATTCCTAGCTGCATACAATAAGAGAAAAGAAGAATTGTCTCTTGAGGAATGGTAATAAAAAAAGCCCCATAAAGGGGCTTTCAAAATAATATTCTTTGAAACTTAGTTAGCAAACTTGAACATAATGTTCTGAATGTATTTCTGACGAACAGCTTTACCTCTTTGCTTTCCAGGCTTCCATTTAGGAGAGTTTTTCAATACCCTTACCGCCTCTTCATCACATCCAGCTCCGATTCCTTTTACCACTTTTATGTCAGTAAGTGATCCGTCTCTTTCAACAATGAACTGGATAAATACTCTACCTTCAATACCCATTCGCTGAGCCTGACGAGGGTACTTAAGTTCTTTCTGCAAGAACTTAGCCCAAGCTTGAAGACCTCCAGGGAAACTTGCTGACTCTTCCACAATCGTGAAGATTTCGTCTACATTTTCCTCTTCAGGAGCTTCTTCGAAAACAATCTCTTCAACGACTGTTTCTTCGGTAACCTCCACGTCTAATTCTACTTCAATTTCTTCCTCGATTTCTTCCTCATCGGGTACCTCTATGATTTCAGGTACTTGCACCTTTGGCGGTGGGGGAGGTGGTTGCTCGGTTGGTGGAATTTCCAAGATGTCTTCAAAATCGTCATCTACATTTCCAAGATCCATGATTCCCGCATCATCATAAGATCTCCACTCAAAAGCGACAATTATCAAAAATAAACTAGCTGCCATTCCAATATTCAGGAACATTCCAGTCTTTTTTGACAAGTCTATTTTAGGATTTTTTTTAGGTTCCATATTTCCTTTTTTAGGAGTTGAACATCAAATATAATCTCTTCATATTTCAATTACCAGAAGAGGTTTTAAGATTTAGTTAACAAGCAAAAAACATTCCAAGAAATTAACCCCCTAGCTCAGAGGAGTAGTCATCTGAAGAAATAAGTAAATCTCCCTTGTCTGAAATCTTTATTTTTATCATCCATCCTTCACCATAGGGATCAGAATTAACCGCTTCCGGATTTGACTCTAACCCTTCATTCACTTCAATTACTTCACCAGAAACCGGCATAAATAAATCTGAAACAGTCTTTACCGCTTCGACTGTGCCAAATACATCTCCAGCATCAATCGACTCTCCCTCAGTTTCTATTTCAACATAGACAATATCTCCGAGCTCACCCTGAGCAAAATCTGTAATACCTACTGTCGCAATATCATCTTCGATCTTCACCCATTCGTGATCTTTTGTGTAAAGCAAGTCTGAAGGAATGTTCATTTATTTTGTGGTTTAGTTTAAGTTTCAAAAATAATTCTTTGCCCTTTACTGCACTACTGAGAAAGGCTAAATCTTAACTGAAATCCGCCAGCAGTTGTTGCCCGCTTGAACGTGTTTCCAAACCGGGGATCCGTCACGTTCCTTTCCAAATAAAAGGTGAAATCTAACTGATTATTGATCTTGTAAGTCACGGTTGGCCTAAACTGATAACTAAAATTGCCGTTGGTAATATCGCTCTCCCCGAATAGCCGCCTTTGTACCGTCTTCGAATCTCTTACAGAAGCAGCTACCCTAAAGGTGATGTCATTTTTCAAAGTAACCGTCCTCCCTTGCCACCTAAATGGGAGCTTCCATCCCACCTTCGAGTACCCAAAGTCTAAGGTGATGTCATTATTCTTTGTTTCCGCCACTTGGGCATTGGAAGTATTAAGTGAAACATTTCTGCTCTTCCTGAACTCGATACGAGTGGAGATATTATTTTGGGTCCTAATATTGAACCCTATCAGCGGCACAAACTGCTCTGAAATTATCACCTGGCCGATGAAGTAAACAGGAGCTAAACTTCCCGTGGAATCAGGAAGTGCAAGGGGGTAGTTCAGAATGTCGTTTTGCAAATCAATGAATTCGGCAGGGTTGTCTTGACCAAGTATGATGTTATTGCTGGTAAAGGCGGAAGCACTATACGTGGAAGAATAGCCATGAGAAATTGTGAAGGAGGAGAATATCTCTGCCAATGCAGGGATATTGATCAATCCCGTGTAATCCAGTCGCCAGTTAGGTAATGGTATGACAGGAAAAGGATCTGTATCTACAGACTCTGCACCTTGCCCAGAGTATGCCGCCCTGAATGCTGGTATGAGTACATCTTGAGAAAGTGAATCGTATTCAATTCCATTCCGATTGGTGTTCTCTCTATTCAATCTACTTCGAACGATCTCCAAGTTGTTCTCAAAATCTACAAAGGCTTGAGAAAAATTATCGTCCCTGTTTTCCTCAAAGGCAGTACGTATGGATAAGAAAGAGGTAGAGTAGCTACCGGATCTAGTTGGTGTAAGAGTTTCAAAACCTGCTGTGCCGTCCGCTCGCATCTCATTGTACCTAAAAATCTCCTGATACTGATTATTGATCCCCCTATTCCAGGTCAATTGCAACCTTAGATCTTTTGCCGGCTGAATATCAGCCTGGATGTCTAAGTCAGTACCGTAGGACTGCTTAAAGGGGGAGTTTAGATCAGGGTTCTCAATCAGCCAACCATTTCTTGCAGCTCGGGTTCGAATTGCTGGATCCTGACTACCTAATATAAATCCAATTCCGGGGGCATTGAATCCACTATCTAGCCCAAATAGAAACGCTTGTGGAGTGAACCCAGGTAAAGAAGTGCTTTCATTGATGGTATAAGAGCCATTCACAGATTGTAGCATCATCAGGAAGCGCAGGAACTGATTACCCACACTTACTTTCTCATCCCGACCTGGCGGTTCATTCGCATTTTTCAGGAAAGTAACCTTATTGTACAGCTTACTCATATCCACCCGTGTGTTGAGACCGATGGTTCTTTGGTTACTGATGAAATTTCCAAAGAATAGGTCGATTTGTTCTTGGCCCAGCGTATCACTTACTACTTGATCACCGCCTCCTCTCTCAATTGCCCCTGCCACCCAATTATACCCAACAGAATATCGTGCGTCAGCTGAGA
>CAYYNA010000291.1:0-3897 GCA_964472815.1 uncultured Roseivirgaceae bacterium
TGCAGCGGGCTTAAGATTAAGGTTAATGGTGTCCGAAATTCATGAGAGATATTAGTGAAGAAATTGGTTTTCAGGTGATCCAGCTCTTTCAGTTTGGCATTAGCCCTTGCCTTTACCTGATACCGACTGTACACTACTCCAATTAGTAGCACAAGTAAAAAAGCAGCAACTATGAGGTAATTTCTGAAATTCTCCTGCTTTGATAACTCTAATGCGGCAATCTGATTTTCTGCACTCAAGAGGTCAATTTCCTGCTGTTTTTGTTCATTCTGATACTTTTCTTCTAGTTCGGCAATCCTGCTTGTCTTTGCCTCATTAAATGTGCTATCGTCTAAAACTTTGAACTCCCTATAGTATTCGTAGGCTAAGGAGTAGTTGCCATTTTTCGCATAAATCTCACTTAGTGCTTCCACTGCATCTTTATTGATCAAGAGCACTCCAACCTCCTTTGCTAAGGAGATCGCATTTGAAAGGTATTCTATAGCCTTCTCCTGGTTTCCTGAGTCACGGTATGCTAACCCAAGATTGTTAACAGTATAACAGAGTCCTACCCGATCATCAATTTCTTCCTGCAAGGAAAGACTAAGTAAAAGCTCTTCAATAGCCAAATCAAAATTGCCTTCATCTGAATGAATGCCAGCAAGGTTGGAATGAACATAGGCTAGCATGCTTCGATCATTTATTACTTCAAACATTTCGATTGCCTGTGAATAATAGCTTTTCGCTTCCTCGTATTCATCGACCACCCTTTTAAGCAGACCAATTTTTTGATAAGAATGAGCAATAACAAGTTTTGCGTCAATACGTTCGGCTGTCTCCAGGCATGCAAAAAAGTACTCGCTTGCTTTTTCGTAATCTTCCAACCGATAATGAATCAGTCCAATATTCATCATCGAAATTGCTTTCATTCGCTCCTGATCTTGAATAAATGATATACTTTTCTGATAGTAATTAAGGGCTTTTTCAAATTGGTTCTGGTCTGAAAAAATATTCCCAAGATGATTGAAATTCACTGCGATCATTGCCGAATCCACCACACCCTCTTTAGCCAATGCATTGCACTTCAAGATCACTTCGATCGCCTGATCCCATTGACTCATGGATCTCAGTGTTTTTCCTTGTCCACTCAGGGCTTCAAGAGATTGTGCTCGATCATTAGCATCAACTGAAAGCCTTTCTGCTTCCTGGAAGACAGAAAGAGCAGTGTCGTACATGCTGTTTGTTTCCAGATAATACCCAAGTGTGATATAGGCATCAATGATCCCTTTCTGATATTGTAATTCCTTTGATCCTTCTAAAGCTTTTTCCAAATATGTGAATGCCTCATCCGGTTGATCGTACTTTATCTCCTCATAAAGTGCCAGACAGTTTTGAATGTATGTAGTGTCTTGACTTTCAGGAAGAAGAACACTTCTTAGTGAGTCAGCTTTGTTTTGCGATTCAGAGATAAATGGAAAAAGTAAGAGAAAGCAACTAGTAAGAATGGTGGTTTTCCTAAGCATAGCCGAGTTTTAAGACCCTTAAATTAGCCCAGGATGCTTTAAGTAAAGCCGTTTAGTTGAAATGATTCATGGTGCGTTCCATCCCAATGGTGCAAAAGGAAAAGATCGCTTCAATGGCTTTGTCCAAATGTTCGACCAACTCAGTCATCTCTATTTGATTGAAGGGACTTAGCACATAGTCTACCTGCTGTCCTTTGTGAAAATCGTCACCTACACCAAACCTTAATCGGGGATACTGAGCACCGCCTGTTAGTTGCTCGATATTCTTTAACCCATTATGACCACCTGCTGAGCCTTTTGGTTTAAGTCGAATTTTGCCGTAGGGGAGAGCGATATCGTCTGTTACTACCAAGAGGTTGTCTTTGGGAATTTTATTGGCTTGTAGGTGATGGTTGACTGCCTTCCCGCTTAGGTTCATGTAAGTGGTTGGCTTAATCAACACAAGTGTTCTTCCCTTGTGTTTGATCTCGGTAGTGTAGGCGAGTTTATCTTGAGTGAACTTCTCACCTTTTTCATCCGCTAAGCGATCTAAAATCAAGAATCCTATATTGTGACGTGTGAGTTCATACTCCGGCCCAATGTTTCCTAAACCCGCAACTAGATATTTCATTATTGATCAAAAAAAATCCCGACGCGAAGGTCGGGATTCTTATATGAATAAGTTTGTAACTAACCTTCAGCAGATGCTTCTTCTGCCTCTTCGCCTTCTTCACCTTCTTCCAGCTCATCTTCAGACTTGCCTCGAAGCGCTCTTGGAACTTCGATACCCGCAAGTGTAACGAATGGGCTGTTTAATATTTCGTATTCTCCAACTTCAAGTTCACCTACCTTCACAGATTTTCCGAGTCCAAGACCGGAAACATCTACTTCAATAACCTCTGGCATGTTCTTGGGTAAAGCTCTTACCTGCAGATACTTGATCTTTCTGATCAACTTACCACCTTGCTGGATTCCTGGAGCATTACCGACTGGTTTCACAGGGATGTCCATTTTGATAAGGGTACCTCTGAAAAGTTGTAAGAAGTCGGCATGCATGATAATCTCACTCACTGGGTGAAATTGGATGTCTTGAAGAATTGCCTCAAAAGGAGCAGGCTCACCTTCAATGATTAGCGAAACGAAGTGTGCTTCATTAGTATAAACTACCTCTCTGAACAAGATCATCGGAGCGTAGAAGTGGATTTGTTTCTCACCGCCATAAACGACGCAAGGAACCATACCTTCTTCTCTTAAGCGCTTCGCTTCAGTCTTGCCGAGATTTGCTCTTTTATACCCTATAATCTCAACAGTTTTCATAATTGTGAATATTTAAAATTTATAATTGATTACTTAATAAATAATGAACTGATCGATCCATGATTTTGGATTCTTTCAATCGCTTCCGCAAACAGATCTGCTACAGGAAGCACTTTGATTTTTTTAGAGCCTCCTTTTTGAGGGATCGTATCGGTGATGATTAGTTCCTCCAAAGCAGACTCTTCAATGTTTTCGTGAGCGTTTCCAGACAGAACGCCATGCGTTGCGACAGCTCTGACGGAATTAGCACCTTTCTCCATTATTATAGTGCCGGCTTTGCTAATCGTGCCAGCTGTGTCTACTAGGTCATCCACTAGAACCACATCTTTTCCCTCCACATCACCGATGACTTGCATAGAGGCTATCTCGTTGGCTCGCTTTCTATGTTTGTCACAAATTACCATATCGGCTTCAAAAAACTTGGCGTAAGCTCTAGCTCTTTTTGTACCACCGACATCTGGAGATGCGATGATGAGATTCTGGAGATTAAGCTGCTTGATGTAAGGCACAAAGATCGCAGAAGCATCTAAGTGATCTACAGGGATGTCGAAAAAGCCTTGTATCTGCCCTGCGTGCAGATCACAAGTCATGATTCTATCAGCTCCAGCGGACGCTAATACATTTGCTGAAAGCTTGGCCGCAATAGCAACTCTCGGCTTGTCTTTTCGGTCTTGTCTGGCGTACCCGTAGTAAGGGACAACCACGGTCACGTATTTGGCACTTGCTCTTCTTGCAGCGTCGATCATGAGCAAAAGCTCCCAGATATGGTCTGCAGGAGGTATCGTAGATTGAATGATGAATACGTCACAGCCTCTGACCGATTCTGTGTAATGGAAACCCATTTCGCCATCACTAAAGGTCTGCATCTCACAGCTACCCAACTGGCCACCATACCTCGTTGCAATCGCCTGAGCTAAGTCTCTAGTAGCGGATCCGGAAAATATCTTTACTGACGACATCTCAAAGAAAAAATAATCCCGCGATGAGCGGGATCAAACTTAATTTTCGTTGGCCTACTAGGGCTCGAACCTAGACTCTTCTGGACCAAAACCAGACGTGTTGCCAGTTACACCATAGGCCAATACCAAGCAAATTTTAT
>CAYYNA010000292.1:0-3887 GCA_964472815.1 uncultured Roseivirgaceae bacterium
TTTGGCGATCAGCCGTATGAATTTAAGCTTATCACCCGCAGGTGTATCTGGCGCAGCTTGCTCCACGTTGTTGACCAACTCGTAAAATTCTTCTGCATTTTGGAGCGTATAGCTCATCGCAGCTGATGCTCCCTGAAAGAGCAGAGAAGAACCGTATCCTATTTCCACTGCCAAAGGATCTTCCATGTCGGCTGAAGGGAAAGCTTCCGGATAGCCTGGAAAAGTATTTTCTAAGTGTCTCCCCATCCAGCCAGATCCAACCACTTGATTGGCATCACTACCACTCATCCAGATGTCTGTGGATCGGAAATGCGAGAAGTCTGGGTTGTCATATCCCACATTCTGAATGATTTGAAATTTGTTTTCGTCGTATAGTGCTTTTAAGTCACCCATTACCGGGTGTAGTCCCACTTCAGATTGAGCCAAGGGAAGCAACTCATTCTCGTTGAGCACCACTCTCGATCTTACGGAATTTAGCTCCGACATCCGATTGAGCGGCACTACGGTATTTAGTCCATCATTTCCTCCGTCTAGGAATATCATAACCAAAACTCGATCTGACTCGGCGGCCTTTCTCAGAAAATATTCCATGGACCTTTTCCCAGGCATAGCAAAGCCAAGCGAGGAAAACACTCCCGGTACGGCTGCTGCGTGCATTGCATGTCTTAAAAATGATCTCCTTTTCATATCACATCAATTGAAATTCCGCGAGTTGTAAAAATTGTCTGAACAGAAGCCTTAACCTGATCTCTACTGCAGAGCGGTACCCTTCGTCTTCTGGGTTATTTTGATAGCGGATCCAGGCATTGGTCCAGTAGTCATCCGTTTGCTGACCGGCAAGCAAATTTGCTTTTAAGTTATTGCGAACATTTTCATCCAAGGTGATCCCTTGAAACAAGAAATTGCAGTCCGTGATAAGCTGATTGGGGTCTCCCGGATCAGAGAAGTTGGAAACAAACTGAGGCAAATCCATTAGCACAAATACAAAGTAATCCTGCACCTGCACCCGGTTGATCAAGGTGTCCGCATTGATCCAAATCTTGTCGTAGTTGGGCTGCTGATAATACGCCTGCCATCCGGAGACACTTGGCGGGTCTCCAATCCCTAGACCAATCTCGTGCATGAAATAATAGATCTGATAGAGGAAATCAAAGCGTTCCGTGGGGTTCTCCTGGAAAGGAATATCAAAGGCACGCATCATAGCTAACGTGTGATCCAACGGGTTTTTTACGTAAGCTCCAACATTCGCTACATCGTAGAAATGCTCACTCTTTAGCAATGCCTGAACGACTGGCAGTATATCGTAATCGTTCGATCTGAAAATCTCGGCAAGTGGCTCGATGATGTTCGTCTCCACATTTTCGTCTATTGCGTGGTACACAAAGAAATTGTAAAGCCGTCGGCAGATGTATAGGGCCGCCTCGTTGGTGTCCAGGATCATTTGAATCAGCTCGTCTGTTTCTTCCATTCCGGCTTGACCGGACCTTCCAGTGATGACTTTATTTCCATAAAAAGATGAAAAGGTCTTGTCGCCTTCATCGTGATGCACATCGTCAAAGTAGCTCACCGCTTCGCCATCAAAAAAGGCAGCCTCCACATCGATTGCCCATCCGGTCAAGATTCTTGCTGCTTCAAAGACGTCTTGTTCGGTGTAGTTGGAATTGGGGCCCTTGCCTACAGTGAAAAGTTCTTGCAGCTCCCTCGCGTAATTTTCATCTGGAGCCTCTTTTACATTGTAGGCACCATTGAGGTAATGCAGCATGGAAGGGTCTACCGTAATTTGCTTAATGATGTCTCGAAAGTTCCCCAGCGCATTGTTATCTAAGATCTTGTAGTAGGCATAAGAAAGGTTCGCAAATTCAATCTGAAAAAATTGCGTCGGAATCAGATTATGCCAGAAAAAAACCATTTTCTCATGGATCGAAAGGCTTGAATTGAGGTAGCTCTGAAGAATCCAGTTTTTTAACGAAATGACACGGAGAAACTCCGCTTCTTCTCCGTGTGGCTTATTTACCCATGTCTCTCCGGGCGCAGCATGTGGATCTTCTTCGTATTCATAGTAGTCATTGACCGGCAGTACTTGATTGGGGTTTGGAGCGGTGAGCAGATCTACTGCATCATTCATCCCCAGAGATAAGAGCTGCTGCACTTCACTCTCTTTGATTCCGAAAGAGCATCTTTTCAACAGATGAGCGGCTTGAAGAGGGGTCCATTCTCCTGCATATGGCTCGAGACCAGAACTCGTTGCAGCCCTGGACGCCAGCCTTTGATCGCTATCCTCTTTCAGCAACACGGGCGCTGTGTCTTTGCCTCTGAATTTTCGGTAGGTGGTTTTTCGTTTTAATACTGGATCTCCCATATGGAAATTAGAATTTCTACTTAATATACAAACCAATCAAAGATTACCCCACTGGCAATCAAAGAATTAGCTGAAGTACAGGGAATCTTCCATGAGCTCAAATGATGAATTTGTAGATCATGATATAGTGGCAAAAGCTCCCTCCAAGCACAAATACATGGAAAATGGCATGATTGAAAGGAATGCGCTGAAGGCTGTAGAGCACTGCACCGACGGTGTAGCAAATACCACCTGCTAAAAGCCAAAGCAGAGAAGCAGTTGACAAATTTTCGAGGAGCGGTTTAATGGCTACTACCGCGATCCAACCCATGGCAACATATAAGATAGTGGAGGCTCGATCGTACCTTCCCGTAAAAAACAACTTGAGGATGATGCCAAGAACTGCAATTGCCCAAATGATCACTAACAGATAAGGCCCCCATGAGTGCCAAAGAGATAAAAGGCACACGGGTGTGTAGGTTCCGGCGATCAGCACAAAAATGGCAGCATGATCCAAAATACGAAGTTTGATCCGCTTGTCTTCATTTTTTGCCGCATGGTAGGAAGTGCTGGCAAGGTAAAGGAGAAATAGACTCAGACCGAAGACAAGAGAGGCTGCTCTAGCAGTGGAAGTCTCAGATTTGAGGAAAAGGAAGATTAGGCCAGGTATACTAAGCACTGCACCGAAGGCGTGTGTAGCGATGTTTAAGTTTTCTTCAGCAGTGGAATACCTCATGAGCTCAGCGCTAAATCACTCGATATTTTGTTCGAATTAATCATACCAACGGTAGTAATTCCTGATCGCAGAATAGCGATGTTAAGATTGGTTAAATTAAAAAACAAACGCTGCGAACAGGTGCTTTCCCACGCCAAATACTTATAAAAAATGAAAAACAACAAATCTTTATTGGTAGGCTTGGTCCTGGTGGGACTACTTACCTTTAGTGTGAAAGGGCAAGACAAAAACATCGTAGAGCTTGCAGTGGGGACAGAGTCACTTTCGACTTTGGTGACGGCAGTCAAAGCGGCTGGATTGGTAGAGACATTGAGTGCAGACGGAACCTTCACCGTATTTGCTCCAACGAATGATGCATTTGCAGCGCTACCTGAAGGAGTATTAGAGACACTTCTGAAACCTGAGAACAAAGACAAGCTAACGGCAGTCTTGACTTATCACGTGTTAGGAAATAAAGTGATGTCTACTGATTTGAAAGACGGTATGAAGGCAGTCACGGTCCAAGGTGATATGGTGTCGGTGGATTTGAAATCAGGAGCTAAGATCAATGATGCAACTGTAGCGGCAGCAGACATTCAGGCTTCCAACGGAGTGGTGCACGTTATTGATAAGGTGATCCTTCCTCCTTCTTTGAAGCTCTGATTAGCAACAGACAAGATGTTGAAGCCCTCTCCGGAGGGCTTTTTTATTTGGTTTCTTCTGAATTGTGTTTTCGAAATTTTTCTCCAAAATTAGGAGGACAACCACGCCCTTGCCTCTTCCAGGCTGTCAAAGAAACGGGTTGCTATTTCACTATTCTCTAGGTTAGAGACC
>CAYYNA010000293.1:0-3846 GCA_964472815.1 uncultured Roseivirgaceae bacterium
ATTGACCTACTGGAAATGCTTGAAGAAGATGAGATTCCTGCTGCCATTGAGGTGAAAAATGGGGTGTTGATGTAAAGAATGTAGTGTCCCTTTTTTAATCTCTCGGTGGATAGCAAGAGTCCTCAAGATGACCTCCTTAAGGCCATTTTTCGATAACTTAGATAATCTCAATTTCATGGAGTCCAACTTTTCATTTATTAAATCCTTACACAAAGCCTCCCCTATTGCTTTTGGGGCTATGGATTTGGTAAATGATGAAATCATCTACTCGAGTGGTCACGCAGAAAAAATTCTAGGCTACACAAAAGAGGAATTGAAAAAACTCAGTAAAAACTATTTCGAGTCGATCATTCATCCCGAGGATAAGGAAATATCAAAAGATGCCATCCAGAAATTGACTCAAAGTGATGTGGGAGAAATCATTGAATCCACAATTAGAGTGCGTAGATCCGACAACCAGTATCTGGTTTTACTGGTACGTGACATTGTTTTTGAGCGAGGTGACAATAATACTCCGCTCAAATTCACCACGATCGTGCAAGATGTTACGCCGATCGCTAGGCTTGAAAGGGAACTTGAGGAGAAACTTGTGACGCTCCGCAAGATCTCTTATAAGAATTCGCATGAGCTTAGAGCGCCTGTTGCAAACATCATTGGGCTTGTTGCTTTGATGAAAGATGAAAACTTCAAAACTTCCTACAACGCGAAAATCTTCCATCATTTAGAGGAAACGGTGGTAAAGCTGGATAGTATCATTCACGACATAAATGATCTTTCCAACATCCGAGCTTAACGATTAAAATATCACTTCTTTATCCAATTTTGGAGACCACTTGTCGATAGAAAGTGGCTGACTTACATAACTGTTTTGTATCTTTCTATAAAGGAAGGCAAGGTGCTAGGTTTTTGGAATAAGATATCGGAGATCGGAGCGGACAGAGAAGCTAAGTCTATCTCTGAGAAAGATCTGATCCTTACCAACCGGATTGTCCTTTTCATTTTCATCACCTTATTCCTCCTCTTCTTCTACAACTTTGTTTTAGATGGCTGGACTCCTTTCAGCAGGTCCTTATTTTTTGGGAATATAGGTGCCATTATTACCATCTACTCACTTAATCATTTTGGCTTTTATAATGCAAGCCGAATCGTCTTGAGTTGGATGTGTTCCATCTATCCATTCATGACTTCACTAAATAGCAAACTTGCTGATGTTGCAGGAGTAGAAGAAGCGATGTACTACATGCCCCGCTTGTACATCATCATTACATCCGTCATCCCAATTTTAGTTTTCAGTTACAGGGAATGGCCATATCTGGCACTTTCTTTAGCCGGAGGATTCGTTCCTCTTTTGTTCTTCGATTTTATCCATGAGCAGTTTGCGGTAGGTTATCATCAACTGGGCTTCAGTGGATCTATCTATCATGTATTCAATGCCATAGCCCTTACAGCATATTCGGTTTTCATTGCCGCATCGCTGTTTTTCAAGCGCATCAACGAGCAGCACGAGTCAAACAACCTTAAGCTAATCCATTCTTTGGAAAAGAAAAATGCCGAGCTGCTGGAAAAGAATACCCAAATAGAGAGTCAGGCGAAAGACCTGGAAACAGCCAATTATGAAATTAAGGTGGTGAACGAAAACCTGGAGCAGGTGGTAGATAAAAGAACAAAAGAGCTGCTGGACCAGTCGATTCAATTTCAGCTGTTTTCATATAAGAACTCTCACGAATTAAGGGCTCCACTTGCTAATGTCTTAGGGGTACTGGATTTGCTAAAAGGTGCTGAGTCTCATCAAGAAATAAAACAGCTGGTTGATCTACTGAATAAGTCCTGCAAGGATCTGGACCGCATAGTCCACGAGATCAACCACCTGCTCAACAAAGCTGTTTACAAAGAAGAAGATTAGACAGGTTAGTTACGCCTCTTCTGTGACAAGTACGTTTTGAGTTCCATTTACCTTCCCATTCACAACCTCAAAGGAAATAAAGAAGCTAGCACCTCTTCCCTCTTCGCTATCACACCAAACCCTGCCCTTCATGGCATCCATGTATTTCTTAACAATGGAAAGACCCAGCCCTGTAGAATCCTCTCCACCAGTCGGCTGAGCACTGAGGTTCTGATACTTCTGAAATAGCACTTCCTTGTCTGCCGTAGTAAGCCCAGGTCCCTCGTCCTGAACCTCCAATTGGGCACGCCCACTTCGAACCGTAAGGTTGATATGGATATTTTTCTCTTCTGGAGAAAATTTGATGGCGTTCGATAATAGATTTTCAATCACTTGAGGGAGATATGCATGGTTCGCCAGAACAAAAACCTCCTCTTCAAGCTTTGCCATTAATTGAATGCTTTTTTGGTTCGCTTGATTTCGATAGTGGTCTACCAGTTCTCTGGCCATCTTCGAAAGGTTAACCGGCTCCAACTCCAGATTTTCCATCCGCTCCTCAATGGCCTCTACATTTAAAATAGTAGAAATCATATTGGTCAACCGTGTGCTACTTTCACGCAAATAATGCATCACCTGATTCCTCTCCTCTTCCGTTTTCAAATAGGGCATGGCATCAACCGATGAAATAATGTTGGCCAAGGGGTTCTTTAAATCGTGAGCCACAATACCTATGAAGCTATTTTTTTCTTGGTTCAGGTCCTTTAGTGATTCATTGAGCTTCACCAGTTTTTGGTTGGATTCATTCTTCAGCTGATAGTACCGAAAAAGAACTGCGATGATCAGAATAAGCAAAATCAACCCCGCTATGCCCAAAACCTGTAGGTTTCGCTGTTTCTCTATTTGCTGATCTAAGATCAATTGAGCCTTTTCATTCGCAAACTGTAGAGAGTCTTTTTCTTGCTGAAATTCATACCGCGCAAAGTAATTGGTGGTCTCTTGATCGATCAGACTATCCGACATCTCCTTGAATAGCACATGTGCTTTCAGCGCTTCTTCATAATCTCCACGTTCAAGTTGGATGTTACTAAGTAGCTCATAAGCATTCCTAATTTTCTCAATTGCAGAAATTTCAATACCAACAGTTATGGCCTCCTTTACCGTCTCTTCGGCAACACCCAAATCCCCTTTGGCAAGAAATAGCTTAGCGTTCGCAATAAGTACATCTGCCATATTGTATTTATCGCCTATTTCCTCAAATAGAGGATATGCTTTCCGGAAATAGTTTTCAGACTTAATCAGATCGCCTCCTTCAAAAAAGGTCATGCCCAGTCCCTTGTAAGACCACCCCATCATGGGCTTTAGCTCCGCTGGTTCTGCATAAGCCAATGCTTCAGAGAATTGTTCTTCAGCCTGCGGATACTGACCGAGTTTAAGCCTTGCATCTCTTTTATCATTGAGCAAGTACGCAATCCAGCCTGTATGTTCCAGATCCATAAATAGCTGCAGAGATTCAGCGTAATATTTCAATGCTGCATCATAGTTCTCGAGATAATAATTCGAACTACCCATCAGCTCGTAGCTTACGGCTACCGACTGCTTTAAATCGGCTTCCTTGCCAAGTTCCATAGCCTTGCTTGCAAGTGCTAAAGATTGGTCATAGTCACCCTGAAATCTGCTGGAATAGGCGAGACCATTGTAGCTATGCACCTCGCCTTTGAGGTATTTCGCCTTTTTCGATCGTTCGATGATAGCATAGGCCAGAGAGTCACTTTTATTGTAAAACCCTCGACTGATAAAATCGATCCTTAGTACGCAAAGTGCTTCGATCACACCTTCCTCGTAACTGATCTCCTCTCCCAATTCAACCGCTTTCTCTACATATTTCCCTGTATTAAGTGAATCCATCCAGACGTACTCAAGCGAAAGCGCAACATAAAGATCCACCATTTCCCTATCCGGAATAG
>CAYYNA010000294.1:0-3832 GCA_964472815.1 uncultured Roseivirgaceae bacterium
ATCAAGATTTTCACCCCAGCTTTTGCCGCCTTGTAAGCTTCTGAACACAACTTATTTATTCCAGCTTCCAGCGTCTCATCCTCGGAAAAAGTACAGTCAATGATTTGATGATCAAAGCCCTGGTTTCCTAGCTCCAATACTTTTTGATAAGTAGGAGGTCTTAAGATAGGCCTTGTGATATGCACTTGATGGCAGTGTGATTGTTCTTCAGTAAGAATATTCGTGCCTTCACCGAGTCTAGTGAATAAAGACATTACCAATCGCTCTCGAATTGGATCAATCGGCGGATTACTCACTTGCGCAAAAAACTGCTTGAAATAGTTGGAAGGATGCTGAGGAAATTCACTCAGCGAAGAAATAGGGATTTCAAGCCCCATGCTTCCGATTGGTTCCTTGCCTTCGGTACTCATAGGGAGTAGAATCTTATCAATTGCCTCGCGTGACCATCCGTTAGCGAGCTGATATTGCTTTATCTCTTTTTCGCTTAAGTACTTGGGGTCGCTGAAAGGCCCAGGTAGAAATCGGAGCTTAATTCGATGTTTATTGACCCAGTCTCTGTAGGGTTTAGAACTTGCAATTTCTTGCTTCAGCTGATGATCGAATTTTATAACACCATTCTCCAAATCAGCTAAGATCATTTTGCCTGGCTGCAACCTACCTTTCTCTTTAATGACTTTTTGATCAACAGGGAGTGCTCCTGTTTCACTCGCGACGATGAGTCTGTCATCGAAGGTGATGGTATACCTGCAGGGCCTTAATCCATTTCTGTCTAGTGTGGCGCCAATCACTTCACCGTCTGTAAAGCAAAGGGCGGCAGGACCATCCCATGGCTCCATGATGGAAGCATTGTATTTGTAAAACGCCTTCGTTTTTTCATTCATTCCATGATTATACTGCCAGGTTTCTGGGACCAGCATCATGAGTGCATGAGGAAGGGACCTTCCTCCCATTACTAAGAGTTCTACTAGTTCATCAAAATTTGCAGAGTCTGAAAATTTGGGATCACAGACCGGTAAGAGCTTCTTGATTTCATCTTTCGTAAAGAAGGGCGATTTCAATAATGCCTCTTTACTCTTCATTTTGTTAACATTCCCTCGAATCGTATTGATTTCACCATTATGAGCAACGTACCTAAAAGGCTGAGCCAGGCTCCATTTTGGGAAGGTATTTGTGGAAAATCGGGAATGAATAATTGCGAAGGCAGATTTGTACTGCTCGTTTTGTAGGTCATTGTAGTAAGCTCGTAATTGATCCGTTCTCAATTGACCTTTATACACAACTTTATAGCAAGAAAGAGAGGCAATGTAGAACTCCTCGAACTTGTTAGCTAGCTGATGGGATGCATATTTATTCAGGACATATAGTTTTCTCTCTAAGTCTTTTTCAGCAAGATCTCCTTGTTTCATAAAGACTTGCATCACAATTGGCTCAGATTCGCGAGCGGTAGGCCCTACATGAAGGCTCTCCACAGGAACTTCTCGCTGGGCAAATACTTCAAAGTTTAGTGACTCAGCAAGTTCAATGAATTCACTTAGGCACTCTTCCCATTGAGGCTTTGGCAGAAATAACATCGCCAATCCATAAGATCTTGGGGTAAGCAATGCTTTATGCTCAGCGAGTTCTTGATCAAAAAGATCGTATGGAATTTCCGTCATAATCCCGGCACCATCGCCAGTTTCAGGCTCAGCACCTACACCTCCTCTGTGCTCCATATTTTCCAACATCATGATTGCGTCAGAAACGGTACCATGGTTTCGCTTTCCGTTGGTATTGGCGATAAATCCTATCCCGCAAGCATCATGCTCTAACGAGCTATCATACATTCCCATTCTAAGTAGTATCTATGGTTTAATCTTACAAAATACTAATAAAGTAATGGAAAAACCGAAATTAAAAGTTGATAATATTTCCTGATTTGAAATATTTCAAAATATACTTACCTGGCAGGGAAGATGGCAATCTCTACCTAAGAAACCCTAGCCTTTTTGTGAAAATAGCAATCAGGAGCTGCTGCTAGCTTTGGTAATGTAATCGATGACTGACTGATTCGACATGATCTTATAATGGCCTAATCCTTTTACGTGAACAAAGGAAGCTTGGGGCCAGCATTCTTCTAGTTCAAGTCCCTTGGAGAAGGGTACTATTTTGTCATCCTCGCAATAAAGTAAATGTGTGTTTATTGCCTTCAAGTCTTGAAGCTTGATACGCAAATCAAAGTAATCAACTGGTTGGTCGTAGATTTCTTTTACCTTGTGACACATCGATTCATATACGGCATTATTGCAGCCTACATCTTGCACTAGATCCTTGAAAAAGTATCTCACATAGGGTGGAGCAGCCATCACGAAGAAGTGATTTGGCTGAAATCTTTCACCTAATTCGCTAAGGGCAATGCCCGAGGCAAGCCCACCAATGGAATAGCCCACCACGACATCATAAGGCCCATTTTTGGCAATGTAGCTCTTTAGGATATCGCGGTACTCGGGTAATGCAGTGTGGCTGCCTTCCGACTTACCATGAGCTCGTAAGTCCAAACCCTCAACAACGTAACCCTTTTCTCGATAGGCGATGATCATTTTTCTGAAATCAGCAGTTTTCGAACGCCAACCATGGCAGAGCAATACCTTAGGGCCAGTTGATCCCCACCGATAGGTTTTTATTATGTCGCCCCTGTAGGAAGTCTGATTCACCTCTGCTTCCGCCAGAATGTCAAGTTGAGCCTGATTGAACTTTGTTTTGCCGGGCATTGTGAAATAATGCCAGATGATTTCAGCGGATTTTCTCGGAGATGCATATTGTAATAGACTGAGTCCTTTCTTTATCATCTCAATTTTCCAGTTAGTTTTTGGCGGCCTTTCCATCGGCCTGCTCATATCCTGGCCTTCGACTTCTATAAATGTTTTCATAACTATATATATACCGATCGGTATTTTTATGGGTAAATTTTTTTAGATAGAGATCAGTTCAATTTGACGTTCAACAAACTTTTTTATGAAGCTAAATGAGCGAAGGTCTCCTTCTACTCGAGAGAGAGAGATGCCTCCTTCTAGAATGGCAAAGAAGAAGTTTGCAAACTCCTCTGCATCTACCTCCTTTTTGATTTGACCTTCAAAAATTCCACGGTTGACGATCTTGGCCACCGAGTTTTTCATTAAATCTATAGACCTGATTACACGCGACCTTAGAAAGGGTAGACTATCATCCGCTTCAATGGAAGAATTTAATACCGGACAACCGCCGGCAATGGGTGGATGTAGAATGTAATCCTCATAATAGGTAATGATCGATAGGAGCTTTTTTGGAGCAGTTTTTTCTGTCTTGATTCTACTAGCCATTTTCTCAGTCACGATTTGAACACCTTTTTCAAAGGCGGCAGTTGCTACTTCATCCTTGTTTTTGAAGTTCCCGTAAATGGCTCCTTTAGTTATGCCAGTTGCATTGGTAATATCTGAAATGGACGCTGCGTTGTACCCTTTAGTATTAAATATTGGAAGCGCTTTGTCAATTATGAGCTGTCTTGTAGATTCTGAATCTCTCGGCATATGTGCAAATATACCGATCGGTATATTAAATAGCAAAACCGCATCTTATACGGATAAAAAATAGTATGCATGCATACTATTTTCATGATTTGATTATATCTTCGAGGCATTGGCGCTGAGTTATTATCTCAGTAGATTTAGCAGGAGTAAAGCAGTCGGTGCAGTGCGGGTAAGCGTAGAAATTTTGGTCTGAACTTACCAAAATAAAAAAAGCCACTCTTAAGAATGGCTTTCAAAAGTGGTGCTGAGTGGATTCGAACCACCGACTCACGGATTTTCAGTCCGATGCT
>CAYYNA010000295.1:0-3829 GCA_964472815.1 uncultured Roseivirgaceae bacterium
AAAATCCTCCAAAAAAACGGAAAGTTCTTAATTGTTTTTACGGTCGGAATTGGAGCCACCGCCATGGTGTTTATGGTGGTAGCCACCCTTATTGGTACGTCCCACATCATGGATGTGAGCAATATAGTTCCCTTCATGATTGTTATTTGGCTGATCTCGATGAACCTATTCATCAGCCCAGCAAATTCGATGATTGAAGCATTTGCGCCGGCACAAAAGCTCCCCATCATCATGGGCTTTCTTTTCTTGGTCACCGAATTACTTTATGCACTTGAGCCAGTAGTTGTGGGCCTTGTGCAATTCTTTGGGGACACCCTGACTTTCGTAGTAGGTGGATTGCTTATTTCGGCAACAGGTTTCTTGTTTCATCGCGTATCAAGTGACGAAGTGCTCCAGCGGAAAGCTGAACTACTAGCTGATGATAGAGTGCAAAATCAAACCATTTTATCGTATGGAGCCATCTTTATTGTAGGCCTGTTTTTGGGAATTGGCAAAGCCTTTCTTGTAGAATTCTTTCCTAGTCACTTTGCGAGCCTTTTTCCTGAGATAAGCGAATATGGTGACTTTATCTCTTTTGGAATACTCGGTCTTTGCGCGGTGACAGGTTTCATCATTAGCAAGAAAATATCGACGATGGTCCTGCGTAAAGTCATTACCACAAGTTTCGTCGTTCTGCTTATTGGTGTCATTGGAATTTTCACGACCCAGAACCTCTACTTGGTTATTGCTTCGGCACTGATTATTGCAGGAGGTTTTACCACATTAAATATTAGCGGGTTGCCATTTGCTATCCAGAATCTCTCCGTAAGACACGTGACCTATGGTGTAGGCATCTACATTGGAGCTTCGGAGATTTTAACCGGTTTGTTTGAATACATGTACAGATAAAAAATCCCAAGAGCGACAGACTCTCGGGACTATTCAAATACTTTGATTGCGACAGTTAGAGCAGAGTAGTGCGAATCGCACTCTCTATTCTCCCAGCTATTTCAAGCTGACCTGATGTAGAACTTAGATATTTTTCCTCGTCAGGGTCCGAAAACCAGCCCATATTTAGCATGACGGCTGGACACTTTGCATTATTCAATACGTAATACCCTGAACTGTAGCCTACCATCGTTTTCTTACCAAGCTCTTCAAACTCTGAAGCAAGCGTTTGGGCCAGGTTATAAGATGCATCAGAAAACTCATTCACATCCGAATACACAGGGGAGACAAAGCTTCCTTTCCCACTGTAGTTATCTGTATGAAGAGATATGAATAAGTCAGCTTCCGCACCATTTTGAGATCTGCGATCCAACATGGTCAATAAATCATCAGTTCTTGTAAGCCTTAAATCAATTTCTGATTCTCCCTCGAACCTGCTTTTAATAATCTCTGCGATCTGGAGCGTGACCTCTTTTTCTAGAACGCCATTTGGTGAAACAGCTCCGCCATCATTACCTCCGTGACCAGGATCGATGATCACACGATAAGCCTGGGCTTTGACCTTGCTTTTACTCTTTTTCTCTCCCTTTTGTTTGTCCTTGTTCTTGACCTTTGAGTTCTTACTATAGATCTCAACTACGCCGTTTTTACCTTTCTTCCCGTATTTCTTTTTTGCCGATTCATTTTTAAGAACCGTAATGCTTTCAATGTTCTGTGGATCAATTTGATTAATGATCAAGTTTGATATGATCTCCCCATCCAAAACGTAAAGTGGGGGATCTTCTCCACTTGTTCCGCTAACCTTGATGTCCGAAAGTTTGGACGCTTTTTCCTCAAGCCGTTTCAACTTCTCGATGAGTTCCTTTTCAGATTCCATTGTCCTATCCTCTAGCTCTTTCTTTTTTGCCAGTTCTTGCCGCTCACGCGCACGCTCCATCTCTTCTTTGGCCAATTCACGTTTAGAGGCAGCCAGTTCTTGCTCTCTTGCTGCTAGCTCCTGCTCACGCCGGGCAAGCTCTTGCTCCTTCTCCACTAACTCTTGCTTAGACTTAGCTGCGGCTACAGATTCCTTAGCTTCTCTAGCTTGGTAGCTTTGAGTTTCCTTAGCACTAAATGTGTAATTCTTGATATACTTTGCTGGGTCGACGCGTCTGTCTCCCTTTTTCACCTCATAATGTAGATGAGGAGCGGTAGACATTCCAGAATTACCTGAAAGTCCAATGACCTGACCTTTCTTAACCTGCTCGCCTTGCTTCACCTTAAACTGCGAAAGCTGAGCGTAATAAGTCTTATACCCACTTCCATGATCGATAATTATGAGCTTCCCATATCCATCTGGCTTATTTTGAATTTCACTCACTTCACCATCAGCGGTCCCTACTATCTCGGTACCGATCTCACAGGCAAAGTCCATTCCCATATGCATTTTCTTCACCTTCATCACGGGATGCATCCGCATACCAAAGCCTGAGGTCACGCGGATTTTCTCCGTATCCTTAAAAGGCAGTATGGAGGGTATATCGTCTTGCAGCAATAAAGTTTCTGCATATTCCCTTACTTCCGTAATAGGCCCGATGAAAGAAGAAATTTCCTCACCTACCTCATTTAATGGCTTCATAGCCTCTTTGCTTGAGAAAGCAAAGATCATCATCAGCATTACTGGTACTGTCAATACGTAGACCCAACCAGCCCTTTTCTTTTGATTGTTCATCATTACAATTCGTTTTTTGATCATTTGAAAATTGAAATGACTCACCAAACCTGAGTACTGTGGCGATTGAAGCTGAGAGTATAATACCTCTTGATACCCAATAGGATCATTATACCTCTTGAGTACGCCTTCATCTGCCTGATATTCATGGATTTCGATGAGTGCATTTCGATACAAGTAAATGAAGGGATTGAACCAAAACAGCGAAACAACAAAATCCAGTAGTAGCCGATCCAGCGAATGGAGCTGCTTTACGTGCACACATTCATGCGCCAACACTTGATCAAATGCATTCGACCCAAACAATGGCCGAGGAATGAATACATCTGAAAAGAAGCTAAAGGAGCGTGTCTGTGAAGTCTTAAAAAGTGTAAACCAATCCTTTCTGATCGGTTTGGAATGTCTTTTGAGCTTTTTTAGAACGAACAGATAAGTCAGAGACCTAGCTAGCAGTCCAATTGATACGAGTAAATAAAGCCAGGGCAATAGTGTCCATATAGATAATTGACTTTCAGCTCTCACCCCTACTAATTCCAGGTCTCCTACCACTGCCGATGAGTTGGAAATCCAGAAGATCACCGGACTGCTCTGTAAGTTTTCCGTGACCTCTGCAACTTTTCCGGGTAAAGGCACTGAAATGAAAGGAATGACAAAAGCCACAAAAAGTGAGGCCAAAAGGTAGTACCTGTTGTGAGCATGTCTTGCGCTCTTGCGAAGAAATAGCCAATAGAATCCGAATAGAATACCCTGAACGGCCAATACTTTAATAAAGTAAATGATCACTTCCATCATGGTTTTCGCTGAGCTATCTGTTCATCTATCAGTTTCCGAATTTCCTTCAGTTCTTCGACCGAAAGATCGTCTTGCGAGGTAAAAAAGGACGCAAATTTCTTTGTGGAGTTGTCAAAAAAGCTACTCATCAACCCGTTCATGGATTGTCGGGTATACTTTTCTTTTGTGAGGAGAGGATAGTACTCTCGGGATTTGCCATGGGTTTCAAATCCAATAAATCCTTTTTTCACCAATACGTTCACCACTGTGGAAATGGTGGTATAAGCGGGGGCTGGAGCAGGGTATTGCTCCACAATGTCTTTTAAGTATGCTGTCTTTAGCGACCAGAGGTACTGCATCAGCTGCTCCTCTGCTTTGGTCAATTCCTTCATAATGCAATACTATAACTATAAATATAAT
>CAYYNA010000296.1:0-3810 GCA_964472815.1 uncultured Roseivirgaceae bacterium
CAGAGATTGCCGATAAGTTTAATGTGATCCCCGATTTTTCAAATACCTCATTAGTGGTATCCATGTTTATTATTCCGCTCGCTGTTCAATGGTGGTCTGTTTGGTACCCTGGAGCAGAACCTGGAGGTGGAGGGTACATTGCTCAGCGGATGTTAGCAGCGAAGAATGAAAAGCATGCCGTTGGAGCTACGCTATTCTTCAATTTTGCTCACTATGCTCTGCGACCATGGCCTTGGATCGTTGTGGCGCTAGCTTCACTGGTGTTGTTTCCAGACTTGGATAGCATAAGGCGCAGCTATCCCCACATTGATGAACAGTATTTGGGAGATGATATAGCCTACCCGGTGATGTTGACCTTGCTATCTCCTGGATGGCTAGGATTGGTGGTTGCATCCTTGATTGCTGCTTATATGTCTACAATAAGTACCCATCTCAATTGGGGCTCGTCCTACCTGGTGAATGATTTTTATCACCGCTTTTTAAAACCTGAGGCATCAGAGCGGGAGTTAGTAAACGTCGGACGAATTGCAACTGTGGTGTTGATGCTAATCGCAGGAGTGCTTTCCTTGACTATTCTAGAGAACGCTACTCAAGCATTTAACATCATGCTTTTATCTGGGGCTGGAACTGGTGCTATTTATTTATTGAGATGGTTTTGGTGGCGCATTAATGCCTGGACCGAGATAGTAGGAATGGTGCTAGCAATGATAAATGCATTGATTCTTGTGCTTTTGATCCCTGATGAACTGGTAGCTACCAACATGCTGGACGGTTTTACGATGAAGCTTCTCCTTACCACTTTGGTCACTTCATTGGGTTGGATCATAGCTACACTTAAGACTAAGCCTGAAGAGGACTACATATTACAGGGATTTGCCGACAAGATCAAGCCTGATTTGGGATGGAAGAGGTTTGGAAATCAGGCATCTGGACTGACCTCTTCTCTACTGGCTGTTTTTATAGGAACTCTTGGTATTTATGGTGCATTATTTGGTTTGGGTAATCTGCTATATGGTAATTACATGTCGGCCATCATACTACTTGGGCTCTTTGCAGCATCTATCCTCTTCATATTTCGCTGGCTGAAGAGGTTTTGAAGAAAAATACCACAAAGTGGGTATTGTTTATCATTTGATAAATACCCTACCTTTACTACATCAGAAAAATGTACGCTCTATTCACTGCAGAAGGAGGCCCGCAAGATCAGCGAGCCTTTTCTTTTTTCTAAACTTCCTATCTTTCCAAAAAAGAAGACTTATGAGCTACACAGAAGGAATGCTTCGTCCTGAAGCACTAAAAGGTAAAACTATCATTGTTACAGGAGGAGGCACAGGGCTCGGTAAGTCAATGGGTACGTACTTTTCTTCATTAGGAGCAAACCTGGTAATTACCAGCAGGAAGATGGAAGTGCTGGAGGAGGCTTCCAAGGAGATCACAGATAAAACTGGGTCGCCGGTACACTCGGTTGCTTGTGATGTACGAGAATATGATCAGGTGGAACGAGTCATATCGGAGGCAAAGGACAAATTTGGCAAAGTAGATGTCTTGCTAAACAATGCAGCTGGAAATTTTGTAAGCCCCACGGAGCGCCTTTCTCATCGTGCATTTGATACAGTGGTCGATATCGTCCTGAAGGGGAGTTATAATTTCACACTAGCTACCGGTAAGGATTGGATCGAGAATAAACAACCTGGTAATATTTTGAATATCGTTACGACCTACGCCTGGACTGGATCTGGGTACGTGGTTCCGTCTGCCTGTGCGAAAAGTGGTGTTTTGGCAATGACTCGCTCGCTTGCTGTTGAGTGGGCGAAATATAACATCAGAAGTAATGCAATTGCCCCGGGACCATTTCCAACTGAGGGAGCTTGGAGTAGGCTTCTGCCCGGAAACTTGCAAAAGAAATATGATCCTGCCTCACAGGTACCTTTAGGAAGGGTAGGAGATCACCAGGAACTGGCGAACCTAGCAGCTTATTTAGTCTCAGACTATTCTGCCTATATCAATGGGGAGGTAGTTACCATTGATGGAGGAGAGTGGTTGCATGGAGCCGGAGAGTTTAGCGGTCTGGAAGCTATTCCTCAAGAGCTTTGGGATGCAATGGAAATGGCTCGCAAGAAAAAAGATGGTTCCAAGCTCAAAATGATGTGGCTATACTTTAAGGGAATGAGGAAATTGAAGATCTAGCTGTCTGAAGTATATAGCAAATGATTGTTAGCAAAATCATAAAGCGTCAGTCTCCGCAAATCGTAGTAAGCAATCCAGTAAGATCTTAAGGCATTGATGTAGCTCCTTTTTGCCGTGTCCTTTTCAGTAAGGGCTATATTCAGGTTCGTGATGTCAATCTTACCGATAAGGTATCGATTCTGCGCTACCTCATACCTTTTCTGAGCAACTTCGTCTGACTTTTTAGAAATTTCCAGCTGCTGTCGAAGGACATCTAGTTGCCGCACCTGCGTTATGATCTCCAACTCAAAGTTTTGTTCCTCCTGTGCGATGGTGTAGTCCGTCAACTGTTTGTTCGCAAGTGCCGTCTTTATTCGGGCCTCATTGCGACCCCAGTTGACAATTGGGACGTTCAACGTCACATTTGCAATCTGCTGATTGGTAGGGTCCATATATGATTCGTCCAGCGTATTGCCTCGCGCATTTAATCCGAAGGAAGCATTTAAGTCCATCTGGAACCGCTGGGCTTTCGCGGCTGCAACGTCCCCCTCAGCTTCTATTCGTCTCCGTTCAAAGGCAATGAAATCCGCTCGGTTGTCCATTGCATATTGCAGTGCAGTTTTTTCATCTACAGCAAATACAGGAATATTTTCTGGCAGAGCCAGATCAAACTGATTGTCTTCAGTTAGCCCTATAAATGTCCGAAGCGCCAGCCTGGAAGTTTGAAGATCCAACTGAGCCTGCGCCAGGTCCTGCTTAGATCGGAGTAGCTGGAGCTCCACCTGCAATAGCTTATCTTCGGAGGTGGTTCCAATATTGTATCTACCAGTTTCAATGTTGTAAATGGTATCATTATTGGCCAGGTTGAACTCTGCGATCTGGTAATTGACCTGAGCATCCAAATAATCAAAAAAGCGATCTACTGCGGTTCGAGATACAAACTCCATTTCTTCCACAAAGCTTCTTTTTGATTCTTCGTATCGAATCGGCTCGGTGAGCTTGTCCCATTTGAGATCGTTGAAAGCAAAAAGTGGTTGATTTAAGTTGACGTTTACTAGGGTAGAGTTCCACTGGGTGAAGTCTTGTGTCAGATCCTCGAACTGCCTGACTCTTGAATTAATGGAGATGTTACCTCCGGTAAATGCAATAGGTTGTAGAAGTCCTAAATTAAGCGAGGAGCTAATCTGCTCTCTTTCCTGGAAAACAATGGTGTTATCATCCAGTCTGTTCTCATTGAAGTCTCTGTTGTATCCTGGTAAGTTTCCGCTCAAAGCCAACTGAGGGTTGTAGTTTGACCGGAAGAAACGATACTGCCAAAACCTATTTTCCTTTCGTGTCTCGGCTTGTTTCGCCTGAGGAGATTGATTTTTAGCTAGCTCAATGATTCTGTTCAGCGAGTATTCTACCTGCGCCTGACTTGCAAATGCAAGCAAAATCAAGAGAATCGAAAAGTAGTTTTTATTCATACCGAAGGGAAGTAATTGGGTCTTGTAAGGCAGCTTTTCTTGCTGGGGCAATACCAAAGACTAATCCTGTGGCCATTGCAACGCCGAATGAGATAATGATAGATCCGATTGAAATGACGGTGGGAATCTCTGCAAAACTGCTCACCGCCAATGCCATGAGAACTCCCAAGATTATTCC
>CAYYNA010000297.1:0-1595 GCA_964472815.1 uncultured Roseivirgaceae bacterium
TATTTACCTCAACAGAATGAAAGTCGGAAGGAAATGAAATTCACTTCTTTCGAGCTGACTCCTTTTCTCAGCCCCATTCACCGACAAAGTGCTTATTATCGTTCTAATACCGTCCAAAGAATTGGGCCAGAGCCGCTTATTATCTTCACCGTCTTGGCTGCAATGATCTTCTTAGTAGCATGCTTTAATCTTGCCAACTCGTCGATTGCCATGATCGCTAATCGGCTGAAAGAGATAGGTATCAGAAAAACATTGGGTTCAGAAAATCATAAAATCCTCCTTCAGTTTTTGATGGAGATGGGTGTCATCTGCTTTTTTGCTCTGGTTATTGGTTTGGCCATGGTAAACAGTGTCTCCGGTTTTGTACTTGGCCTCTTTGGAGCTTCCTTCCCTATCCAGGATGTGCATCTTGACGGTATTATCGTCTTCTTGGTTCTATTTCTTGCACTTACAACCCTCATAGCGGGAGTGATGCCAGCACTCTACGCATGGAGATTCCAGCCCATTGCCATTATGCGAAAATCAGTCAAACTCAGGGGAGTAGGTTGGATCAATAAAACGCTGACAATCGCTCAATATACATTCTCCATTTCTGTACTGTCAGCCGCGATCAGTTTCTCAAACAATGTACAGTTTTTGGAAGATCTAGACCCAGGCTATGCCGATGAAAGTGTTTATGTACTTCAGTTTACTGATAAGTCAAACTTTATCCCAATCAAGCAGGAGCTGGACCAGATTGCGGGAGTAACGACTACAGGGTCAGTCAACCACATCCAGAGTGTAGGTAGATCTGGGCAGAACATGCTGCTAGAAATCGATACCTCCTCCTATCAACTAAGAACATTTACTGTAGATGAAAGCTACCCCGAACTGATGGAGATACCGATCACTTCGGGTAGAACCTTTCTTAAGAATAGCGACGCAGAAACGGAGCGGTCCATGATCGTTACGCAGCGTTTTGTGGACGAGTATTTTGAAAGTCGTGATCCCATCGGAGCTATGGTGAAAGTGGATGGGAAAAACAGATCCATCATAGGTGTCACTCCCAATTTTATCCAGGATGTGTATCAGGATGCCGAAGACAGGCCGCTGGCATTTCTTCCGAAGAATGAGGCAAGCTATCGATACCTGATTGCAAAGATCGAACATGGTAACAAAACCGAGATTGAAAGCCAAATCAAAAGTATCTGGTCTAAGCATGTAGACATGCCTTTTAATGGTAATTGGCAAAAAGACATTGCATTAGGAACCGCAGCGGAAGATTCCGAGAACCTCAAGATCATCTTCTTCTGGATGGCCGTATTGGGTTGCCTACTTAGTGTCGCAGGGATTTTTTCTCTTTCTAAGCTGAACATAGCTAAGCGAGTCAAAGAGATCAGCATACGAAAAGTCTTGGGCTCCTCATTGCAGCAGCTCCTCTTGACGATCAATAAGTCTTTTGTCATTACGCTATCTATTTCAGTAGCTATTGGATCAGTATTTGGCTACCTGATTTCCGATCAGACACTGGGCATGGTGTATCGATATTATGAATCCGCTTCACCGGCGATCAGCTTAATGACTGGCTTGTTTATTGGAATTGTTGCCCTAGCGAT
>CAYYNA010000297.1:1695-3722 GCA_964472815.1 uncultured Roseivirgaceae bacterium
AAATAAAAAACCCTCCTTGAATATTCAAGGAGGGTTTTATTATATGTTAAGGGTATTGAAGATTATTTCTTATCCTCTTCTACCTCTTCAAATTCAACGTCTGAAACATCATCTGCTCCTGCGCTTCCAGCGTCAGCCCCGTTAGCTCCTGCATCCGGGCCTGGCTGAGCACCAGCTCCTTCTTGCTGCGCAGCGTACATTTCCTGAGACGCATTTGTCCAAGCTGTGTTTAGCGCTTCCATAGCAGCATCAATCTCCGCTAGATCTTGCTTGCCATGTGCTTCTTTCAGCTTAGTCAAAGCACCTTCGATAGCCGTCTTATTTCCTTCGGAAAGTTTTTCTCCGAATTCTTTCAACTGCTTCTCCGTTTGGAAGATCAATGAGTCTGCCTGATTGATTTTCTCAGCACGCTCTTTTACTTCCTTATCCGCCTCTGCATTAGCTTCCGCCTCTTGCTTCATCTTGTTGATTTCTTCATCTGTCAATCCAGAAGAAGCTTCAATCCTGATTTTCTGCTCTTTGCCAGTTCCCTTATCCTTAGCAGACACATTGAGGATACCATTCGCATCGATATCAAAAATCACTTCTACTTGAGGTACTCCTCTAGGCGCTGGTGGAATTCCATCTAAGTGGAACTTACCAAGTGATTTGTTGTCTTTCGCCATTGGACGCTCACCTTGCAGTACATGTATTTCTACTGAAGGCTGATTGTCCGCAGCTGTTGAGAAGGTTTCTGACTTTTTCGTTGGGATGGTTGTGTTTGCATCGATAAGCTTTGTAAACACACCTCCTAATGTCTCAATACCTAATGAAAGAGGTGTCACATCAAGAAGTAATACATCCTTTACTTCTCCAGTTAAAACACCACCTTGGATAGAAGCTCCAATTGCCACAACCTCATCTGGGTTCACTCCTTTTGAAGGTTTCTTACCAAAGAATTTCTCTACTTCTTCCTGGATTTTAGGGATTCTTGTTGATCCACCAACTAAGATCACTTCGTCAATTTCGCTAGTAGAAAGACCAGCATCTTTCAGTGCTGTTTTCACAGGGTCCATTGATCTTCTTACCAAGTCATCTGCTAGCTGCTCAAATTTTGCTCGAGAAAGTTTTCTCACCAAGTGCTTAGGCACCCCGTCTACCGGCATGATGTACGGCAAGTTGATTTCAGTTTCTGATGAACTTGAAAGTTCAATTTTTGCTTTCTCAGCAGCTTCCTTCAATCGCTGCAAAGCCATTGGGTCTTTTCTTAGATCGATGTTTTCATCGCTCTTGAATTCTTCTGCCAGCCAGTTAATAATCACAGCATCAAAGTCATCTCCACCTAGGTGTACATCACCGTTTGTAGATTTCACTTCGAACACACCGTCACCTAATTCAAGAATTGAGATATCGAATGTACCACCTCCAAGGTCGTACACAGCTATTCTCATGTCTCTGTCCTTCTTATCTAGTCCATAAGCAAGCGCAGCTGCTGTCGGCTCGTTGATGATTCTTTTCACATCCAAACCAGCAATTTGACCTGCTTCTTTTGTCGCCTGACGCTCAGCATCATTGAAATAAGCTGGCACAGTTACCACAGCTTCTTTCACTTCCTGTCCCAAGAAATCTTCTGCTGTAGACTTCATCTTCTGAAGGATCATAGCTGAAAGCTCCTGTGGTGTGTAGTTTCTATCTCCAATCTTAACCCTTACCGTGTCATTACTTCCGGATTCAAGTCCATAGGAAACATTCTTCATCTCTTCTTTTACTTCAGAGAATTTTTTCCCCATGAATCGCTTTACTGAACTGATGGTGTTGTGAGGATTAGTAATGGCTTGACGTTTTGCGGCATCACCCACTTTTCGCTCTCCTTTTCCGTCATCCAAAAAAGCAACAATGGAAGGAGTCGTCCGTCTTCCTTCACTATTCTGGATTACTACTGGCTCGTTACCCTCCATCACGGCAACACACGAGTTGGTAGTTCCTAAGTCAATTCCAATAATTTTTCCCATTTCTTATATTCTGTTAGTTCGTTAATTCAAGTCTGA
>CAYYNA010000298.1:0-3715 GCA_964472815.1 uncultured Roseivirgaceae bacterium
TATCCTCCGTTTGTAATGATATCATCAGCTAGCGTTGCAGCAGCAGATGTATTACCTACATACAAGTTTGCTCTAGCTCCTAGTGCTTTTGCAGCCCACTCTGAAGCTCTAAACTGACCCTCAGTACCGAAATCAATACCTGATAGTGCAGATGCTGCAGCAGCTGCTTCTGATATAACATAGTTGTATACATCAGCTCTTCCAGTTCTACTAACACTTTGATTAGTAACAATATCAGCTGTTTCAGTCAATGGAACATCTCCATAAAGAGCTGTCAAATTGAAGTAACAAAGCGCACGAACAAATCTTGCTTCAGCAGCATATTGTGCTCTCAATGCATCTGTAAGACCTGGTAATTCAGGATTCGCTTCAAAGTTCTCCAAAAGCGTATTTGCTCTGAAGATCGTTGAATAGGCCTGGAACCAAGTGTTGTCCGCAGTTACGTTCGTAGAAATGATCTCATTTTGATCCATCTCCGCAACTGTAGGGAATGATCCAGAGTGAGTCAACTCATCACTCAAAACCCCTGGATGAGCTACATATTCCAAATCATAGATTCCTTGTAATCCAGAATACAAGCCTAGTACTGCTGTTGCTGCACTCTCACCATCAATAATCAATTGATCTGAGGTAATTAAATCTACTGGCTGCTGCTCTAGGTAGTCTTCACAACCTAGAAGGCCAACAGAAATTATCGATAATAATATTAATTTTTTCATTTGTATCGTCGTTTATATTCCGATGTTCACACCGAAAGTGTACATTTTCAACTGAGGGAATGTAAGGAATTCAGTACCAGCAGAAGTTGCTGTGTTACCAAACGTACTCACCTCAGGATCCGCACCTTGATATCTTGTGAAAGTCAAAAGGTTTTGACCAGTTGCATAAACTCTCAGGTTTCTCAACTTCAGTTTTGAAGTAATCGATGAAGGGAAATCATACGCTAACTGAACGTTTTTCAATCTCAAGTATGATCCATCGCTCAAGTATCTGCTGTTATCAGAGTTATCAAGCGTGTTCTGAGTAGTTGCTCTTGGAACATCAGTAATGTCACCAGGCTGTCTCCATCTTCTCAATACTTCATCTGTAAGACCCCAAGGTCCTGAGACGTTGTTAGAGAACTGTAGTGTGTTGTTATAAACATCAACACCGTAAACATATTGCCAGAATACACTTAAGGAAACACCTCTCCAAGAGAAGTTTGAAGTGATACCACCAATAAAGTTTGGAGCGTGATCACCAATCACTGTTTGGTCATCTCCAGTGATTGCACCATCACCATTTACATCCTCAAATACAGAAAGACCTGTACCAGGATCAACTCCTAACCAGTTATAACCCCAGAATGAATTCAACGGAAGCCCTTCTCTAACTACAGAAGCAAATCCAAAGAAAATTGGCTCTTCGTCTACTAGAGAGATTACTTTATTTGTTAGGAACGTGTGGTTAATGTTTACATCCCAAGTGAAATCTCCTGTTTGTACAGCAACTCCACCTAGTTCGATTTCAATTCCTTCATTTCGGATTTCACCAACGTTTGCATCTACTTCCTGGAATCCAGTTACACCTAAGATTTGATCTTCGAAAAGAAGTGACTCAGTTGTAGCTCGGAAAACACCAACGTTCAAATTCACTCGGCTTCTGAATAACCCTAATTCAAGCCCAATATCAGTAGTGGTAGTTTCCTCCCACTGCAACTCAGGGTTCGCAATTGTTTCAGGTACAAAAGCAGGTTGATCTAAGTAGTTACCACCAGCATTGAAAGCTCCAATGAAAGTGAAGTTACCAATTCGGTCGTTTCCAGTAACACCATGAGATGCTCTCAACTTACCGATTTCTAACCAAGGAAGATCAATGAAATCTTCATCGGCAAAGTTCCATGCTCCAGAAACCGCCCAGAACGTACCAAACCTGTTGTTTGCTCCAAATCGAGAAGAACCATCTCTTCTTACAGAGACTGAAGCAATGTACTTTTCGTCAAAGGAGTAATTAACTCGACCAAATAGTGAGTTAAAGCTGTACTCTTCAGAAAAAGAATCACCATCTGTGATGTTCGCTGCAGAGACAATGTACTCTAGACTTGATCTTGCGAAACTTGTACCAGTAACAAAGTTGGTCAACTGATTTCTTTGCTGTAAAGTAGAACCTACAACAGCAGTTACTTTATGTGAATTGAATCGCTTGTTGAACCTTAGAGTAGGCTCTACGATGTAAGTTCCAAACTGATTGGAAATAAATGTACCAGTACCGTTTGCTCCTCTACCTTGTGCAGTTTCAACTGGCGCGAAGATGTCTTCCGTACTTTGAATCCAGTCATAAGAAACGTCAGTTCTGAAATCTAAACCATCAATGATTTTGTAAGTGAAGTTCACGTTACCTAAAAATCTGTAGGTACTGTTGTCTTGCTTACTTTGCTCTGCCGCTCTTACTGGGTTTGTGTTGAAAGATGGCAGTGCATCAACATACTCTCCTGTTTCAGGATCGATGTTAGGTCTAAAGTTTGGAGTCAAAATCGCAGCTGAAGCAATTCCGAAGATGTTGTTATCGTTCTGGATAACATTTTGTCTTGAATTAGAGAAGCTTAAGCTAGAAGAGATCTTGATTCGATCAGATGGGTTATAATCTGAGTTCAATCTCAAAGAGAATCGCTCAAAATCAGAACCGATCATGATACCTTCTTCATCACGGTAGTTACCACTTAAGAAGAAAGTAAATTTCTCGCTTCCTCCAGAAGCACTTACTTGGTATTCTGAGATTCTAGCAGTTCTGAATACTAGATCAAACCAATCAGTCTCAGTAACACCATCCCATCCTAACTGCTCATTTGTAAGAGGGATTGAACCTGGATTATCATTTAATACAGCTTCTCTTTCTACATCGATCTGCTGCTGAGCAGTCAACTTAGTATAGTAATTAGTGAATTCACCAAAACCTGTCCAAGCTCTGATATCGATATTGCCTTTTCCTGCTTGACCTCTTTTTGTCGTAATCAATACAACACCATTAGCACCTCTAGCTCCGTAGATCGCAGTTGAAGATGCGTCCTTAAGAACTTGGATTGACTCAATGTCTTGTGGGTTGATCGTGTTCAAGACGTTTTGATCCTGACCACCGATCCCATCTCTGGTAACATCACCTGACTGAACAATCACACCATCAATTACATAAAGTGGCTGATTGCTAGCATTAATAGATGAAGTACCTCTAACTCGGATATCGAAAGATCCACCTGGCGTTCCAGATGATCCTGTAACGAATACACCAGAAGCCAAACCTTGTAGCGCTTGATCTGGAGTATTAACAGGAAGCTTGCTGATCTGCTCATTATCTATAGAAGCAACAGCACCGGTTAATTCTTTCTTAAGAGCTGATCCATAACCAACGACAACTACTTCCTGAAGCTCGGTAGCTCCACCTAAAGTAACATCGATTGTTGTCCTAGCTCCAACCTCAATTTCTTGTGTTTCAAATCCAACATAAGAAAATACTAAGGTAGCACCATCGCCAACCGAAAGACGGAAGTTTCCATCAAGGTCAGTTTGGGTACCAGTAGTAGTGCCTTTGATCAGCACGTTCACACCTGGTAGCGTCTCACCGTTCTCATCGGTGATCGTACCAGATACCGTTCTCTGCGCCATCACACCATAGGATATGCATGTGAGTAACGCAAAACTTAGTAGTAAAATCCTCTTCATACTAACTAGTTAATTGTTAA
>CAYYNA010000299.1:0-3655 GCA_964472815.1 uncultured Roseivirgaceae bacterium
GCCCACGCGTTGACTTTTTCTACCTTGTCCAGATCCTTGCGAATACTCCAGATTTTAGTCAAGCAGTCTTGAACGATATCCCTTGCAGTCTCTGGTTCATGAACAATTGATAATGCATATCTGTACATGCCCTCAGAGGCTGGAAGTATTTTACTATGGTAAAGTTTCCGTGACATTCAGCAAGATGACGCTGGCCTTATGGAAAAGTTACAACCTTTTGAAATAAATTTTCTCAGGGCTTAAAAATGATGTTCAATGCTTCTTTTCTGTTGGTGACACCCAACTTGCTGTAGAGGTTTTTAAGATGTGTTTTCACAGTGTTGATAGATACGTAGAGCTCTTCAGCGATTTCTGAGTTCGTCTTTTGAGAAAAGATCTGTTTGAACACATCATATTCTCGCTCGCTTAATGGGTTCACGAGCTTTTCATTGAGGTCCTCTAGACTTACGTCCAAGGAACCTTCATATTTTCCAATCAGGGTTTTGATCTCAATTCGCAACTCAGATAATTCTGATAGGAGCGCTTTCTCACGCAGCTTGCTTTTTTGCTTTTGGGTAACAGCAATGAAAACAAGCGCGATGACCACCATCAAACCAATGGTTATGATAAATAGCTGTTGTGTTCTTTTTTGCTCAATTTCGATTTGCGCTATGACATTAGCTTGTTCCGACTGTTCTAGCTCGCGTTGCTTTTTCTCAAGATCTAGTTTGGATTCAAGCCTCCCAATTTTACGAGCTTCTTCCTCATTGTAAAGACTATCATTTGCCGCATGAAATTGCCTGAAGCTTTCATATGCTTTTCTGTAATTGGCGGTAGCGAAGTAGGAGTCAGCAAGGATTTGTGAAGCCTCCTTTATTTGAATCTTAGTCCCCAGACGTTCGCCAATTTCCAATCCTCTTGTGGCGAATGTGATAGCCTGACCATAATCAGATTGGATGTAATAAAGATTGGCAATGTTATTCAGGTTTTTTGCCATTCCCTCATCACTTTCTAAAGCTTCCTCGATAGCTAGGGATTTAAAAAAGAAATCGAATGCCTTTTGGTAGTCCTTTTTGTCGGCGCTTACATTACCAAGATTGGTATAGGAGTTAGCAACACCCTTTTTGTCATCTATTCGCTCCTTAATTGCTAAAGACCTTTCAAAGTATTCTAGGGCCTTATCAAAGTCTTGTAACCTTCGGTAAATCACACCTTGATTGTTATAAAGTTTTGCCTTTATTCCATCATTGCTACTGTTTACCAACAGCTGGTGCGCTTCTTCATAGCTTTCAAGGGATTTGGTATACTCTTCGGTTGCCTTATATACCAAACCGGCGCTTCCTCTGAGTCCAGCCATCGAAAGCGTGTCTTGCAATTGCTCGTAAAGCAAATAGGAATCCAGAAAGAAGCCAAGTGCTTCAGTGTAGTTTCCTAGCATGTAGTTGATATTTCCTGCCAGTTTAGTTGCAAGTGCATGACCGGACGTATCATCGATTGATTGCGCCAGAGTGGCTGCCTCTCTGGAATAGTTCAGACTGCTAATTGGATCGGATGAAATCGATTTCCTTGCGACTTTGTTGAGTGTAGATACTTTTTCCTTGGGCGATAAATGTGCGAGTGTGTCTCCTGCTTGGGCCAGAAGATTTATTTGGGATGCCAGAAGTCCCAGTAGTAGTAGGTGTTTTGGTGAAATCAGCCTCATACTTGGTGGATATCCGTCCGAAATTAGTAGGGATTGTTCGACAGTCCAAACCGATCAGTAAAATTAAAAACCACCAGAACAAGTGCTCCGGTGGTTTAGACACTAGGCGAGAACGAGTACTTTTAGAAGCGTCTTTTAGATAAAGGTCCCGAAGTTTTGTTTGGCAAGTCGAGTGCAATGCTGATTTCGTGTGTACCATAGTTTCCTATGATAAGTGTACTCGTAGGTAGCTCAAATGCATATCCAAGCATTAGATTCTTTCCAATCTCTAAATTCATGAAGAGACCAAAATGCTTTAAATCTCTTGCAGTAAGGCCAGCCCATATGACTTGGTCGATGTATGTGCTTACTGCTAGATCCACCGAGATATCACCACCTTCGACATACCTCATCAGTGTTGTTATCTTGTATTGAGTTAGTTGCGAAAAGTCATAGAAATAGCCTGCAGAAATGTAGTAGTGGCGTTTGTACCTTGTGCTATTAGCGACTCCATCATCAACATTTAATTCTCTTAGTCTGGGAATGGAAAGACCTGCAAAAAAAACGGGATTCATGTACATGATTCCTGCTCCAAAATTGGGTTCCGAGTAATTGTCTAGCCCAGTATTTAATCTCTCATCATCTACAAAATCTAGCGTTAATCGTGACAGATCGTAACGATAGTTGGTTAACCCTCCTTGGATACCCATGGCCAATTTAGATTCGCTAAACTGAATATTGTAAGATGCAGTAATTGAAGTTTCCACATTACTATTTACCCCTAGCCGATCATCAATTAATAATGCACCTAAGCCAATCCTGCCATCTTTGAAGGCAGATTGCACCGTCAATGTGTTGGTTACGGGTGCGCCTTCAATTCCGACCCAATTCAAACGTGATATCAACGATGCTGAGAATCGATTGTAAATTCCCGCATATGCTGGGTTGACCATCAGCTGATTGAACTGATACTGATTGTAAAGAGGATCAAGTTGAGCTTGTAAGCTGCTTACTGCCAAAATGAATAGTATGAGTGTGCTTAACTTTTTCATCATACTATCTTTTTAGGAATAAGAATCCTGAAGTCACTTTTGTTCTACCTGTCTTTATCGTGTAGAAATAGTTGCCATCGGGCAAACTTCCGGAGATTCCATGATTGGGTTCACCACGGAATACTCTTTCTCTATTGTCATAGTTGGAGAGAGAGAAGACCTTATTTCCTTGCCGATCAAATATCTCCACCTTGTTGTCTGGATAGAGCTCAATGTTTTCAATCCTAAGAAAGTCATGCTTTCCATCCTGAAGAGGTGTCAGCACATTAACCACTTTCACTGGTGGGAGCGGAGAGGAGGCAGGAGCGAAAGCTAGGCTGAAAAAGGGTCCCACCGCATTGCCCGCGCTTGTTACGTAGGTTATTCCGTCTTCTTCCATTAGATCAGATTGTCCAATCGTATTGAATAACCCAACATCAGATGTCGCTTGAGCAACCACTAGCCTAGAGGCACTACTAGCATCTCTCTTGGGAAGGGTTATGAGGCTGCTGCTGTAATTCTCATCTGCAAAGAGCTGCCAGTAATTATCTACTACCAGCTCCTCAAGATTTTCAGCAACTCCCTGAATCGGTACAGAGGAAAAAGCCTGCATTCCCACTTCGGGTGCACTTCCAACCACATTCTTCAATGTCACAGGTAAGTATTCAAAAGAAGACCCAATAGGGTAGAAGAGGTCACCAGTGCCAGATCGGAAGACTTTACCATCAATGTAAGCATCCTCTCCGGCACCAGTTATGAGTACACCTTGTCCCAGGGTTAGTTTGGCCTCTTCATTTACTTTTAAGATTCCAGAGTTTAATGACAGCTCCCCTGTTATGGTGAGATCATCACTCAGTGTCTTAGTTCCATTTCGAATGATCAGGTTATTGATTTCCTGACCATTGTTCATAATTTCTTGCTCTTCTGAACTACTGAAAACTAGCTGTCCACCTGTCGAGTCGTA
>CAYYNA010000300.1:0-1427 GCA_964472815.1 uncultured Roseivirgaceae bacterium
TCTTCCATCACATCAGAGACATTTTCTACGCGCTCCCATTTGATTTCAGAAATATGAAGAAGTCCATCCTTGCCAGGTAAAAATTCAACAAATGCTCCAAATGGCATGATTGATTTCACCTTACCCTCATATACTTCACCAACTTCAGGTTGCTGAACGATTGCTTTGATTCGAGCAAGTGCGTTGTTTAATGAATCTCCATCAACAGCGAATATGCTCACTTTACCACCTTGGTCATCTTCTTCAATGTTGACTGTAGCTCCAGACTCTTTTTGAATCTCTTGGATGATTTTACCGCCTGGTCCTATCACCGCACCAATCAACTCTCGATCAATTCTCAACATTTCCATTCTTGGAGCATGAGATTTGAGCGTTTCTCTTGGTTCAGAAATTGTCTTGGACATTTCATTCAAAATGTGAAGACGTCCTTCCTTGGCTTGATTCAAAGCTTTCGCAAGTACCTCGTAAGAAAGTCCATCTACCTTAATATCCATCTGGCAGGCAGTGATCCCTTCTGTTGTACCGGTTACTTTAAAGTCCATATCTCCCAGATGATCCTCATCTCCAAGGATATCCGAAAGGATAGCATACTTTCCGGTTTCACTATCTGAAATCATACCCATTGCGATACCTGAGACCGGTCTTTTGATTTTGATTCCAGCATCCATCAGTGCCATTGTACCAGCACAAACTGTTGCCATGGAAGACGAACCATTTGATTCCAAAATATCTGATACTACCCGGATGGTGTATGGGTTTCCCTCGTCCTCGCTAGGGACCATTGCTTTCAAGGCTCTCATGGCCAAGTTTCCGTGACCTACCTCTCTTCTTCCCGGCCCTCGATTTGGTCTTACCTCACCCGTAGAGAAGCCTGGGAAATTGTAATGAAGGATGAATTTATTGAATCCGGAGATCATAGCTCCATCAATCATTTGCTCATCCAATTTGGTTCCAAGCGTTACAGATGTCAGTGATTGTGTCTCACCTCTGGTGAATACTGCTGAACCATGCGCAGAAGGCAAATAATCTGATTCAGTCCAAATGGGTCTTATTTCATCTGGCTGACGTCCGTCAATTCTTTCCTGACTATCAAGAACGAAGTTTCTAACCGCTTCTTTCTCAATATCATGGAAGTACTTTCCTAAGAGAAAATCATCCATTTCTTCCAACTGCTCCTCGCTGAATTGACCGATATATTCCTCATAAACGGCCTTGAAAGATTCCTTTCTGGCAGCTTTGTTTGGGTTCTTTTGAGCAGCAACGGCATACAATTTATCGTACACCTGCTTATGCATTGATTCTTTCAATGCTTCATCTTTAGGCTCATGCTCGTAAGCTCGCTTCTCCGTCGATCCAACTTCCTGAGCTAGTTCTTCCTGTGCTTTGCACTGAATCTTGATCTCTTCGTGAGCTATCTTGATTGCATC
>CAYYNA010000300.1:1527-3553 GCA_964472815.1 uncultured Roseivirgaceae bacterium
AATAATGGTCGAAGGGCTCTGTCCACTAATCGACAAATAAGCACTTCATAATCCGATAGTTTTCCTTCTCTTTTAAGGAAGCCACCTGGTATTTTACCAGCAGCGGCAAATTTTTCTTGGTAGTCTACTGATAGTGGAAGGAAGTTCACTCCTTCTTTGGCTTCCTGTGATGAAACCACTGTTGCCAAGAGCTTGGCATCTCCCATACTAACAACGACAGATCCATCTGCTTGCTTTGCTAATTTTCCAGTTTCGATGGATACTTCCCTGCCGTCTGACAGTTGGAAAGTTTTTGTAATTACGTTCATATATTATTGTTTCTATAAAGGGCACGTTTTGCCCCTTAGGGTGTATAAATGAAAAAAGGGAATCAGAAATTGATTCCCTTTTTTTTATTTTCTGATATTAAGTTTAGCTATGATGCTTCGATATCTCTCGATATCATTTTTGTAGAGGTAATCTAATAGTCTTCTTCTTTTACCTACCAATCTCAAAAGACCTAATCTTGAAGAGTGATCTTTTTTCTGCTTTTTTAAGTGTTCTGTCAAATGATTAATACGTGTTGTGAATAACGCAATTTGACCTTCTGCTGAACCTGTGTCTGTAGCTGACTTGCCGTGTTCTTTAAAAATTTCTTCTTTTTGTTCCTTTGCTAGATACATTCTAAATCTTCTTCCGCATTTATTGAGGCGCAAATTTAGATTTATTTAGCTTTTCCAGCAAATCTTGCACGAAGCTTTTCAATCCAGATGTTGTAGATGTCAATATCGAAGAGCCTTGCATCGATTCTAGCTTGTCGTAAAAAGAAAAGACCAAATGGCAATAGTACTGCATTCGCCATCCATGCAGCGGTGTAAGGATCCAACTGAAGCTCTTTCGTTTGCTGCTTCCCAATACTTCCGACAATGTAGTAGACTATGAAGAAAAGTATGGCAATAATTACAGGAACTCCGAGACCACCCTTCTTAATGATAGCTCCCAATGGTGCGCCAATCATGAACATGATGATACATGCCAATGACATGGAGTACTTCTTGTCACGTTCCAACGTGTAGAGGTTTGCACTTCTTTGCAGGTTGTACATTTTGCTGCGAGTAGAAGAAAGGTTCACCTTTATATTCCGGGCTTTACTAAGTGCATTATTGTACACATCCCGATCTTTCACTTTCTGCTCGACAAGGTATTTACCTAAATGGCTGTTATTCAAAGTATCAATATCCAAGTCAGCTATAGTCAATTTCTTGTAGTCAGTGGTATCCAAACTAAAAGTGTCTTTGGCAATATTGAACTTCAGTTTTCGCTTTGTCGAATCAAAAACGGTTTCGGTCTTCATATCCAACAATATCTTAGGCGCACTCAAATTCTTCTTCAAAGTGTCTTGATTACGCTTCTTGGATAGTTGTTGAAAAAAAGAAATCGGAAAAATGGCTGCCGACTGGTTGTACTTCTGTTGATAAAACTTATTAATGCTATCCCTAGTGGTGGTGTCTTCAGCCGGAACACGATTGGTTTCCAAAATCACCTGCTTATTCTCCAAATGATAATTGAAGTACCTCTGCGTATTTGCAATAAAACTTGCTTTTTGGTTGACCATTTCATTCCTGAATGAATCCACATCTTCTGTTAGTTCCGTAAGATTCTTCATTTGGCGGTTATTTTGAAACAGCTCTTCATTTCTGCGCTTTAGGTCAAAAGATGCCAGATTGAAGACCAGGTCCATCTTTTCAAACTCCGTCCGGTAGAAGTCATCAATCTTTTTACCTGACTTTGCTTTTTCTGCGTAGTAATGTCCATTGAATAATTCGAGCTTTAGGTATCTCTCATCCAAGATGGTATACATCAAACTCGAATCAGCAAGAATTACTGTCTTATTACCCCTTCCCTCGGTGTGGTCATAAATGATGATATCCTTTACCGTTTTACCATCGGGGAATTTCTCCTTTACCTTAATACTGTAATCAGGGATGCCGTTATAGAAAGCACCTGCTTTAATATCAAGTGCAGGCTTGGTTTGCTTGATATCATA
>CAYYNA010000301.1:0-3543 GCA_964472815.1 uncultured Roseivirgaceae bacterium
GAAACCAGGGATGCCAATTTGGTAGGAATTGCTTTCTCCATCAAAAAAGGAGAGGCTTGGTATGTGTCCTGTCTCGAGAGTCCGGAAGAAATCATTGCTGAATTCAAGGATGTTTTAGAAAACCCAAGCATTCAGAAAATAGGACAGAACTTGAAGTATGACATCCAAATTCTAAGGAATTACGGCATACATGTTCAAGGCAAAATCTTCGATACGATGCTTGCACATTTCCTGCTTGACCCAGAGTCTGGCAGTGGGATGGACCTGCTTGCCGATACGTACTTGAACTATAAGACCATTTCCTACGAATCGCTGGTCGGCCCAAAAGGTCGGAAGCAAAAAACGATTGATCAGATAGAACCAGAGAAGGTCGCAGATTACGCTTGTGAAGATGCGGATATCACACTTCAGCTAAAAGAGGCGCTAGTAAGTAAAGTTGAGGAGAGACAGCTACAATCTTTGCTCCATGATGTGGAGGAGCCATTATCTTTTGTACTGGCTGACATGGAGTACGAAGGAGTAAAAGTGGACACCCCAGCTTTGGAAAAAATGTCGGTGGAGCTCGACGAAATAAGTCGAGCAGCACAGCAAGCGATATTTGATGAGGCAGGCGTGGAGTTCAATATTGGATCACCCAAGCAACTAGGCGAAATACTTTTTGACCGTATGAAGCTGGTGGAAAAACCCAAAAAGACCAAAACAGGTCAGTACGCAACGGGAGAGGATATCTTATCCAAAATGGCTGGTGAACATCCGATTGCCGCGAAGATTTTAGAATTTAGAGAATACCAAAAGCTCAAATCCACTTACGTGGATGCATTGCCAAAACTGATCAGTCCGAATAGCAATAGAATTCACACGGACTACAGGCAGACAGTAGCCGCTACAGGCAGACTAAGTTCCAATAATCCAAACCTTCAGAACATTCCCATCCGAACTGAAAAAGGACGAGAAATAAGAAAGGCCTTTATCCCGAAAGATGACCACCACTTGATCATGGCTGCAGACTATTCTCAAATCGAGCTTCGAATTATGGCCGCCTTTTCCAAGGACGAGAGCATGATGTCTGCCTTCAAAAATGGTGTGGATATCCATTCCAACACTGCTGCTAAGGTGTTTGGTGTGGATGTCAATAATGTGGAACCCAACATGAGAAGAAAAGCCAAAGAAGTAAACTTTGGAATCATCTACGGTATCTCGGCATATGGTTTGTCTCAAAACCTGAACATTCCGAGAGGGGAGGCACAAGAAATCATAGACTCCTATTTCAAGGAGTTTCCTAGCGTAAAGACGTACATGGATGCAACCATTGAGAAGGCCAAGAAAGATCAATATGTGGAGACTATCTTGGGAAGAAGGCGGTTTCTACGAAACATCAATTCAAAGAACTTCACGATGCGAGGATTTGATGAAAGAAATGCCATTAATGCTCCAATTCAAGGAAGTGCAGCGGATATCATCAAAATCGCCATGATCAACATTCACCGTTGGATGAAGGAAGAAAAACTGGAATCAAAAATGATCATGCAGGTGCATGATGAATTAGTTTTCGATATGCATCGGGATGAACAAGACCTTTTGATATCCAAAGTGGAAGAATTGATGAAAAATGCCCACCCCCTTGAAGTTCCAATGGAAATTGGAATTGGGGTTGGAGATAATTGGCTTGAGGCACATTAATTAACAATTAGGTATCCTCTGAGTATTGTATAAAGGGTACTTTTACGAAATTTTCACCGATGCTAACATCTACACCAACCTTTTCAGATATAAAAAGGGCTCACCAGCGCATATCTAATTATATCTACGAAACTCCCGTACTGACATCTGCTAAACTTGATGAGCTGGCAGGCTGCCACCTTTTTTTCAAATGCGAGAATTTCCAAAAAGTGGGATCATTCAAAATGAGGGGAGCTGCCAATAAAATTTTTGCCTATCGACCGGAAGATAGAGCGAATGGGTTTGCATGCCATTCATCCGGTAATCACGGACAGGCCGTAGCGTATGCAGCAAAGCAGGCCGGCACGAAAGCCTACATTGTGATGCCAAAGAATTCCACCAAAGCCAAGATGGATGCGGTAGTTGACTATGGAGGCGAGGTGGTCACATGTGGCCCGACGGAAGAGTCAAGAACGGAGACTTGTCAGAAAGTAATGGATGATACAGGAGCAACCCTTGTCCATCCCTTTGACGACTACAACATTATCGCTGGTCAAGCCACAGCTGCCAAAGAGCTCATAGAGCAAACAGACGATCTGGACGCGATCTTCACACCAGTTGGTGGTGGAGGTTTAGCAGCTGGAACGGCGCTTATCTCACACTACATTGATCCACCTTTAGAGGTTTTCCTCAGCGAGCCAAAAGCGGTAGATGATACCTACAAGTCATTGAAGGCAGGTAAAATCATTCCTAACAAAACAGCTAAAACCATTGCCGATGGATTGAAAACTACCGTGGGCAAGAAGAATTTTGAAATACTAAAAGAGCATGCAGATGGATGCTTCACGGTATCTGAAGAAGAAATTGTTTCAGCGATGAAGCTCATCTACGAGCGAATGAAAATCGTTATCGAGCCTTCTTGTGCGGTTCCTTTCGCCGCATTATTGAAGAATAAGAAAAAATTCGCAGGAAAAAACATAGGAATCATCTTGACTGGAGGGAATGTAGATTTATCAAATCTGCCCTTTTAATTCGGTGCGAAAGATCTTCGTCATTTGGAACCCTGCTTCAGGTGGTAAATCACGAAGTATTGTTTCTCAGCTACAAAAATTCCTTAAGGAGAAATCCATTTCTTGCCACATTGAAAACACAAGCAAAACCAAAAGTGCCGAGGTTAGCGTATCGGAGAATTTAACCGCAGCATTTACGGACTTGATCATTGTGGGTGGAGACGGTACCATCAATGAAGCGATCAATGGGCTAACATTCGATATCCCGGTTTCAATTATTCCTGCAGGAACAGGAGATGATTTTGTCAAAATGATTGATGTGGGCACTCGGTTGCAAGAACAATTTGAAGTCGCCATCAATGGGCAGATCAAAAGGATTGACCTGGGGCTTTGCAATGATCGAAAGTTCATCAACGGCGTTGGAATTGGGTTTGACGGGCAAATTGTAGAAGATATGATTTCCAAGCGTGTCCCGCTGCTTAAGGGTCATGCTGCATATTACTACCATGTGCTTCGGATTCTGGGTGGTTACAAGGAAAGAGCATTCAATTTTCGGATTGGAGATCAACAGCTTGAAAAAGAACTAATCCTGCTTACAATCGGCAATGGCTCCACCTTCGGAGGAGGCTTCAAGCTTATGCCTGAAGCCAAAATAGACGATGGACTGCTTGAAGTATGTGAAATTGGGAAACTATCTGGTTTAAGGAGATTTCTGAATGTACACAAGCTTTCAAATGGGACACATGGCACGTTGAACATGGTCAACTTTTACCGGACTGCTAAGGTAGTAGTTGAAGAAAATGAACTGCTATTCGCCCACATTGATGGCGAACGATTTGGGAATCCTCCATTTGATATTAAGGTATTGCCAAAC
>CAYYNA010000302.1:0-3527 GCA_964472815.1 uncultured Roseivirgaceae bacterium
TGGACCAGGTAGCTATGATATCAAAAATGTGATAGGTGCAAATGAATTCGAAGAGAACATTGACAATAATGCCTTTACCAACGGCATAGTAAAAGTGGTACTCAATTATGCCACTACTGCTGCAGAGCAGCTCGGATTTACGCCTGACCCAGATTGGAAGCACGTCGCAGAGAATATTCCCATCCTGGAGTTTGAAGACGGTACTACCAAGGAAAACGAAACGTACGATGGAGCTGTCATAAAGCAATCCGACGCTAACCTATTGAGCCATCCTATCGGATTATTCAAGGATCAGGATAAGATCAAAAAAGACCTGGACTACTACGAGCCGCGGATGTCACCAGAAGGGCCTGCCATGGGTATTTCTACGCTAGCTACGCTCCATGCTATTCTTGGAAATGCTGATAAGGCATTTAAGTTATTTCAAGACAGCTACGTTCCGAATGGCGTGGGCCCATTCAATGTGTTGTCTGAATGCGCGGGTGGTAAAGGGGTCGCGCCTTTCTTCGCGACTGGAGCTGGTGGTACGCTGCAGACGGTACTGTTTGGTTTTGGAGGAATAGAAATCACCCCTGATGGAATTCAAACAGGTGCGCAGCACTTACCAAGCCATTGGAAAAGCCTTAAAATAAAGATCTAGCACTGACAAGCAACTAATCTGTACCATGAAAATCAGAGTTACATTTGATCTGGACCAAAACGAAAAGAGACGCCTCAGAGAACTACTAGGGGTCCAGGACGGGAGAGCCAACTTCGAAGAGTATCGCCTGGCACTGCAGCAAATCGTAAAAAAAGAACTGGGAGTCGGCAACTGATCGGAAGAGAGTAAATTGGGAAAGGAAAAGGATCCACTACCTAAATCATTTAATGTCTGTTCCTCTCTATCCAAAGAAGCTCCAATCGCCGGTCAGCATAACACCAAGACAGCACCTTGAGGCTGAGCTAGGAGACCTACGTGAGTTTGAAGCTCCAAAAGCCGTGGTGATATGCTTTGAGAGTTATCTCATGGATCACTACCGAGCACTAAACTCCACAACTTCACAATCCTTTTGGACAGGTGAAATGATCTTTTTGGAAGAGTCTGGTCAAAAAGTGGCCCTGGTGGGCAATTTCGGTATTGGTGGACCTGCCGCTGCGCACATGTTAGAAGCATTGATAGCAATGGGTGTCAGTCGCTTTATTGTAGTGGGCCATGCCGGTGGCTTGCAAACCCGCCATTCGATCGGTTCAATCCTATTGATAGAAAAGTCCGTTCGTGACGAAGGACTGTCTTACCATTACGCAGAAGTAGCACGTTTTGCTTACCCATCAAAAAAGCTCACAAAGCAACTCAGAAACACTTTAGAAAGAAGTGACCAGAAATATAAGATAGGAAGCAGCTGGACCATCGACAGCATGTACCGAGAAACACAAGAGGAAATTGCCCACTACCAAAATGAAGGAATTGATGCAGTGGAAATGGAGCTAGCCTCCTTGTTTACGGTCGCGTCCTTTCGTAAAGTAGATCTTGCTGCCATGCTGGTTATCAGCGACTACATCGGAGGGAATGAATGGGAACATCAACTAAAATCTAGAGATACTAGCAAAGCACTGATTTCTACAGTCGAAGTGGCAATTAAGACCTTTAATGATTTAGCCTAACTAACCTTGAAACCATTTTTTGAAGGAGGAGATTTTATCTGAGGGCACCAGAATGCTTTCATCTGTCGCAACCTTGGTATTGATCTTGAGCTTTCTGGAAGAAAAGGGTATTACCTCACTGATTGCTTCTATGCAAACCAAATATTGTCGATTTACTCGGAAGAAATCTTTCCCAACCTCCTCCTCTATACTTTCCATTGTTTTGTCCATCACATATTTTGACCCTGCGTGGGTGACGAGATAAACGATGCGTTCTTTAACATAAAAGAGCGCGACATCCTTGGTAGCAATGGACCTCATCTTTCCGCCATAACTGACCGAAAATCTATCTCTAGCTTTTTTGTCACTAGGAGTAAAACCAGAATACAAATTTTCCAATTTCTGAGCCCACAGATCTGCAGCTCTCCGATTTAGTAGATGGAACTTCTGGAGACTTTTCTCTAACTCATCTTTATCAATTGGTTTCAGTAGATAGGCTAAGCTATTTTGTTCGAATGCCTGAATAGCAAACTGATCATACGCGGTAGTAAAGATGATGGGAGTATCGATTTTCACCTCCTTGAAAATATTGAAGCTTAGATCATCGGATAAATTGATATCAAGAAATACCAGGTCGCATTGGTTACTGGAAAACCAAACAATTGATTCTTCTACTGACGTAAGTACAGCTTTTGTATTGATTGTGGAATCAATACTTTTTAGCAGCATGATTAACTTATCAGCCGCTAGCTTTTCGTCTTCTACGATTACAATGTCCATACTAGCACTCTTTATCTAATAAGGGTAACTCAGCAATATAGAAGTCATCTTCTATGTAAAACTCAGGCAGCTTGTCGGATAACATCTTATACCGATCCAGCAAGTTTCTCTGGCCAATTCCTGTGCTTGATATTTCATCCCTTCTTGCCTGATAGTTATTTTTTACTATCAGCTTCTGCTTACAAGAATGGAATTCCAAACGAAGGGGGTTGGTTTTTGTGACCATGTTGTGCTTAAAGGCATTTTCTACAACTATTTGAAGTGCCATGGGTGGAATGCACTTTGTCAGATCTTCAGCATCAATTTTCATGCTTATACACACAGCTTCCTCGTGCCGTATCTTTTGCAGGAAGAAATAGGAATTAATAAAGTCAATCTCCTTTTTTAGAGCCACCACCTCCTCATTATTCAGTTCCAGCACGTACCTAAAGACCTCCGAAAACTTTCGAATAAACTTATCTGAAAGTTCGATATCTGAGTAAATTAAGCTCGAAAGCACATTCAGCGAATTGAACAGAAAATGTGGGTTTACCTGGTTTCGAAGTGCTTCGAACTTAGACAGGTAGTTTTGTCGCTCCAAGTCTTTTGCTAGATCGGAAATCTCCTGTTTATCCTCATTTAGTGATATATATTCATGAAAGGAAAAGACCATAAATACACCAATGAAAAACATCAGCATGGTAATAACTTGGTACTTTGACTCATCGTCATGGTCATCCTCACCGATCATAATGAAAGACTCACCCAGATGAAAAATCAAGGTAAACAACGTGACCAAAATCAATACGCTGCTTACTTCAAAGATGAGCCTTCTAAAACTCTGCTCTTCCCAGCTGTAATTCCTGTCGAGCCATTTAATGATTAAGCTTGCCAAGTTGCCAATTACAAAAGAAAGGAGGAAGAAGAAGGGTATATCTGTTACGTACTCAATGACTACATCCTCTATTCTTTCATAATCTCCATCCAAGAATTCCTCCACTAGTAGCAGCGTAGCAATAGTGAATGCTGTGAAAGCATAATAAATCACGTAGCGCTTATCCTTAAATAACTTCGGAATCTTGATCATTTTCTTATGCAGTCTCTAGTTCACGCTCGGCTAATTGATTTACAATCAAATCTATTGAATC
>CAYYNA010000303.1:0-3471 GCA_964472815.1 uncultured Roseivirgaceae bacterium
TCGATAAAAACTTGATTGATCCCATTGCGATTGAGCGAGACTTATCGATCCTAGCCTTGGTGGGAAGTAATATGAAGAATCAAGTAGGGATCAGTGGCAGTATGTTTCACGTTTTGGGGAGAAATGGTGTAAGCATCAAGGCCATTTCGCAGGGCTCCTCGGAGCGGAACATATCAGCTGTGATTAGGAAGGACGATTTGAGCAAGTCGCTCAATATTTTACATGAGGCCTTTTTCCTTTACGAAGCAAAGCGCATCAACCTGTTCATTATCGGGGTTGGAAATGTAGGAAAGGCATTCATCGCGCAACTTCAATCGCAGTTCTCCATCCTTAAGAAGGATCACCTTATCAACCTTAAGATCATTGGGGTGGCAAATTCCAAGAAGATGGCTTTCAATGCAGATGGGATTCGATTGAGTCAATGGGAAGAAAAACTGGACGATGGAGAAACCTTTTCTCCTGAAGCCTACCGAGCTCGCATGGTAGCGTTCAACTTTCGAAACAGTATTTTTCTAGATATTACTGCTTCAAAGGCCATTTCTGATCTTTACCTCGAGATCTTGCAGAAATCGATTGCTGTCGTTTCTCCAAATAAGATCGCTGCTACTGAATCTTACGAAAAGTACCTCAATTTGAAGACGACCGCTCGTAGGTATGGAAGTCAGTTCCTGATCGAAACGAATGTGTGTGCAGGACTTCCCATATTATCTACACTAAGTGATATCGTAAGGAGTGGAGATCGGGTACACCACATCGAGGCGGTCCTTTCTGGTACTCTGAATTTTCTATTCAATGAGTACGACGGTACTGATCCGTTTGTGGAAGTGATCAAGCGCGCAAAAGCAGAAGGCTATACTGAACCTGATCCCCGATTGGATCTCTCCGGAGAAGACGTGAAGCGAAAGCTCTTGATTTTGATCAGAGAAAGTGGCTATCCTTTCGAGATGGAGACCATCGACCTGGAGTCATTTATGCCACCAAGTTGTGAAGACACCAAAAGTATCGATGACTTCTACGAAAAAGTACTGCAAGAAGAGTCGTACTTCAAGGAAGTGTACAAGAAAGCGAATGACAAGGGAGCAAGGTTAAAGGTGGTGGCGAAATACAAGGAGGGAAAAGCCGTCGTGAAATTGATGGAGATTGCTTCAGATCACCCTTTCTATAACCTGGAAGGTAAAGACAATATTGTGCTCTTCTACACCGATCGGTATAAGGAACAGCCCCTAGTTATTAAGGGTGCTGGCGCTGGTGCCGAAGTGACGGCCTCCGGAATTTTCTCTGATGTATTACGCATGGCACAACCAGAATCTTAGGGCAATCACATGAAGGCTTCAGTAAAGATATCAGCCCCCGCTACGGTAGCGAACATTGGATGCGGTTATGACACCATTGGATTTGCTTTGGACGGAGTATACGAGGAGGTGACAGTTAGGCGAAGAGATGATGAATTACTCACCATTTCGGAAATAGAAGGTGCTGACCTATCACTAGATCCTGCATCTAATGTGGCTACCATAGCTGCAAAAGCCCTGCTAGACCATGTGGGTTACGAACAGGGGTTTGATTTCCATATAAAGAAATTATTTAAGCCGGGAAGTGGATTAGGGTCAAGTGCATCGAGTGCGGCAGGTGCCGTTTTTGGTGTCAATCAGCTCTTGCCAAATCCTATATCAACCAGTGAGTTGCTACCCTTTGCTTTAGAGGGAGAGGCCTTTGCTTCAAAAAGCTATCATGCAGATAATGTGGCTCCTTCCTTACTGGGAGGCTGCATTTGTATGAGAAGTTATGACCCATTGGATTACTTCGAAGTTCCCATTGCGGAGGAATTGGAAGTCCTGATCGTTCGGCCAAATGTGGAAGTGAAAACATCCGAGGCGAAAGGAATCTTACCTAAGCAAATTGACTTGGCCACTGCCAGAAATCAATGGGGGAACCTGGCCAGTTTAGTTCAAGCCCTGCATACGAAAGACTGGGATCGGTTGAATGCTTCGATAGAAGATTTTATCGCTGAGCCAGTAAGGAAATCTTTGATCCCAGGATATGATGAAGTGAAAAACATCGCAAGAGCACATAATAGTGTTGGCTTCAATATCTCGGGTTCGGGTCCAAGTATTTTTATGCTGTTTACCAATATGCAGGATTTGAAAAACAGCAGGGAGGACATTACTAGCTGGTACGATCAAAAAGGGATTACCTGTGATTTTTTTGAAAGTAAAATGAGCAATGAAGGTTGCCGAGTAATGAATTGATATGAAGTTCAGCAGCACAACAGGAAACGGTCCACACATCTCATTTAAGGATGCTGTCCTTGGCAATCTGCCTAATGACGGAGGTTTATTCTTCCCTAATGAGATACCTCAGCTCGAAAGCGTTTTCGTTGAGCAGATGCCGTCAATGGGTCTTGCTGAGATCGCGAGCAAGGTCCTGCTTCCTTTTTGCCAGGAAGATATCAGCCAAAGCAAGCTGGAGGAAATTACACAGCGAGTTTTCAGCTTTCCATTGCCGATCAAAGAAGTTGCTAGTGGCATTCATTGCTTGGAATTGTTTCATGGTCCAACCTACGCCTTCAAGGACATTGGCGCGAAGTTCCTTGCCGAATGCCTGGCACATTTCAACGAGAATAGCAGTAAAGAGACGACCGTCTTGGTAGCTACTTCCGGAGATACCGGAGGTGCGGTGGCCAATGGCTTCCTGGGTGTTGCGGGAGTGCGGGTCATTATACTTTATCCTAAAGGGAAAGTAAGTCAGCTACAGGAGAAGCAGCTGACTACCTTAGGACAGAACATTACGGCTCTGGAGGTAGAAGGCAACTTTGACGACTGTCAGAACATGGTGAAACAAGCTTTTGCGGATCAGACGGTGGGAGAGCATCTACAGCTTTCTTCAGCTAACTCCATCAATATCGCACGCTGGTTACCACAATCTCTATTTTACTATGTGCCACTGCAGCAAGGCTTTAGGGATGTGACGATATCGGTACCAAGTGGAAACTATGGCAACTTGACCTCAGGAGTTTTGGCCATGAAAATGGGTGTTCCGATTGCAAAGTTCATTGCGGCAAGTAATGCCAATGATGTCGTACCAAGGTACCTTGACACGGGGAACTACGATCCCAGACCCACCATCCCAACGATTGCAAATGCCATGGATGTTTCAGACCCGAGCAATTTCAAGCGATTGCTTTCTCTTTTTGCTGGGAGCTACCAAGACATCACAATCAAACTGCTGCGGTTCGCCCAGTCCGATGAAGAAATACGGGCGACTGTAAAACAGTGCCATGCTGAGAATGGCTACTTGCTTGATCCGCACAGTGCCATAGCCTATGAGGGCCTCAGACAGCATAACGAAGAGGGGGTGTTTTTAGGTACGGCGCACTACTGCAAGTTTCTACCCACGATGAATGAGACGCTGGAAGCAGCATTGGAAGTCCCAGATTTTGCAGCCGAGCTAATGAAGAAGGAAAAGCAATCG
>CAYYNA010000304.1:0-3467 GCA_964472815.1 uncultured Roseivirgaceae bacterium
ATAAAGGGTCAAAACCTTTCCTGAAGATTTTATGAAACTCAATATATTGACACGTGTTATACTTTGGTATTCTATGTATTTAAAAAATCAATATATTTGCTTTTCAAGCTTTAAAGGAATCTATGATATCCAAGAACCTAACTGCGGCTTCTACTAAGCCCATTATATTGGGAATCCTCAAGCAGGGGAACAGCTACGGCTACCTGATTATCAAAAAGATCAAGGAGCTCTCGGGTGGTACTATGGCGTATTCCGATGGGATGCTCTACCCTGTCCTTCATCGGCTGGAAAAAGAAAAGCTCATCGTCTCTAAGTGGACCATGGAAAATGGGTCTCGACCCAGGAAGTACTATGAAATCACAGAGCTCGGTAAACAAGAACTAATAGCAGAGCAAAATCAATGGAAGCAAGTCAATGCTGTCTTGGACACGCTCTGGAATCCAAAACCATCAACTAACTAAAGGCCATGTTTCAACTCGAAAAGGCAATCACTCAATGGTTAATGAACCTAAGAAAGCATCGTGCATTCGATGACGGTACCATTCAGGAAATGGAAATCCATCTACGGGACCATATGGAAGACCTGATGAATCAAGGACGAACGGAAGAAGAAGCATTTCAGGAAGCGATAGAAGCATTTGGAGAAGTGAGCTATGTGGCGGAAGAAGAATTCTCTAACCTCAAGTCCAAAGGCACATTTAAGTCCCTTCTCTTCAAGGCAATGCTCAGTAACTACTTCAAAACCACGATGCGAGGCATGATGAAGCATCCGCTCAATTCGTTCATCAATGTATTTGGGCTAGCGGTCGCTATCGGAGCTTGCATGGTCACGTATGCTTTCATTGATTATGACCTGAGCACCGATCGTTTTCATGAACATGCTAAGGAGATCTTTTTGTCTACTTATGACGTCAACCGAGAGAATACTCGTGAACGGTACGGGGATACCCCTGCTCCACTTGGAGCCATGCTGAAGGAAGATTTTTCTAACGTCAAGCAGGTGACCAGAGTGCATGACGGCAATGCGGTGGTCAAATACGGAGATCAGGTTTTTCATGAGTCCATCCGATACGTAGACCCTTCGTTTTTGCAGATGTTCACCTTTCCCTTACAATGGGGTGTGAAAAGTGCATTAGAAGATGTCAATAGTATTATCCTTAGCGAGGAGACTGCTCGCAAGTACTTTGGCGAGGAAAATCCAGTAGGTCAGGAAATCGAACTGATTGTGAGTGACCGCCTCTCCAAAGTGTTTAGAATTGCTGGGGTCACAAAACCCCTACCTCAAGCTAGAATCATAGACTTCACGTTGCTCACCCATATTGAAAATTTGAAGGTGTTGCACCCTTCTATTGATTTCAATGACTGGGGGCAGCAGCTTCATGCGACGTTCATTCAGGTAGCGGACCCCAAAGAAGTGTTGCGGATTCAAGACAAAATGGGACGTTACAAAAAGCTGCAGAACAGTGTGGAGACGGACTGGGCGATTGATTCCTTCGGGTTCGTCTCCTTGCACGACCTGCATCTGGCTTCTTCCGAAATTCGAAGAGACATCTCCTATGACTCCTCGGAGGAAGGTAGGGTCGGTATGCCAGTCATTGCTCTTTTCATCCTTGCCCTGGCCTGCTTCAATTACCTGAACATCGCCATTGTTTCCGCATCTAAGCGGCTGAAAGAAATCGGGATGCGGAAAGTGATCGGTGCAAGCAGACGGTTGATCATTTTACAATTCATCACAGAAAACTTGGTACTGACCCTTATTGCAGGAGCAGTTGGTTTTCTGTTGGCTGCCACGGTTTTTCTTCCATGGTTTTCCAGCTTTTCTAGCATCACCAGTGAGTTTGATCTACTAGATGTAAATCTATGGATCACGCTGGCTTGTGTTTTACTTTTTACCGGGTTTGCGTCAGGGATTTACCCTGCGTTTTACATCTCCAAGTTCCAAGCGATCACAATTTTCAGAGGTTCTGTCAAGTTTGGAAAGAAGAACTATGCTTCCAAAGTATTTCTGATAGGTCAGTTGATTCTTACGTGTGTGGGAATTGGCTTTGCGGTCATCTTCGCCCAAAATAGTTGGTACCAGGGAAATAGGGAATGGGGATATGAAAAGGAGGACGTGCTGTACGCAGTGGTCCAAGATCCTGCGGATATGCAGAAGTTAAAGTCTGCGATGGAGCAACAGTCTGGAGTGCTTGCGGCTGCTGGATCTCAACACCATTTGTCCAAAAAGTTTCGGACCACCGTCGTTCATCGACCTGATCACGAATATGAGGTGCATGAGTTGGCTGTGGGGGCCAACTATCTGGAAGTGATGGGGCTAGAAACCAAGGAAGGAAGGTTCTTTCATTCGGATCAAGTAGGAGATGAAAAAGCACTAGTTATCAATGAGTTATTTGCTTCTACTCTTGACTTGGAAGCACCTATTGGGCAAACAGTACGGATCGATTCTACGCTGTACGAAATCATTGGGGTGGTGGAAGACTTTCATTTCAATAACTTCTATTATGAGCAGTCTCCGACCATGTTCACACTTGCAGATGAGTCCACACATACTTACTTGTCGCTAAAAGTGGATCACCAGGCCAGAACCGAGAGCTATGAGGCCTTGCAAAAGAGTTGGTCTACTCTATTCCCTACTACGCCTTTCAATGGCGGTTTTCAGGAAGATACCTGGCCTGGATTCTATGAAGATCTGAATACCATGCAGCGATTTACGCGCGCGATTGCGGCAGTCTTTGTTTTGCTGGCTAGTCTGGGGCTTTATGGATTGATTCAGTTGAATGTGAAAGGACGGGTTCGTGAGTTCAGCATACGGAAGACCTTGGGAGCAGACATCTGGAACCTGACGTCCAATATTGTAAGTCACTATTACTTCATTTTTGGAATAGCCATCCTTTTGGGTATTCCTGCTGCACACATGTTGAATAGCGCCATGCTGGGGATGATGTTCGCAGACCCACTCCCCTACGGTTATCTCGGAGCTGTTGGCTCTGCAATCTTGCTAGTGTTGGTGTTAGTAGCGGTGGTAGCGGCCCAGGTGCGGAAGGTATCCCGAAGTAACCCGGTGGATGGACTGAAGACGGAGTAGGTTCCGGAAAAGGTCTTCATTCATAGTCAATAATGGACAGCTTGACGCCTCTGTCATACAGTTGCTTCATGACCAGATCGTAATCTCTGTTCCTGGGATCAAAAAAGTCGATTCGTGCTTCACGAAAGGATAACAACATCAACCCCTTGAGATCAAGAATCTCAGGAGGTAAAACGGTGATATCAGAATCAGTGAAATCGATGGACTCCAAGAGATCCAAGGACAAAAGCTGTGGTGGGAATTCTGAGATGTAGGTGTGATTAATCCTAAGGTGCCTGAGTTTGGACAAGTTCTCGAATGAAGCAGGCAGGGAGGTCAACTTGTTGTGGTAAACATAGATTTCTTCCACGTTCATATCGCCTATATCATCCGGTAAGTACTC
>CAYYNA010000305.1:0-3465 GCA_964472815.1 uncultured Roseivirgaceae bacterium
CTCCATTCGTGACATCTGATAGCGTCCATTTCATGCATCAGAATAAATGTCATTCCCACTGTAAATACATCTATGCTCATTGCAAACACTTATTATTAGCCATTTCGAAGATAGGAAGTGTTATCGAGTGTTAACAGATCGGACCTAAACCAAGAAGGGCATGATAGTTGGATTTCCTTTTCAAGTATTAAAAACCTAAAAAATTCTACTACATGAAAAAGTTAATTTTCCTACTTCCGTTAGTTTTCACACTGTCCTGCCACTCGCCCATTGATCCTAGGGAGGACTTAATTCAATCGGTGGAAGAGGTACTCTTCAAAAAGCTGAATGACCCGAAATCATACAAACGCATATCCTTTTCAATCGTCGATACAGTCTTTCTAGAAGACGGCAGGCAAGCTCTTATTAAAAATTTGATCAAAAGAGCTGAAAAGTACCAGTCAAATGTGGAAAAGGAGAAGCCATTCTCTCTTAAGTTGAGAGATCGGGCAATGAGACGAATCGATAGTGTGAAAGCGCTTGGAGTTACAGAAGAGTATTTCCTTTTAGCAAAACTCGAATCCAAACTAAAAAACCCCTCGATGGAAGATTCCTCCGTCACCTCATTCTTTAAGGTAAACTTTACTGAGGGTGGCACAATTAAAGAAATTAATGCACTCACTAAATGACTGCCTAGGGTAGTATCTATTGCGAAAGGTAGTTAGCAGACTACCTTTTGTATTGGTCCGATCGCTTGATTATGATAATTTTATAACAAGCGAATACACGACCGCCCTTGAATGCGAAATCCATAGCCGTTCTCCCACTCGAAAACCTCAGCTCCGATCCTGAGAATGAATATTTCTCTGATGGCATGACGGAAGAGATCATTAATGCGCTCAGCAAGATCGAAGGGTTGAAGGTGACGGCCAGGACCTCCTCTTTTGTTTTTAAGGATGTCAAAAAGGATGTTCGTCATATTGGCAATGAGCTGGGTGTTTCGCTCGTCCTGGAAGGAAGTGTAAGAAAAGCCGGCAAAAGTGTCAGAATCACCACGCAGCTTATCCGTACGGATAATGGATTCCACATCTGGTCAGAAAATTTTGACCGGAAGCTGGATGACGTTTTCAAATTACAAGATGAAATCAGTTTATTGGTAGCTGACAGAATCAGAGAAAACTTTGGGCACCTCAAAATTACGGACCAACTAGTTGAACAGTCCACCAATAATATTCAAGCCTATGAGCTTTTCCTGAAAGGGCGATTCCACTTCTTCACCTGGAATCTGCCGGATATTGAAAAAGCAATCGCTTTTTTTAAGCAGAGTATTCAACTTGATCCAAAATTTGACCAACCGTACTATGGAGTTTCCTACAGCTTTTGCCTGCTAGGCTCATGGAACTACATGAAAAGAGATGAAGCATTTCAAGAAGCTCAAGGATATTTATCAAGGGGTTCTAAACTAGGGAAGAGTTCAGTGAGTCAGCATTTTGCAGATGCCGTTTACCACTTCTGGGGACATTGGAACTACAAGAAAGCTTATAAATGCCTACTACAAGCTCATGAAATAAATCCACAGGATGCCGATCCGCTAGACTTCATGGCAGAGTTGGGTAGATCCGTTGGGGACTTTGAGACAGCATTAATGCTAAATTCTAAAGGACTAGAGGTAAATCCCCTTGCTCCGAATGCGCATTTCACTCGATCAACGCTCTACTATTTCCAAGGGCTTTTTAGAGAAGCATTAACAGCCATAAATAGTGGCCTATCTATAGACCCGGACTTTCAGCTTCTTCATAATTTGAAAGTACTATGCCTCGTTCAAATGGGCGATAAGGACGCGCTAGATCTATTTTTTTATGAGCTAAAATCAAACCCACTGCTTTTCAAGATGACCTACCTCTTGTTTGCATTGCTGCAAAATGAAGAAGTAGATCAGAAGCAGTTAGAAGATACGATAAGCGAAATCAATCAGCTGGAAGCTCCGCTACTTTATCCTTGGGACCTCTATCTCAAACTTCACAATAACCAGCATGATGAGGCCATTGATCTGCTGATCAAAAAAGTGGAGGCCAAGGAAGGTCAAGTTGTGAACTTCAAACATGACCCGCTATTGCGTCCCATCAGGGATCAAGCAAGGTTCCAAGAGCTAGTCAATCATAGTTTTCCTGAAAGTAAGCTCCCCCCTGAAATCATCTCCGACAGAAGTTCAACTGAGGAAGAAGACGGGCTCCTAAATGAACAAGAAGTTTCCGCTTTTAAGGAAAATCTTAGAATTCAAGTAGAAGAAGGTCGAGCATTCATTAATACAGAACTCACCTTGAGGACATTAGCTGAGGCAATAGACCTCCATCCAAACAAGCTTTCTTGGCTTCTCAATGAGAGAATCGGTAAGAACTTCAATGATTTCATAAATGGCTATCGTTTAAAGGCCTTTCAAGAAAAGGCTGTTGATCCACGAAACAGTCACCTTACCCTTCTCGGTCTGGCCTATGAAAGTGGTTTTACCTCCAAGTCTGTATTCAACGATTTCTTCAAGAAGAATACAGGCTTGACACCCAAGGCCTGGGTGAAGCAGGCAAAAACGTCCTGAATCTCATCATACGTCCCTAATACGTCCAAGATTTCCTTTCAGGACGATTCAGCTAATACTCCGGTTAAAATTTGGACTCAATTAAAATTTAATACAATGAAAAAATTGAGCAACAAATCAGTCGTAGAAGGATACTTCAAGGCGTTTAGTAAAGGAGACATGGACAAAGTGGTAAAAATATTCCATCCAGAATGTCTCATTGTTAGTGTAAAAGAGGGAGATCGAGTAGAGGGTCAGCTTCATGGATCTTATCACACCCGATCACAAGCGGAGGACTTTCTTGCCAATATCGCTAACCTCTTTGTGACCAGAAGCTTTGAGGTTGAATCCATCATGGCAGGCGAAGGCAATGTGGTCTATGCGCACGGGTCCTTCACGCACCTGGTAAAAGCCACAGGTAAATTGTTCTACAGCACCTGGGTGCAGCGATGCATCATTGAAGATGGGATGATCAAGGAGTATCGCTTTTATGAGGACTCTGCGGCATATGAAAAAGCAGCAGCCTAATTCTACCATTATGAGCTATGCTTCTTTACTCCTCCTATCCTTTATGGTAGGAATAATGGTGGTGGTTCAAGGTGGGCTTAACTCAAGATTGGGTATCCATCTTGAAAGTCCACTATTGGCCACTTCTGCTGCACTTACCATCAGTGCCTTATTCACCATCGTGGCTGTATTGGTTACCGTGAGGCAACTACCTTCCATTCAGCAATTGAAGGCGATACCTCCTTATCTATGGTTTACGGGGGCCATATTCAGCTTCATCGCCGTAACGCTTTTTTACTACTTGATTCCCAAGCTTGGCATCTCTACAGCAGTCTCCATTGGCCTATGTGGACAGATTCTCTTTTCAATGATTGCAGCTCATTATGGTTGGTTTGGACTTCCAATAG
>CAYYNA010000306.1:0-1073 GCA_964472815.1 uncultured Roseivirgaceae bacterium
AGACTTCTTCCCACATTCACATCGATGGTTCCTTTGCTCTCTTCAGGAGTTCCCCAAACCAGCGCGTAGTACGTGCGCTCAATGCTATGGTCAAAAAACTGTTTTGCCAAGCCATTCATTGCCTGTTCTGTTTTGGCAATCACTAGAAGGCCTGAGGTATCCTTGTCTATTCTGTGTACCAAACCAGGCCGACCATCATTTCCTTTCATCTCAGGAAGGTTTTGAAAATGGTAAGTCAGCGCATTGACTAGCGTACCAGACCAATTTTGATAGGCAGGATGCACCACCATCCCTGCTGGTTTATTTACGATCAAGAGGTGGTCGTCTTCCATGACAATGTCCAGTGGGATATTTTCAGGGACGACTTCTTCATCTCGGGGAGGCTCGGGAAAAAAAATGGAGATCTTATCATTGGGATGGACTTTGTAGTTGGACTTCACTTCAGTCCCATTGACTTTCACGTAACCATCTTTGATCCCCTGCTGCACTTTTGTTCTTGTGACATTTGGAAGGCGATCCATTAAATACTTGTCAATTCTGAGCAATTCTTGACCTGCATCCACTACCATTTGATGATGTTCGTAAAGCTCATCTTCCTGTTCCAGAGAATCGTCTGTCATAGCTGTAAATTTAAGCGATGATAAGAGTTCCCACCCCACTCGAAAAGCTGTCTCATCCACTTCTAGAAGAAAAGAGGATTGACTTGTATGTGAAAAGGGACGATCTCACAGATCTATTTATTATGGGTAATAAGTGGAGAAAACTGAAGTACAACTTGCAAGAAGCGAAACGCTTAGGTTGTAAATGGGTACTAACTCTGGGTGGCGCCTTCAGCAACCATGTAGCAGCTACTGCAGCTGCAGCTAAGGAATTCGGATTTAGGAGCAAAGCGATCATTAGAGGGGATGAGCTAAACCAGAATAGTAATGCAACGCTGAGTTTTGCTCAGTCGCAAGGGATGGTCTTTGAGTTCGTCGATCGACAATTGTACAGAAGATTTAGGAGCGATCCCTCCGAGTTGTTGCAAAGGCACACCGACACCTACTTTGTGCCAGAGGGCGGTACAAATACGC
>CAYYNA010000306.1:1173-3440 GCA_964472815.1 uncultured Roseivirgaceae bacterium
AAGGTGACTGAAGAGCTGATCGATTTTATCAACTTCTTCAAAGAAAGTTTCAATATTCAATTGGATCCCATTTATACTGGAAAGTCCTTCTTTAGCGTTTGGGATATGATTAAAAGGGATAAATTTGAAGAAAATCTTAGAATAGTACTATTGCATACAGGTGGACTTCAAGGCATTGAAGGCTTTAATCGAAAAAATCAAAATATTATTCAATAAGATTTAACTTTAGAACGATTTGTCAAAGGTGAAAAAATATGTGTTGATGGCCATACTGTCCTGTGGGCTTACTGCTTGCAACACAGGTGATCTAGAATTCGATAATATCGAAGTTCAGCCAATAACTGGCACTTTTGCTGTCCCGCTTGGGGATATTGAGTACTCCATCCGAGATCTGATCGAAGAGCAAAGCGATACAGTGGATGGCTTAGTAGAAGACAGTACTTCTTTCCTTTCACTCTACTACACTGACTCAATCACATACAATGCGGAAAACGATTTCGTGGAAATCAATGATATTGAAGGTGGAGATACACTGGACATCACCAGAGTAAATGCTGGAAACCCTGTACCTGGACCTGCCACCTTGATTATTCCTACCGAAGATTTTTCAATAGCCTACGAAAATGAGGAAATAGAGGAAGAGCTGGACTCGGTTTATTATTCCGGAGGTGAATTAGCTCTGACTGTGAGCTCCAATGCGGAGGCTACTCTTAACTACGAAATCACATTTCAGAATACCCTTAATCAGACCACAAGGGAGCCAGTAGTATTTAATGGAACTGTCAATGGCGAAGGGTCAAACATGCAAACCCAAAACCTCAATGGGTTTTATACTCGACTGCTTGGTGATGACAATATTTTCAGGCTGACTTTTGATGGAGAGCTTGATATTCAGGAGGGTCAATCTTTTACTGGGGATGAAATAATCAGCTTTGAGTTCGTTTATCAAAATCAAACCTTTGAGCTGATCTATGGAAAACTTGGCCAGGATAGTGTTTCAGTAGGTAATGAAGCCATAGATATCGACTTCTTTGAAGACTCAGGAGACGATGGTTTCTTTTTTGGCGCTCCAGTATTTCGCTTTACGTTCGATAATAGTTTCGGCGTTCCAGTCGCTACGGACTTTTCCGGAATAGTTAGCGAGGATGAGAACGGGACTCAACTATCGCTAGAAGGGAACATTACGCGACCTGATCAATTGCCGGAGGTACTTGCATCGGACGAGCCCGGCACGGTCAAAAATACGGTGATCGAAATCAACCGCAGTAATTCTACCATCGCAACATTATTATCCAATTCACCTTCCAGGTTGGTTTTCAATGTAGAGGCCATTTCAAATTATTACGATCAGAATCAATCCAACTTCGTTCGTCCAGGTGATGAAATATCGGCGCTTATTGAAGTGGATATTCCACTAGAAATCAGACTCGAAAACTACCAGCAATCTTTTGGCTTTAATCTCAGAGGCGGTTTAGAAACAGAGGATGTTGATTCTGCAGCTTTGAGAATTGTTACGATTAATGAGCTTCCATTTTCGGGAAGCGTTGGCATGGAAATCCAGGATAGCACTGAAACAGCCATTTACACTGTGCCTGATGTGCTTGTCTTTACTGCTCCCTTCATAGATGTAAACGGATTTGTCACTGACCCAAGTGGTGCCTCAGCAGATATTCCTTTGCCAAGAGAAGCCATTGACGCTCTTAATGAAGGAGCACGAATAGAAATGACTGCCACCCTAAATACACCAGTTTCACAGACCTCTAGAGATATTTTAGTCAAAATTTTAGCAGATTACAGGCTGACTATAAAAGTGGGAGTTGCAGGTACTGTGAACATTGACTTTTAATGAGACACCTTTTAATCACCATAATCTGCCTTAGTTGTTTTGGAATATCTGCCCAAACGAGCGTTTCTTTCCTTCATTTAGGAGACGCCACGTTTCAAAACAATCTTTTGAACCCATCACTGATTCCGAAGGGTAAAACCTTTATTGGGTTACCAGTTATTTCGGGCGTTCATTTTAATGTAAACACACGTACGAGTTACAACGAAACCTTTACAAATGAGGGAGGCACCACCTTGGTGGATATTGACAAGATTCTTACTAACCTACAAAATCAGAATTTTGCAGGTGTACAGGCTAATATCAACTTATTGCATCTTGGTTTTAAGCTAAAAAACGGCGCGCTTTTCAGCTTCACTGCTAATGAAAGAATCGAAGCAGATGTATTGTATTCAAAACAGCTAGTCGATTTTACCTGGAACGG
>CAYYNA010000307.1:0-3432 GCA_964472815.1 uncultured Roseivirgaceae bacterium
ATTTGTACTCCAGGTATCCCTAGCTTCTTTAGTCGCTCCAGCTCCTTAATAGAGAGGTCTGGATCCTGCATGGGTACCGTACCGAGACCAATGTAGTTTTTTGGATGCTCCTCCACCACTTCAGCAATGTGATCATTTAGGAACATCGAAAGATCCAAACAATCATGAGCGTCTGCCCAGTAGCTGAACATGACTGGGATGGTACAAATCACCTGAATTTGTGTATCGAAAGATGCGTACTCTTCTACTCTCTGTTCAGCATCCCAGCAATTGGATTGGATCTCGCGAAAGAACTTATCCCCTTTCATCATCCGAGCAGCGTCCGGTTTGTGATGTAGCAAGCTTATGAAATCCCCATACCCAAACTTCTCGGCAAAATTGGGAATGCTATGCGGTAGGATATGCGTGTGCATATCGATCTTCAATGATTTATTACTTGCCATGACAACAAATTTAGCTTTTCTCTAACACTACTAAAATTCAACCATCGAAATAGCAAACATGTTATTGATCGCCGCAATGTTTCTCCATCATGGTGACTGCTTGTGCCATTCCCAGACTTTCAGCACGCTTCAGGTAGCTACATGCCTTCACTGACTCATCTGTACTGAGGTAGGACATGGCCGCATTGTACCAAACATTAGCATATGAAGGATCGACAGAAAGGTATTGCTCGTAAAATCCCAGTGCTTCCGGATATGCTTGCTCGTAGAAAAAGGAATTTCCAATGAGGTAGAGCGCTTCTATTCTTTCTGGATCTACCTGCAGCGCCTTAATGAAATCATCCCTGGCCTGTTGGAAGTCTTTTGTCCGTAGCAGTGCTTTCCCTCGACCAATCAATGCAAGATCATCTTTAGGGTCTGATTCTAGTGCTTTGCCGTAATAGTTTATCGAAAGATCAAAAGCCTTACTTTCATAGGCGTTGGCACCCATCAAATTAAGCATTGGAGCAAATTCGTCATCATTCAATAACTCCTCGGGTAGCCTTGCGGACTCATCCAACAAAGCAAGATTATACCAGGCCAAGTAGCTTGTAGGATCCATAGCTACTGCACGCCTTAAGTCTTCCACCGCTTTATTGTCATATCCCATTTTGGTGTAGAGCTGAGACCTGTTAATGAAGAGTTCCGCCGAAGAATCATACTCCAGAGACCACTCGAAATCCTTCAATGCCAAAGACCATTTCTCCGTCTGCTGGTAAGCCATCGCCCGGTACTGATAGACTTTGCCTTTCATGGATTGGAGAGTAGTCAAAAAAGTGCCTTTGTCCCCATTTGGATCGTATCCGAAATAAACCGCGTTGGTTTCTGACCGGTCAAAGTTTTCAATGACATGGGTGAAGTCAATGATTGCCTGAGAACTATTCCCATTTTCATAATAGATCAGGCCTTTCTGGAAGTACGCTTCGATTTTTTTACTGTCATCTTTGACCACCGCTTCATAGTCAGCGGCAGCTCGTAGGTCAGCTCCCTGCATTTCATGAATCAGCGCGCTGAGGAAGTAATCTTCCGAGTTTGGCTTTTTTGTCAGATTCTTATTGATGAAATACCTGGCCGAATCGTATTGATTGTTATCAAAACTTTTCTTGGCTTTTTCATAATAATCCTGCGCTGCTACTTGATGAAAAAGTAGAAGTAAAAGAGACGTGTAGAACGATTTCCGCATAGGCTGGACTTTAAGTACGCACCAACCTTAGGAGTGGTTTTACAGCACTCGCTGTATCTGCATGCTGCTCGCCTTATTCAAGTGCTCGAATTTGCCATTCTCGTACCTGTAAAAGCTTAGCGCCATAATGAGAAACAAACCCGTACCCTCCGGGACAATCCGGTTATCGATGGACACCATTCCGGTCATTGGCTCTGTGGGTATCTTCAGAAGTGGCAGCATGGCGCTTTCATACGTGCCGTACTTTCCATGCAGGTCCTTATTGAGTGGCATGTACCCCTGACTCTGATGATCAAACTGATAGTCTGAAAGTGCAATAAGCCGGGCAGTGATTTTAAAGTTTGTGGCCTTCTTAGGGCTCTTGAATGTTTTCTCTGGGACGAAGGCAGGGAAATGCAGGATAACCTGACCTCTCTGAGAGCCTGGCTTCACAAAATACTTCGCACCGAAAATCTCCTCGTAAGGCGCGTTGGTATTAAAGTCAAATCCATTTAATAGATGGCCATGCTTACTCAAAAACAACGGACGGGTCCCCGTTTCTCCGTCCTCCATTTTCGCGAGGTTACGGAATTTCGCCGTAAGCTTTCCTGAAACATACGTTTCACAGATCTCAGACATGCCCGTGGATAGTGACTGCCTTAACGTCTTTGCCATCATAGAGGCAACTCCAAATTCTTTTTGATTTTTTCTTAGCTCCTTGTACGAAGCTTTGTTTTTGATCTGCGCTGCGGTAGGGCCTCCCTTCTTCGCTATAATCTCTTTTTCTACTCCCTTTATTTTATACTTTCTGTATCCTTTCGGAATCTCCAGGGCTATCGGTGTGGCAGGACTTTCTTTCATCTAAAACTGTTCGCTGGTTGATATGTGTTGAAAATCAGATAATTGCGATTGAATTTAAGCATTCGACCCGTAACAACAAAATTTCTATAAGCTACCATTTAAAAATAAGGGTATTTCCTACTGATTATGATAGTGTTATCACCTAGACGGACCCTGTTTTTCAAAACTTACCAAATATTGGGAATCCCGTCTTTCGTAGATTAGCCGCAGAGATCATTGGCAACATGAGAAAAATCTTTTACCTGTCCTTTCTATTTTGGTTCATCGCTGCATGCGATGACAGCTCCTCTCCCTACGTACCGATACCCTCTCAAATTGGACCTTTTTCGAGCAAGCGATGGTTTCCTCCGCCCATAGGCTCGCAACCAAAGTGGGTGTGCAGGTCCTCGAAAATGGCGGCAATGCTTTCGACGCGGCATTAGCTGTCAAGTTCGCGCTGGCCGTGGTTTATCCTAGAGCTGGAAACATCGGAGGCGGAGGATTCGCTGTGTACCGACTCAATGACGGTTCGATCGGATCGCTGGATTTTAGAGAAAAGGCCCCTGCATCTGCATCCAGAAATATGTACCTGGACGAAGAAGGAAACGTCGTGGAAGGTAAAAGTACCATCGGACACAAAGCGGCGGGTGTACCAGGATCAGTGGATGGCATTTTGAAGCTTCATTCGAAATTCGGAAGTATGCCGATGAATGTACTCATACAACCTGCGATCGAACTCGCGTACTATGGGTTTGCCATTTCTGCGAACCAGGCCGAGGAGTTCAATGAAAAAAGAGCAGATTTCATCAAAGTAAATGGGGAAGACTTCTTTTTGGTGAAGGAGCAGCCCTGGAAGGAAGGGGATTCCATACAGTTCAGAGAATTGGCAAGCACGCTTACGCAAATTCGAGACAATGGACGTGAAGGGTTCTATGGAGGTATCGTTGC
>CAYYNA010000308.1:0-3361 GCA_964472815.1 uncultured Roseivirgaceae bacterium
ATCGTCCTCCAACAATCGATCTTCGCCGGATGTTAATCCATGATATAATTCGCCGAAGAGCCGAACTCTTGTACCTAAATTCAGAGAAGCATGTAAATCTAGCCTTTGTGAATAGTAGGAGTCGTTTTCAGACGAATAACCTTCATTGGTGAAGGATTCAAACCTTGCGCGGTATTCTCCCCCTACCGTTAGAAAAATACCTTTTGAAGCATTTAATTCAATGAGCTTTAAAGGCTGGAGAAATATCTGACTCTTTTCTTCTTCTTGTAAGTAGAGGTAGGATTCCTCTGCCCGCAAAAGTTTAATAGGTGGTGCTTCATCTACCTCCTCTTGAGCATTCGAATAGCCAGCAAGCAGGAAAGTCAAGTAAGATAGGGCAAGTGATTTCTTAAGCACTTGCCTGATTCTTAGTCTTGAAATAAGCAACAAAGCTTAAGATGATTGCGGTGCTGGAAACAAGGGTCATTACTGTTCCAGGGACAAAGTTGACATATCCTCCAAGGTCCATGAACAGGAAGTAGCCAAGGTCCGCTAGGCCGCCACAAATGGCAGCTAAGAAAATCGCATGCTTATTTCCCTTCCAGATAAAGAAGGCGCTGATAAGAGTGACTAACCCAATCCAAAGCAGATTAAACCCATGCTGTCCAATGACTGCACCTGAGGCTTCCGGATAGTTGGCTGCCAAGGAGGAGGGCTCTACGGCATCTGCAATTCCGGCAACTGCACCTTGAATGTCTCCAGAAAGAATAAAGCTATCGGTCATGATACCAGCCAGAATGTGAACAGCGCCCCAGATGATCCATAGGATAGCAGCGATTTTTAGAAATGTTTTATACATATGATATCGTTTAGGTTTGGTTTAAGAAGTCTTGAAACTTGAGTAATTCAACTTGAAACTTGACCTTGTACACTGGTTCTATTATCTCTCCATCTTTGAAAAAGTGGTTGAAAGAAGGCAATTGAAATGCTGAAATGATATTGGCGCCAAAGTGCGGAAAAAGCTGCTTTGAAACCCGCATGACGTTAGATTCTGGTCTTTTGGATGGAGATGTCGCTAAGAGGAACATAGGTATTGTACCAAATGTTCATGCCGTCAATTCGAGACATCCAGTCCCAAAGGTTCTTGAAAGCGGCAGTATGAAGCCCGTTGTATTCTGCCAAGGAAATCACCACACCATCGGAATGCTTAATTGCTTCTAAAAATGAAATAGCATTATCTGGAATACCCTTTTCTCGCTGGTGATCTATGGAGTAGAGCGGCAGCTCAAATTCATTCAAGTCCAATAGATCAACTTTCACTCCCTTCAATTGACTAGCTGCAAAAACTGCTAATTTTTTATTGATCGAGGTTTTGCTGTTACTTGCTCCGAAGGCAATGATATTCTTCTCCAAGATGATTGAAATTACTTGGATTAAAATTCATTCAGAAAGTGGAGGATTGCATTAACCTAGATTAAGAAAGGAAAAAGTCTACCGATTTTTTGCCCGCTCCCCTCTTATTTTACTTAACGCTTCGGGTGTAATGCCCAAGTATGCCGCGATCATTTTCTGTGGGACACGTCTTACCAAGTCCGGATAGGTGTTTTCAAAATGCTCATATCGCTCAATTGCAGAAACACTCATCATCATGAGGACTCGTCGCTGAAGAACCAGCATCCGTTTAGCCAATGCTTTGAATCCATTAGGTGTACCATCTCTTTTAGGATTCTTCTCTCTTACAAGGCATTCGGTATCTTCTAATGCATCTATGAAAAGCTCAGTTGGGTCATTGGCGGATGTGGCGTCTCCCATGGTCCAGCCTTCAGGAGCAAACATGAAAATATGTTCCTTTCCTTTTTCATCAATACTGTAGCTCCTTAGTAGTCCCTGCATTACGAAATACACCTTGGAGTTCAATTCGCCAGCGTGCTGAATGATTTCTCCTTTTTTGAATCTCAGTGTACGAGATTTAATTGACATGAGCTGTTAGTTTTGATCGTACTGGAATCCTACCAATCGAAATTACAATCAAATAACTTCCTCGTTGCTTAATAAAGATTAAGAAATCACTTCACTGTTTCTCTCTGCGATAGTCAATTTATTTTTAATTTTCTCGCTTTAACTCTGCGGCTATCTACTACAAGTCTTCACTACTTTTTGTCTTCTTTGTTCAAGGCCTGATCTTTTCGGGAATTCTACTTTCTTTTTCCTTTCGGAATAAAGATCGTGCCTCAGGTTGGCTGAGTTTTTTGGTGGTTTTGGCTCTCATGTATGTTACTCCGTGGATGCTTGGTTTTGAGGGATGGTATGGCAAGGATGGCTATAGCGATATCCTGTTTTTTGTCCCTTTTCATCAGTTCTTTTTGTTAGGACCCGTCATCTATTTCTATTCAAGATCCGTGTTAGTGCCCGATAGGCTGTTTAGAAAAAATGAACTCTTGCACTTTATTCCGGCTGTCTTGTATTTGATTTATAGTCTATATGTATTCGTTATGGATTTTTTCGTCTATGATGAGTACGTATTCTATGCAGATGGGCGGGACAAGGACTTGGATCCATGGTATCAGATCTTGGGCCTAGCCTTTGTTTTGGGTTATCTTCTATGGAGTATCCGATTTTACCTGAATTATCGAAAGCAGATCGTTCAGGTAGTCAGTTTCGCCGATACCCTACGGTTCCTTTGGATACGGAGATTCCTGGTTAGCCTTCTCCTATTGGTGGGCTTAAGATTGTTATTTTTTGTTCTCTACCCAGAGTGGGGAAGCTTTGTGCAGAAGTGGTGGTACTACTTCTTCGTTGCTTGCATATTTTACTACGTGGCTATGGAGGGCATGCTTCATGCGGTCAAGCTCCATGCCTCTCTTCAGTTCTCAGATTTCCGCTTGAGCATTCCTGAAGATCTGGAAGAAACTTCCAAGATTGAGATACAAGACCTGGATAAATGGAAGGACTCCATCCAATCTTTTCTTGAGACGGAGAGAGTGCATACAAATCCCAATCTGACATTAGATGACTTGGCAAAATCTCTGGAAACAACACCACGCCAAATATCCCAGGTGGTCAACCAAGGATTTGACATGAACTTCAACGATTACATAAATAAAATGCGGGTGGATAGCATCATCTCGCTTTTCAAGGAAAATAAGCAGCAGCAGTTCACTTTGCTGAGCTTAGCATTGGATTGCGGATTTAATTCGAAAACCACTTTCAACAGATCCTTCAAAAAATTTACAGGTAAGACCCCAAGGGATTATTTAAATTCATTTGAATAGGTTTCAAATCTTGATTTGAACCGATTGGCTTCATTTACGACCCTAGAATTGCTAGAAAAAAACACAAAATGAAAAAAACGATAACCCTCTTCTTATTTCTCACGCCGGCA
>CAYYNA010000309.1:0-3361 GCA_964472815.1 uncultured Roseivirgaceae bacterium
CTTCTTGAAGCGCTTCTTTAGCGAAATTGAAATCGTCAGAAAACCCTCTTGAGTTACGTGCTTTTAGGGATGCTTCAAATAACATTTGCTGCATCTCTTCATCGGCTAACTTTTTGATTAACCTCTCCCTTTTCAATAAGCCATCCGCTTTTAGTTTTCCATCTTCATTTACATCATTTTCATTGTAATGGTAACCGTACTCGAATAAATGTTGCTCCATCAAAAACGGCCGCATGCTGTTTATGATGAATTCATTGTACCGGTCCACGATAAATTCAAAATACTTTAACTCATTATAATAGAATAGGATGTATCCTTTCAAGTCTTGATCCAATACTTGAGATGCTAAGTCAGGGTAATTGCCTTTGCTAATGACACTAAATGGAATGGACCTTCTAATAATATTGGTATTTCGTAGGCTATCTAAAGGATAGCCTTCTTGATGTATTTTATACATTGTTTTATGTACTTCGAATGCATCTTCCATAACACCAATTGCCATGTGAACTTGCAGAGAATCTCCCTGCAGCGCAGTTAATACCTCTTTTAATAGTCCATTTTCATTGGATTTGGCAGTTCTTTTTTGATTCCAGTTATTGATACTTACTGCAATCAAGATGCCGATGACCACCAAAAAAATCTCCCCAACAGCATACAAAAGGTAGGTGGTGATTCTATTCTTTTCCATAAGCTTGCGTCGTATTTTTCTTAGTAGGAAGAGCATGATTTTCGGTGTTAATCCCCTCCTTGGAGGGGTGGGGGTGGGTTTTGAATCCGGAATAGAATTTCATTAACTACCCACTTTATATTAGTTTTTATATCAAGATCGTCAAATCTCAAGAAAGAAATACCGAGTGACTCAAGCCTCTTCTGTCTGACCAGATCTTTTTCAGATTGATTTTCGTAAGTATGCGTTATTCCGTCGATTTCAATTGCCAACATTAATTCTTTGCAATAGAAATCAACAATGTATTCATCTATCGGGGTTTGTCTACTAAATCTAACTCCGAGTTGCTTATTCTTAAACTCTTGCCAAATTAAGACTTCACTTAGGGTCATGTTTTGACGAAGCTTTTTGGCAAGTGGAACTAGTTTTCGATTGTATGGGATGATGCGTGTCTTCATTCTTTATCATTTAACCCACCCCTTCCCCTCCCAGGAGGGGAGTAGTTCATCCATAGATTTGCATTGAATTTTTGGAGGATGAAAAGCATTAGTGGTACATCAGTCTAAAGATATAAAATCCCCCGACCTACGGCCACTCCCTTTAAAAAAGGGGGAATCTCTTCTATGAACTTACGTCGTATTCTTCGGAGTAGGAAGAGCATGCTCAGAATTCACCTTTGAGGAGTTGCATCAGCTCTATCGTTTCACCATCTGGACCCAAATAGAAAGAGTTTTTGGCTGCAATATCATCCGCTTCCACCAGCGTAACACCCCTCATTAGTTTGGCGCCTGCATTCAGTAGCCGCTGCTCCGCAGCATCGATATCTGCCACATCTATTCCGAGGTGATTGAAACTGGAACTATCGTTCACTGCTTTGTAAGAAGCCCGCTCGCTGATTTCCAGCACAAAGTCCTGCCCATCGAATTTGAGTAACGCCATGTTAACGTCAAATTCAGTGGACTCTCCATCCGCAGTAGTCCGCTTGATTTTAGAGATTCTTTTGGTTTCGGTTAAGTCAAAGGCCTGAGTATAGAATGCTACGGATCGATCAAGATCAGCTACTACCAGATAGACATGATTAAATCGCGGAGACACAGGCTCACTTTTTGGAGCTTGACAGCCGAGCATGATTAGCAGGGTCAAAGACCAAAAAATCGACTTAGTGCTGTGCTGAATGAGTGGTGAAGGCATAGTAGTTGGTCAGATTATGATAGATTTAACTTTCAATATACTTAAATCGAGTGACCTAGCTATGAGAGTTTTAGTTTCTGCCTTTTGCCTCCTTCTGGTTTGTGGATTGTACGCGCAACCCAACCTAAAGAAGATTGAAAAATACATCGAAGAAGCCCGCATTAAATATGATGTGCCGGGCATGTCTGTAGGGATTGTGAAAGATGGAAAAGTATTCCTCAATAAAGGATTTGGGGTGAAAGAAATGGGTACAAAAGATGCGGTGGATGAAAATACACTGTATGCCATTGCCTCCAACACCAAAGCTTTTCTGGCCTCCGTTTTGGCCAATCTGGTGGATCAAGGGAAGCTTAGCTGGGAGGACCGGGTAGTAGATCACATTCCGTATTTTGAGCTGTACGATCCGTACGTTTCCAGAGAGATTCGGATCAAAGATCTGCTTTGTCATAGGTCTGGGCTGGGCACCTTTAGTGGAGACATGATCTGGTACAAATCTGAGCTTACCCCTCCAGACTTAATCAAAAGGCTGAAGCACCTTCCACAGGCATTCGGCTTCCGAAATGGCTATGGCTATTCTAACCTAATGTTCATCACCGCTGGGGAGGTGATTCAGGTGGTAACGGGTAAATCTTGGAGTGAAAATGTGGATGAAATGTTCTTCCAGCCATTGGGCATGACCAGGTCTACTACGACTACAAATGCACTGGAAGAGATAGGAAACTTCGCTACGCCTCACAAGACGTATTTGAATGAAAATACACCCATCGATTGGGTAAACTGGGACAACATGGGAGCAGCTGGTGGTATCATCTCTTCCGTAAAGGACATGTCCCAATGGATGATCATGAACCTAAATGAGGGCATGGTGGGTGATGATGCCCTAATCGATCCTGATCAGCAGAACTTGTTGTGGACCATGCACAATGTCTACACGGTCACGCGTGCCGGAAGAGATCGCCTCCCGGGAAGAAACTTCAACGGCTATGGCTTGGGCTGGGGGATTCAGGACCACTACGGAAGGCGTATCGTCTCTCACGGTGGAGGATATGACGGGATGTATTCAAGGGTCATCTTGGTTCCAGAGGAGAAGCTAGGAATCGTGATTCTGACCAACAGCATGTCGGGTATCTCCGGTGGTCTTTCCATGTGGTTGATCAACCAGTTTACGGAAGAAGATCAGCGTGACTGGGTAGCGGAATATTATCAAGAGCAAAGTGATTTCGAAGGAATAAAAGAAATAAGGGAGGCAAAGATGGCAGGTACGAGCCCCTCTCTTGCTTTAGCTGACTACACTGGGGCATATGATGCTGCGCTCTACGGCGGGATTGAAATTTCTGAAGATCAGGGCAAGCTTAGGCTTACGTTCGAATACTCCCCAGCTTTGTCCGCAACGTTGGAGCATTGGCACAACGATACCTGGGAAATAAAATGGGATGAGCAGCACGCTTGGTTTGATTTTGGTCTCGTCTCTTTTGACCTCAATGATCAACTGGAAGTGACCGG
>CAYYNA010000310.1:0-3352 GCA_964472815.1 uncultured Roseivirgaceae bacterium
ACTTATTAGCAACCGATCTTTTTTCCATCAATCAGACATCTTTTAATCAGATTGTAGTAGGCAGTGGTTCAGGTACTGGAACATTTACCTTAGCAAACAGCCTTTCTTTACTAACACAGGTAACCATTCAGTCACCAACCTCTGGGAACTTTGATGCTGACGGAACCAATTTGTACTCGATTGACGGAGGGGGCAATGCCTTGAACCTGAACTTTGGGGGAGATGTCCAATTCGCTGGTCTCGTCAATAGTGGGGGAGACATTACGATCATTGGCAATAATGTTTCAGCGTATGCTACTACTCAGGTCAATATGGTTGCTTCAGGCGGAAGCCCCTTAAATGCTGGAACGTTCTCTATTATTGCAAATGGAACGCTTTCCGTTAACGAAGTAAGTACAGGAAATTCGACTCCAGCTGGCTCTAGTGGCGACATTAACTTGGTATCAGCAGGGAATGTGACCGTAAACGGAGATTTCAATCTGGATAATTCTTCTGGTTCTGGAAATGGTGGTTCTGTAAGTATTACTGCCACAGCAGGAAGCGTTAATAGTTCAAATACCATCAATTCCTCGTCTTCTATGGATTCAGGAGGTTCCACCACAATCAATGCACCTAATGGAGATGTGGCGTACGGCACTATTGCGCTTTCAGGCTTCACTGGGAGTGGTTCAGTAAATATTACTGCCAATAACGAGATTAATGTCGGAAGCATTACTACTGGAGGAAGTCCTGTTTCATTGACTGCACCTGGAGTGACTGGAATAACGACTGGCGCAATTAATACAAGCGATGTTGGAGCTGGTGACATCACGATTAATACTGGAGGCAATGTGGTGACTAATGGGCTAACTGCAGCAGCGCAAAATGGTGGGGTGGTCAGCGTTGCAGGTGTTGATCTTTCAATTCTTGCACCAATAAACGTTAACGGAGGATCATCAAGTTCGGGAAATGTTGACCTGAGTGGTGACAATATTACCTTAGGTGGAACGATCACAGCGAATAGTGATTTTAATGGTGGTGCAATCACTATTAATGCAACTTCAAATCTAAGCACCGGAGGAGGAAATTTTTCATTTAGTTCGCAAGCAACCTCCTCTGGAGGTGGGGGAGATATCGACATTACTGCTAATGCAATTCTCAACGATATCTCATTGAATACTTCTGGCGTGGATGCTAGTGGAACCGCATTGATGGACATAACCACTGGAGATGTTAATCTTTTGTCATACACCGGTACCGGTACGAATAGTGCATTGGATATTACGACAGACGGGAATATCAATATCACTTCAGGCTTGAATATGGTGGCTACATCTTTTGGAGCTGGAGGGGTGGTGACCTTAGTTTCTCAAAACGGCGACATTTCCTTTTCCGGAGGTACTGGTATCCAAGCTTTTGGTGCGGACCAGGGTGGTGTCATCAACTTAACTGCACACGGGAGCATTTTAGTAGGTGCTGTGGAAGCTGATTATGATAATGTTGCTGGAATAGCTGGATCTGTGAGCATGATCGCGGAGAATGGTCAAATAAACTTTAGCTACATCAATACGGAAAGTTTAAATGAAACCGGAGGAAATGTATCGCTATCAGCTTTTACTAACGTGATTGGTTCTGGAACCTTCGTAGCATCCAATACAGAATCAGCCTCTATTTCTACACTTGGACCGACCAATGGTACCGTCTTCATTTCCCACAATGTAGATAATCCACAAGATTTTGAAATTGGCGTTGGAGCATCACCTACAAACGGGCTTTTTGCTGCCTTGGCTGCAGGCCCAACAGTTGCTTCAGATAATTTCTTAAATGCGAGTGACTCTCCGATCGTAGGAGGTAACTACACTTCAGGAGATAATCGAATTACTATTCTTTCCCCTTCAAGTCCGGTCATTACTGACGCCATCTTCTCAGATGGAGATCTGGACGGTGAGTTGGATCAAGTCCAGCTGATTTTTGATCAGCCTGTAGATATAGTGGATAGTAATGGAATTACAGATGCTCTGGACGCTATCCAGCTTTCCTACGGTCCAGCGGTGGAACTTGATAATGCTGATTACACTTCCGTGGGAGTCACAGATGTTGTTATCGGTTTTATGGGAGATCAAATACCCGGGACAGGAGTCAGTGGAATAACTGTTACTTATGTTCAAGGGGGTAGTAGCGCCATCTTAACTTCGGACGCCTCTGTTGAGATCCCGAATGCTGCCACCCCAAGCGGTATATCAGATTCGGCAAGCCCAGTTATTCAGTCTGCTGTAACAGATGATTTAGACAATAACGGGCAAATTGACTTAATTACTATCACATTTTCTGAAGACCTGGATGGACCGTCAGTTACTGACGCAGGTCCGGAATTTACCGTCACAGGATTTACCATCGCATCCACTGCTTTGAATGGCACAGACGGGGTAGATCTGACACTCACAGAATCTGGAAGTGCAGACAAGGAGGCCACTCCGGATATTGATTTTGCGCCTGCGACCTTGTTTGACTTGAACGGAAACAATAACAATGGGCTTCTTTTCACCACCACATCAGATGGAGCAGCTCCAATTTTGACTGACCTGGATGTGTATAATACTGATATTGTTGATTACGATGTGAATATCACCAATGATGAGTTTGTAGATTTCTATTTCGTAACCACTACTTCGAACACAGCTCCTACCGCCCTCCAGATCCAAAGTGGAGAAGATGAGTTAGGAGCAGCTGCACCTAATTTTGGATCTATTACCAGCGTATCGCCCGGTATTCAGGATTTTGGCATAGGGGATGGGTCTTGGGGGCCAGGAGATGTATCTCTAAACGAGGGGACGTCTTACTTTACTTACTGGGTGGCTGTAGATCTTGGAGGTAATGCATCGAACATCATTTCAGCCCCTTTCGAAACACCTACTCCTAGTAATCTGACACTGACTACCATTGATGTGCCTGGGAGAAATCTCTTGACTGGATCTGTTGATAATCACCTCTACACCGTAGAAGTTTTCGTGGAGAATGCTGACGCTACCACAATAGGTGTTTACTATGGTATAAATGGCACTTTCGATCCAGGTAACGATTTTTTAGCTGATGGCTTCAAGTTATGGATAAATACCGTAAATGACTTTTCTACAGCATCTCAAATTGTAACCGCCAGTTATGATCCGGGTGCGATTACACCGGAAGGTGATATCGCCTGGTTGTATGCAGATACTTTTTTCGCCGGAAACACCTACTACTTTTTTGTATCGGCAGATATTTCGGCTACCGCGACGGTGGGGAATTCGTTCAATTTGACTTTGCCAACTGACCCAATTGACAATGTAGGTTTTGAGGACCCGAGTACAAGAATTAATGGAGGAGTCTCCGATGG
>CAYYNA010000311.1:0-3343 GCA_964472815.1 uncultured Roseivirgaceae bacterium
TTAGTGGCTTCACTGGAACTGTAGAGGAGGTTTTTGAGGATCGTAAGAAGCTTAATGTTACGGTTAAGATTTTTGGTAGGAATACACCTGTAGAGTTGAATTACATACAGGTTGAAAAAGAAGATTAATAAAAAATGGCTAAGGAAATAACAGGCTATTTGAAGTTACAGATTCGAGGCGGGGCAGCTAATCCTTCTCCTCCTGTTGGTCCTGCACTTGGTGCGAAAGGACTAAACATCATGGACTTCTGTAAGCAGTTTAATGCACGAACTCAGGATAAGCCAGGACAGCTTTTACCTGTGGTTGTGACGATCTATGCTGACAAGTCCTTCGACTTTGTAATCAAGACGCCTCCAGCTGCATCACTTATAATGGAAGCAGCTAAGCTTAAGAAAGGATCTTCAGAACCAAATAGGAGCAAAGTTGGGTCAGTAACGTGGGATCAGGTTAAAGCGATAGCGGAGACTAAAATGCCAGATCTTAACGCATTCAATGTAGAATCTGCGATGAGAGTAGTTGCTGGAACAGCAAGGAGCATGGGAGTAAAAGTTTCAGGAAAAGCCCCTTGGGTAGATTAAAAATTTTGATATGGGTAAGCTAACTAAAAATCAAAAGAAGACTCAAGAGCTCCTAGAGGTAGGTAAAGAATATTCTTTAGATGAAGCAGCAAAGCTTGTAAAAGAAATCACATTTACAAAGTTTGACGCTTCTGTTGATATTGACATTCGCTTAGGGGTTGACCCCAAGAAAGCGGATCAAATGGTGAGAGGTGTAGTTTCATTGCCTCATGGTGTGGGGAAAGAGGTGCGAGTACTTGTGCTTTGTACCCCTGACAAAGAGCAAGAAGCTAAAGATGCTGGTGCAGATCACGTCGGCTTAGATGAGTACATCAAAAAGATTGAGGGAGGATGGACAGATATCGATGTAATAATCACTATGCCAACAGTAATGGCGCAAGTCGGTAGATTAGGTAGAGTGCTAGGTCCGAGAGGTCTTATGCCTAACCCAAAATCTGGTACTGTGACCATGGATATTGCACAGGCAGTTACTGATGTAAAAGCAGGAAAGATTGACTTTAAAGTCGATAAGTTCGGAATCATTCACACGAGTGTGGGTAAAGTTTCATTTGATGCTGATAAGATCAAGGAAAATGCCTTAGAAATGATCCAAACTGTTTCAAAATTGAAGCCTTCCTCTGCAAAGGGAACTTACTTCAGATCCATTACGCTATCTAGTACAATGAGTAGCGGTATTTCGATTGATAAAAGTAGCATAGCGAGCATTTAATAGTTATGACACGAGCAGAAAAAGCACAACTAATAGACGACCTTACTGAAAAGTTAAAGGTTACGGATCATTTCTATATAACTGACACCTCTGGCCTTACAGTGGCGGAAGTGAACAAGTTTAGGGAAATGTGCTTCAAGAAAGGAGTGGAATACAAGCTTGTTAAGAACACATTGATCAAAAAGGCACTTGAAAACGTAGAAGGTGATTTTTCATCACTTGACGAAGTTTTAAAGGGTACTTCTGGGATCATGTTTGTCAACGAGACTGCTAACGTTCCGGCGAAAATAATCAAGGACTTCAAAAAAGAAGATCCTCAAGAAAGGCCTACATTCAAAGCTGCATCAATTGATTCAGATTTGTTTGTAGGTGAAGACCAACTTGGTGCTCTTGCTAGTCTTAAATCTAAGCAAGAATTGATCGGAGAGGTCATCACATTATTGCAATCGCCTGCTAAAAATGTTCTTTCACTTCTTCAAAGTGGAGAGCAGAAATTGGCTGGTATTGTCAAAACACTTTCAGAAAGAGAATAAAATTTTAAACAGAATTAATAATTAATAAAATGGCGGATTTAAAAGAATTTGCAGAGCAATTAGTTAACCTTTCGGTAAAAGAGGTGAACGAATTAGCGAATATCCTTAAAGACGAGTACGGTATTGAGCCTGCAGCTGCAGCTGGACCTGTAATGGTAGCTGGTGGTGCTGGTGGCGATGCAGACGGAGGAGCTGAAGAGAAATCTTCTTTCGACGTTATCTTGAAATCTCCAGGTGGAGCTAAGCTTGCAGTAGTTAAGCTTGTTAAAGAATTGACTGGACTTGGTCTTAAAGAAGCAAAAGAACTTGTTGATGGAGCTCCTAAGCCTGTAAAAGAGGGCGTTGATAAGGACGAAGCAGAAGGTCTTAAAAAGCAGCTTGAAGAGGCTGGTGCTGAGGTAGAATTAAAGTAATCAGCAAATAGCATAAAGGTATTGGGCCTGGCTCCCGACAGTACTGTCGGGATCAGGTCTTTTCCTGTTTGTATATAGGACTAAAGTGTCTTTTATATTTTTTTAATTTAAAAACTCCGTAAGCTTTGGCTAACAATAAACATGGGAGAATAAACTTCTCCTCCATCAAATCAGTGATCGACTATCCAGATTTTCTGGATGTTCAACTAAAATCTTTTATTGACTTTTTCCAATTGGATACTCCTGCTGAAAGAAAGGAGGGTGAAGGTCTGTACAAGGTTTTCATGGAGAATTTCCCTATCACGGATTCCAGGGAAAACTTCGTTTTGGAATTTGTCGATTATACCGTTGATCCACCAAAATACAGTATTCAAGAGTGTATAGAGAGAGGTTTGACCTACTCTGTTCCTCTTAAGGCAAAGCTGCGTTTGCTTTGTAATGACGAAGAGAACGAGGACTTTGAGACAATAGAGCAAGAAGTGTTCTTGGGTAACATCCCATACATGACCGAGAAGGGATCATTTGTCATAAATGGTGCAGAGCGAGTTATAGTGTCGCAACTTCATAGGTCTCCGGGAGTGTTCTTTGCTCAGAGCAAGCATACAAATGGTACGTTGCTATACAGTGCAAGAATTATTCCTTTCAAAGGTTCTTGGATTGAGTTTGCAACCGATGTAAACAACGTAATGTACGCTTACATCGATAGAAAGAAAAAATTCCCTATCACTACCCTACTTAGATCAATAGGTTATGGATCGGATAAGGAAATATTAGACCTCTTCGGGCTATCAGAAGAGATAGAGGCGACCGAGAAAGAACTTAAGAAAGTAGTAGATAGAAGGTTGGCCGCTAGAGTTCTTCGAACCTGGACTGAAGACTTTGGGGATGAGGATACTGGTGAGGTAGTTTCGATTGATAGAAACGAAGTTGTTTTAGAGCGTGATAGCATCATCACCGAAGATGATATTGACACCATTCTTGAATCTGGTACTAAGTCGGTCATCCTTCATAGGAAAGATGTCAACATCGCGGAGTATTCTATCATTTATAATACACTTCAAAAAGATAACTCAAACTCAGAGAAAGAAGCAGTTGAGCAGATTTATCGTC
>CAYYNA010000312.1:0-3327 GCA_964472815.1 uncultured Roseivirgaceae bacterium
TTCAACTCTGAAATGGAGGGGACGCTGACAAATTCAAATACTGGGGTGGTATATGCGAGAGCAACCTACGATGTACTCAATTATGACGATGAAAAGATTGAGGAGGTATCGATAGTCAAAGGTGGCGAAATGCTGAGTGAGCAGACAGGAATAGTTCCTATAACGGCCATTATTCAGTACAAAAATGAGGTCGAACTCACCTTGGTAGATAAAAACTTTATCGAGAATCAATTAGCAAATTCATTGCGTAGGTACACTGAAGTAAGAGAGCATGTTGATTTTGGTGAGGGCCCTCTGAACTATAAGACATATGAAAAAGAGGGGAGCTCTTTTGTTGAGATCTATGCATTAGGTAAAGTACGACACGCCGCGCAGCTTTACGAAGCAGCTTATTGTCTACTGTTGATGATCATATTGTTCTGGCTTTGGTATAAGAAAAGTGATGTTCTTCCACAGGGCTTCAACTTCGCTTTGTTTATGATCATTCTCTGGTCGGCACGTTTTGTGGATGAATTTTTTAAGATGAATCAAGAGGCTTTCGAAGAAGACTTAGCCTTAAACATGGGTCAGATTCTCAGCATTCCTTTGACGGCAGCCGGTGTGATCATAATGGTCCTTGTCTACCAGGGATCAAGAAAGATGAGTGATTTCAAATGAAAAAAGGGGCAAAGCCCCTTTAAGATTTCTTCAGTTGTACGGCTACTTTATTCAGTAACTTCTTCCACTTCAGCTGCCACAGAATCAATAGCAGTTCCGATAGAATCGATTTCGCTTTCGACCGCATCCATAGATTCATCTGCAGCTTCTTCCACCACCTCTTCGACAGCTTCAGTCTCTTCTGCGGCTTCAGAAGAAGTCGATGAACTGCAAGCCCCCAGGAACGCAATCATCGCTAGTAATAAAAATAGTTTTTTCATTTAGTTAGGTTTTAATTTCAAGTAAAACTAGAGTCAAAATGATTGTGAATCAAATAGGACTGATATTATTTCAAATGGTATTTCTCAAAGTATTTCGGACGAATTGTCTGACCTTTTGAATAGCTATTTCAGTTTTTAATGTCATTATGTCTTGAAATTATTCAATTTTTTGAAGGGAATAATAATTGCGATCTCTGCACAGTACAATTAAGTGACAAAAAATGAACTTCAATAATTACACAATAAAAGCACAGGAAGCACTTCAAAAGGCCACAGAGATTGCTGGAGGTTATCAGCAGCAGGTGATAGAGACTGGCCATTTGCTTCAAGCTATTTTGCAGTCGGACGAAAACCTAATTTCTTTCCTTCTAAAGAAATTAGGTGCAACCAAGTCGATGATTGAAGCACCCTTATCCGCTTTGGTGGAGGGGTACCCTAAAGTCTCTGGTGGGCAACCCTATTTATCAAATAATGCAGCTGCTTCGTTGCAGAAGGCAGAGAAATACTTGAAAGATTTCGGCGATGAGTTCGTAGCTGTTGAACACATCATTCTTGGACTACTAGCTGGTAGTGATAAGACTGCACAGATTTTGAAGGACACAGGCTTCCAACAAAAGCAGCTAGTCTCTGCAATCAAAGAGTTAAGGGGCGGGGAGAAAGTCACGGATCACAATGCAGAGTCAAAGTACAGATCATTGGAACGGTACTCAAAGAACTTGAATGAGTTGGCTAAAAAAGGGAAGATTGACCCAGTGATTGGCCGAGATGAAGAGATCAGGAGAGTACTTCAGATCCTTGCCAGAAGAACTAAAAACAATCCAATCCTTCTGGGAGAGCCAGGTGTTGGGAAAACAGCTATTGTTGAGGGAATGGCACAAAGAATTGTGGACGGGGACGTGCCCGAGAATCTGAAGTCCAAGATCATTATTTCCCTGGATATGGGGCTTTTGGTGGCTGGTGCCAAATACAAAGGAGAGTTTGAAGAGCGATTGAAAGCCGTGATCAAAGAAGTTACGGATAGCGATGGGGAAATCATTCTTTTCATTGATGAGATTCACACGCTTATCGGAGCGGGTGGAGGTGGAGAAGGCGCCATGGATGCCGCCAACCTTTTGAAACCTGCTTTAGCAAGAGGGGAACTTCACGCAATTGGTGCAACAACGCTCCAAGAATACCAGAAATACGTGGAAAAAGACAAGGCACTCGAGAGGCGGTTTCAGGCGATTACTGTGGCTGAGCCAAATGTTCAAGACGCCATTTCAATCTTAAGGGGTATCAAAGATAAGTATGAGGTTCACCATGGTGTCCGTATTAAGGATGATGCAGTGATAGCGTCTGTGGAGCTATCCAATCGCTACATATCGGATCGATTTCTTCCTGACAAAGCCATTGACTTGATGGATGAGGCGGCCTCTAAGCTGAGAATAGAAATTGACTCTTTGCCTGAGGAACTGGATGAACTTAATCGACGAATTATGCAGCTGGAGATTGAGCGTGAGGCAATCCGAAGGGAGAAAAATAAGGACAAAGAAAAGCATCTGAACAAAGAGATTGCTGATCTGGAGTCCGAGCGGGGGGAATTGAAAGCCAAGTGGGATAATGAAAAGTCTGTAATCCAAGGTTTGAGAGAGGCAAAGGAAGATATAGAACTGTTCAAGACAGAAGCGGAGCAGGCCGAGCGCGCTGGTGAGTATGAAAAAGTTGCCGAGATCCGCTACGGAAAAATTGTGGAAGCCGAGAAAAGGCTAGAAGACTTCCAAATCCAACTGTCTGAAATGCAGGGTGAAAAAAGTTTGCTCAAGGAGGAGGTTGATTCTGAGGATATTGCGGAGGTTGTTGCAAAATGGACAGGAATTCCAGTTACCAAAATGCTACAAAGTGATCGAGAGAAGTTAATTCATCTGGAAGAAGAGCTTGCAAGAAGAGTGGCAGGTCAGACCGAAGCAATTCAGGCAGTATCAGACGCAGTGAGGAGAAGTAGGGCGGGATTGCAGGATCCCAAGAGACCAATCGGTTCATTTATCTTTTTGGGAACTACAGGAGTGGGAAAAACGGAGCTAGCAAAAGCCCTTGCCGAGTATTTATTTGACGATGAAAACGCAATGGTTCGGATTGATATGTCTGAATATCAAGAACGGCATGCAGTCAGTAGGTTGATTGGTGCACCTCCAGGATATGTTGGATATGACGAAGGGGGTCAGTTGACAGAGTCGGTCAGAAGAAAGCCTTATAGTGTGATTCTTCTGGATGAAATAGAGAAAGCGCACCCAGATGTATTCAACATACTCTTGCAAGTTCTGGATGATGGCCGTCTTACGGATAATAAAGGGCGGGTGGCCAACTTTAAGAATACGATCATCATTATGACAACCAATATTGGTTCGAGCTTGATTCAGGAAAATTTCGAAAA
>CAYYNA010000313.1:0-3323 GCA_964472815.1 uncultured Roseivirgaceae bacterium
GTTCTTCATAGTGAAGGTATTTCGCATTTAGGGGAAAATTATATAAACACGAATATACATTAATGTATAGGTAAAGGGCATAAAATTCGATAAAAGGGACAAAATCGTCAATGATCAGTCCATCCGACCCTACTTACCTAAAAGACATAATTGAGAACTTCTCCACCTCTTCTGACTCTTAGAATATTAGAAGTAATTTCCTCAATAATCCAAAAATCACCATCCGATAAGTTCAGAGAATCGGTAAAGATGATAGCTCCCTCAAAAGAACTGGCATCCGCATTGCCGATGAGGTTGGTATCGGGATCGCAAGAAGGTCCTCTAAATATTTCTGAAATAGCAACAGAATCATCGGAAGACGAAGAAACTAGCTCTAGGAATAATCGCACAGAATCCTGGCAACTCTGCGAAGGAATAACTTGGCTCCAAACCTTAGAATCTCCAGCTGTCAGTAGTCTTTCGACCTGATAATCGTAAATGCCAGCAGGGAAAAAATCATTGTCACAGGCCGTCAGCAGCAAGAACAACCAAATGGCACGAAACCTAGCGAATATTCCCATTTCTATCGATAACTAAATATCCAAGTTCATCGGAATCGAGTGGTAAGTCCTCTTCAGGGTAAAGCAAGATGGTGAGTTCTTGCGTGAGCTCATCAAACTTGAAGTCAACTGGTTTCTTTGAAACAGTGACGTTTACCGCCCATTCTTGAGTGCCTGAATCTGTATAGCTGATTGCTGAGAGGTTATTTTCTGCAGCATTCTCATCAAATAAATAGAAGCTAGTAGTCCCGTTTCCGGAAGGAATAGTGTCAGTCTCAAGAACCAAAGTATCGGCGGCTGGAAGTGTGAATTCGATTGCCCACTGCTCTCTCCGATCCTCACCAAACGAGCCTAAATAACCCTTTTTGGAATCATTATTCACTCCGTATAAGACAACTTGTGGAATAGTAAACTTATTAATTCTAAGAATTTGAAAATTACTGTAGATAGAATCCGTCATGAAGAGAGGAACCTTAATCTCTTCCTCACCTTCTTTTGCGATAATACCCCACCTATTAGCTTCTGTCCAATACTCCACCGAATTTGTCAGCCATTCCTTGTTCCTTGCGGACCACTTTTTCATATCCTCAACGTACTTGGATGCAGTCCCATAACTGCTGAAGAAGCTTTTTATATACTTCGGATATTTCTTTTTAGCATCTGCAAGGCCAGTAGTCGAAATAGTACTTACGATTGAATACATCGTATCGACATTAGCCTTGGCTTCAGAATAGATCTTCAACTGCGAGCCAATTTTCGACGAATCGAGCAAATCTCGGTTCAGCTGCAAATCCACAAGCTTTATTACACGTGCTTCAAATGTCTCTACCAGCAACAACTTCTCAACCGTAGACTCAGTCTCATACTTACTAAATGTAGCCAGTAGGTCATTCGGGATTCGTAAATTGTCTGCGTTTTCGCTTTTTTTCAACTTCGCCTTTTTCGCTCTTAACTCCTCCACATAATTTGAAATCATTGTTTTAAACAAACCTACTCCGCCACGAATCTCTGATAAGGTCTCTCTAGCCCATGATTCATGGTCCCACAAAGAAATTGATCCTGTTCGGAAATCATAGGCTGAGAGCCCGTCTTTACCGTAGGCTTGAATTTCTTGCAAATCAATCTCTCCTTGATACTTATCAGATTTTAAGGTCTTTGCAAGGTCTTTGATAGATTCTGATTCACCAACCGCAGAATTTCCAATGGATTGGATATCAGCAAGCACAGCCGTTTCCTTTTCGCCGATGGCAAGCAGCAACTCGTTATAGTCTGCATAATTACTTATTACACTTTTGAACTTTTCTTGGGCCTGGGCCTGCAATGCTTCTAGGCGAAATAATGAACTATGCAGCGATTTCACATTACTGACATAGTTATTAATGGCTTCTACCTTTTTCTCAATGTCTAAATGAACATCAGAAACCTTAATTCCAAACTCACCGGTTCTCAAATCTCTTCTGAAAAAAGCCTGATAGTATTCATCATTCTTTTTTAGCTCTTTTTCCGTTATCAATGTCTTTGCCTTTTCGAGGAAGAGCACCGCAGAATCACCCGATGAATAAATTTTCGAAGAATCATCCACAATATCGTACTTGAAAAAATTATGCTCCAGCATTAATCCCATTTGAAGGTTAGGGTTTGCCTCGTCCTTTTTCAGTTGTGCTAAGTATTGGAAAAGCTTGGGACCACCCTCAGCGTAGTTTTTTGCATCCAGAATTGGAAAAAGATCTTTGTACTTCAACTTCTGGGCATGTAGCCCTGTGCATAGGAATAGAATTAAATAGAATTGAACTAAAGCCTTTCTGTTCATGGCAGTGAGTTTTATCTGGCGAGTAAATTTATAAAAATAGCTTTTCTTACCTGTTTGACTTCAAAAATGAATTTTTCGTCGCGGAATCTTGTAAGAAGACTAAATGTAATGCGTGGAGAAAAAGAAGAAAAAAGAACTCATTGAATGGGGTGTATTAATTCTGGTTGTGGGGATTGTTTACTTAGGGGGCTGGCATACACAACTGATCGGAAAGTTTCAGCAAGCAGTTCTTTACACCGGGATAATCAAACCAAACCAAGTTGAGGAAGCAAAACCAGCTTCATATAATTTTTCATTGAGGGATTCGCAAGGAAACGAGATTTCGTTCGCCGACCTTGAAGGTCAAGTAGTTTTTATGAATTTTTGGGCTACTTGGTGTCCTCCATGTATTGCAGAGATGCCAGATATCCACAATCTGTACAAGTCCCAGTCGGACTCCACCAGATTCTTCATGATTTCGCTCGATCGGGATAAGCAAAAGGCTATAGATTATGTAAGGGAGAAAGACTTCACTTTTCCGATCTACTTCCTTAATTCAAGCCTTCCTAAATCCTATGATATTTCATCCATTCCTACCACTTATGTGCTTTCGAAGGACGGGAACATTGTCATTGAAAACCATGGAATGGCAAAGTACAATTCTGACGGGTTCAAAAGCCTACTCGCAGATCTATTTGAAGCGGAGTAGTCCGCTGGATACCCCTGACAAAGTAGCGAGTCTATAGAGTATTCTTGAAGATACGTTAGCGTCCCAGACGTGATTACCCGTCTCGCAAACATCGAACCCGATGATCTTTCTACCTGATCTTACTACTTGTTCAATCAAGTAGATTGATTCATTAAAATGAAGTCCTCCTGGAACTGGTGTTCCAGTATTTGGACATAAAGAGGGATCCAATCCATCTACATCGAAACTTATGTAAACTTTGTCTGGAAGAGTGTTAATGATCTCTGCGCATTGATCCTTCCACTTA
>CAYYNA010000314.1:0-3318 GCA_964472815.1 uncultured Roseivirgaceae bacterium
GCGTCACTGGTTTCATGAAAATGCGGAGCTGAGCAATAGGGAGTTTAAGACGGCAGAGCGCATTGCATCTATACTCAGAGACATTGGATATGAACCGCAAACGGGTGTGGCAAAAACAGGCGTAGTAGCAGTTTTGAAAGGTGGTAAACCAGGACCTGTCGTTGGACTCAGAGCTGATATCGATGGGCTTCCCGTGAAAGAACGTGTCGAGCTTCCATGGGCATCCAAGATGACCGGGGAATACAATGGCGAAGAAGTTCCCGTAATGCATGCCTGTGGGCATGATACGCACACCAGCATCCTTTTGGGTGTAGCGCAGATGCTGTGGGAAATCAAGGATGAAGTACCGGGAACAGTAAAATTCATTTTTCAACCAGCAGAGGAAGGGGCACCCAAAGGTGAAGAAGGTGGAGCAAAGCTGATGGTCGAAGAGGGTGTACTAAAGAATCCTGATGTAGACGCAATATTTGGTCTACATATTAACGCGCAGACTCCTGTAAACAAATTATCCGTAAGACCAGAAGGGATCATGGCTGCCGTTAATTCCATGCGAATTGACATAAAGGGCAGACAAGCTCATGGTTCAGCTCCGTGGGATGGAGTGGATCCAGTTGTCACTGCAGCACAAATTGTCAATAACCTGCAATCAATTGTAAGTAGAAATATGAAGTTGACAGAGGCTCCTGCTGTCATCACCATTGGCGCCATCCATGGTGGGGTCCGATACAACATTATCCCAGAGGATCTCTACATGCTAGGAACCATCCGAACCTTGGATCCAGATATGAGAACCCAAATTCTTCAGCGTATCAGAGAAGTGGTGCAAAAAACAGCGGAATCCAATAATGCGGAAGTAGAGATTTGGATAGATGAAGGTTACCCGATCACCTACAACGAACCATCTCTATATGAGCAAATGCTTCCAACGTTAAAAAGAGCAGCTGGTGACGAAAACGTTAGAATTATGAAGCCTATTACAGGAGCTGAGGATTTTTCTTTCTTCCAGGAGCAAGTGCCAGGCCTCTACTTCTTTGTTGGTGGATGCCCCGAGGGAACAGACCCAACCACAGTTGCTGGACATCACACACCAGATTTTTATGTGGACGATGCTGGGATGAAATTAGGTTTGAAAGCAATGATGGGTCTTACGCTGGATTATCTAAGCAAGTAAAAATTCCAAAAAGATTTTAAACCTCCAGAAACCCTTTGGAGGTTTTTTCGTCTATCTTTAAAAAAACTGCAATTAAGAATTAAATATTAAAACTGCAATTAAGAATTTTAAATCAATTCATTTTAAGATCTCAGATCGACATTAGTTATGAAAAAAACACAGTTAGGAGAATTCGAAGAGATTGTACTATTGACTATTGCGGTACTCAATGAACATGCTTACGGTATTGCTATCAAAAAAGAGATCGAAGATCGGATCAATCGAAAAGTAAGCATTGGCGCCCTTCAGACTGCTTTCAAACGAATGGAAGATAAAGGATTCATCTCTTCCGAATTGGGCGAACCCACTCAAAAGAGAGGCGGAAAAAGGAAGCGGTACTATTCCATTACCGCACAAGGCGTAAATACATTGGATGAAATCCGATCTATACGCGCAGGCCTTTGGCAGTCCATCCCTCAATCAATACTTGATTATAGGTCATGAAAGCTCCTACCTGGCCATTTTCATGGATTAGAAAAATTCTTAACCCAGCCCTTGCAGAGCACATTGAAGGAGACTTGCATGAGCTCTATGAGGACTACATGGAGTTCTATCCTTCTTGGAAGGCAAAGCTCTTTTACTATACTGATTGCTTTCAGGTAGTCAGACCCCTACTACTCAAACCATTTATGTCAAACTCAACTATTAGGATTATGCTTATTCACAATTTTAAACTTGGTTATCGCAACCTACTCAAGTACAAAAACTACACTATTATCAATTTGCTGGGCTTAGTCCTTGGACTTACGGCCTCAATCACGCTCTACCGGGTGGTTCAATACGAACGTTCATTTGATAAATGGCATACAAACCTGGACCAACTCTATCGAATGGCTGAGTATCATCCAGAATACGATGTGTACTACCAAACGAGAACTCCTGCTGCTGAAAAAATTAAAGAAGAAATCCCTGAGGTGCTTCAAGCTACAAGGTTCTTTACTCCTACCGCACTTTGGCTCGAAAACGGAGATACCCGATTGAAAAACTATGTCACCTATGTAGATCCTGACTTTGCGCAAATGTTCACATTTGAGGTCTTAGAAGGAGATCTTAAAACAGCACTAACAACTAAAAATCACATCGTTATCTCAAACAGCGTCTCCAAAGCCTATTTTGGATATGAAAAAGCTTTAGGGAAAATCCTTATTTCCTCGGACGGCAAAACGCAGTATCAAGTAGGAGCTGTGCTGGCTGATGCACCAGATAATTCAAATCTGCAGTATTCTCTTATGCTGTCTTGGCAGCATGTACCTGATTGGGTCAAGGATGCCGGTGACTGGAATAACACGTTTATGGAGTCCTATATTTTGCTACAAGAGGGGACAGACATCAAATCACTAGATCCAAAATTTAAGCAAATCTCGACCAACAACTTTCCTCAGGAAGAGGGCTCAGATTTCCACCCAGTCAAATTCTCTGACTATCACTCTTTAGTTTCTGGTAATAAAAGTACCCTTACCACCTTGATGATCATTGCAGGAATTATATCCTTCATTGCGTTTATCAATTTTGTAAATCTGCTTACTGCTCAATCACTGAATCGACTAAAAGAGGTTGGAGTGAATAAGGTCATGGGCTCTACGAAAACTCAGCTATTTGCCCAATTTTCTACTGAAGCAGCCTTGATTTGTCTGCTATCAGGCATCTTCGCCGCTGGACTCTCATTCGTAATTACACCTCTTGTGAATAACTATTTTGACCTAAGCCTCGAAAGTAGTAGTCCAATCTTCTTGGAGCTTCTACTGCTTACGCTAACTATTACGCTTGTAATTGGAATACTAGCGGGCCTTTACCCTGCTTTCTACCTGGCGAAAAAAGACATTATACTTTCCTTAAAAGGTGACCTTAAGAAGGGGTCTCAGCGACAATTCATTCAAAGACTGCTAATAACACTACAGTATACTGCGTCCATCATCCTTATTGCTGGGGCTCTGCTTATCTGGGACCAGATATCATTCATGAAAAACAAAAACCTAGCGCTTGACAAAGAAAATGTACTGGTAGTGGAGCTAGACTTCACCTCCTTCAATGACTTGGAGAAATCAGCCGAAAAAGTAAAGTTGTATAGGCAACAAATAGATAATCAGTCATTCATTCAGTCGACGGGC
>CAYYNA010000315.1:0-3242 GCA_964472815.1 uncultured Roseivirgaceae bacterium
AACCGGTTGCCGCGCCCAAAGCAACCGGTTACTGGACACTAAGTAACCGGTTACACAGCACTGAGTAACCGGTTGCACAGCACTGAGCAACCGGTTGAAGGGAGCTGTCTAACGGGTTGGGCTAGAACCCATAGAGGACTATCTCAATAACTTTGCTATGCCCTATGACGTAGATTAGTGCCACTTCACAAAATTGACGATCATGAAAAGAATTTTCATCATAGCATTCACCTTGTCTCTAAGCGCTCTTTATGGGCAAACCGAGCCAGAAATAAAAATATTTCACCGGCTGGTGATCTTAGATGCCGACGATCAACTGATGGTGGTCAAAGTTGCAAATGCTGATGTTTGGGTTACTCCAGGTTTTTATCAAACGCAAGATGTCACGATCCAAAGCGGCTTGAATGATCTGGGTGCCAGCTATGGAATTGAAATCGGACCACCAAAATTGAGAGGAGTCTTCCTGCTAAAGCGAGAAATCAACGAAGCGTATGCTACCTCGTTGAGAAATGTATATTCAGCGAGGATCAAGTCTGGAGCAGTAAGGAAGCCCACTGGCATTGAGGAAATCAGATGGGTATCAATCGAAGAGGCTGCCGAGCTCATCACATTTCCTCATATCACAGCAATGGTGAAGGGAATTCTTGATCACCCAAATGGTGTATTGGGCGGAACCTTGCGTCAATTCAAAGAAAACGACCGCTGGGAAACAGAAATTATCGAGGACTTTTATTCCTTTTGAAAGATAGAAAAACCAAGAGAATTGGTGGGGTAACACGTTAGAGAATGTCGTATTTATCTAACAGCTTTTCATACTCCATTTTCTGGCGTTAAGTCAGGCACCGAAGGCTATCTGTACCTTACCATCTAAATCTTCAGATTGGAATATTCGTTAACTTTAAATCATGACTCTTGAACAGAAGAAAATATCACTTATAAACTGGATAACTAATTTGGATGACGAGGTGGTATTGGATCAGATTGCTGGAATCCAGAAATTGTCTCTGGATGGTCTACCTGATGCTATTGTTCAGCTTTTGAAAATTGCTGAATCAGAACCAGATGACAGCCTAACCGTTCATACGTCAGTCCGAGATATCCTGATATGAAAGAAGTGCGATGGACAGAAACTGCCAAACACACCCTTAACGAAACTTCTAAATTTATCCTCGAACTTTGGAACGAACAGGTCAAAGAGGATTTCCTAGATCAACTTGAGTATCGAATCGGACAACTTCAACGCAACCCAGAACTAGGTCTTGCATTTGAAAAGACGAATTTTAGGAAACTGATCATTCACAAAACAGTATCCTTGTTATATGTCAACAAAAGAGAATTCATCAAAATCCTTGTCATTTGGGACAACCTGTCTAATCCAAATCAACTTCTTGAAAAACTAACTAATGCTGACCTTCGCTAAAGTTGCATATGTTGTAGTCATGCTTACCAGCTTTTCTCAAGAGCTGTCACCGATTCAAATTGAAGTAGACAAAGCTGCGAATGCGTCTTACGATGGGATGATTCTTCATGTCAATCAAGTGGAGAAGTCTATGACCTATACCTCCGGATGGAAGGACAGAAAAAATCAGATTCCTGCAGACGCAAACTCCTTATTCAAAATCGGAAGCATCAGTAAACTTTATATCGCTGCGGCTGTCACCAAACTTATCCATGCAGATCGCCTTGCGTTGGACGATCGCTTAGCAGAGCTAATCCCAGAAGTGGAAGAGAGCATATCCTATGCAGATGAGATTACCCTGGAAATGATGCTAAAACATAGAAGTGGCATACCCGAGTACATCTTTCGTCCAGGTTTTGCAGGCAGTGATCCCAATGTGGATTACATGGAAACAATCGCTTTGATTTACAATGAACCTGCAGACTTCAAACCCAACAAAAAGCACAAGTACTCCAATACCAACTATGTACTAATCGGTGAGATAATGGACAGAACACTCGGATACAGTCATCACGAGTACATCAAAAAAGAGATTCTTGACCCCTTGGGATTAAAAAACACCTTTAGCTTATCGAGCGAAGTAAACTCCGACGATATCATGAGCGGTTACCTGGTGGATAATGACGCTGATTTTAAAACCACAGAAGAGCACACCAGACCGGGTGGGTCAATGGTAGCAACTGCTGAAGATGTGGGTATCTTCTTAAGAGCTTTAATTGACGGTACGCTACTTACTGCTGAAGAGCAGGAAATCTATTCTGCGGTTTATAAGTACGAACACACCGGCTGGGTAAATGGCTACACGAGCATCGCACGATATCATGAAGATATTGATGCGGTAATTGTTCAGTTTGTAAACACGAGTAAAGGTGAGTTCTTTTGGGTACGGTTAAAGAGTGATTACAAGAAAATTGTCAAAACAGTTAGAGAGACCATACGTAGTGGTTCCTATTAATCATGCTGAATAAAGGACAGCTGATCTTCCATCAAGTCAATTGCAATAAAGACTAAACTGCATCAAAGAGTCGTTTATCCAAACCATTGATGAAAATAAACCCTTATGCTCTGTCACTTAATAACAATGTATACTTAACGTGATATTAACTCCAAAAGCGAAAAGAAACATTTCAAGGATTGCTCCCTTCGCAATTATTTGGTTATTGATTGGATGGATAATTGATATTACAGTGTACGATGTTACACGTAACCAAAACTTCAATCCAGATACTGATATTTCCTATACCATCCCAGTGCTAATATTTGCTAGCCTGGCGAATATCGTGGCTGGAACAATTGTAGGGTTTTTGGAAGTAGTTTATTTGGAAAAGAGATTCTCAAACCGTGCGCTTAGTGCTAAGTTTTTTTACAAACTCTTGATCTACCTTGCCTTAGTTATTGTCATTATAGCTCTCTTTTATCCTGTAGCATTTACGCTCGATACAGGCATAAGTTTGCTAGAAGTTGATGCCTGGCAACAATTGGGTAGATTCCTGATCAGTGTCTCTTTCCTTACTACCTTATTTCATCTGGCAGTAAAGCTTTCGGTTTGTTTGATCTACTCGGCTATTAGCGAAAACCTGGGGCACCATGTATTTCTTAATTTTTTCTCCGGGAAATACCATCAACCCAAAATTGAAAATCGAATTTTCATGTTCCTGGACATGAAATCTTCGACTACCATCGCCGAAGCGCTAGGTCACATTCAATACTTCAAATTACTGGGCAGCTATTACAATATTATGTCAGACCCCATCATCAATTCATTTGGTGAAGTCTACCAGTA
>CAYYNA010000316.1:0-3205 GCA_964472815.1 uncultured Roseivirgaceae bacterium
TTTATTCTAAAAGCAAGATTGGCTGATTTATCTGTTATTGAAAAAAAGGTACGTGAGCAAGGTGCGGTCATTATTGATCCAATATCTGCAGGATATTTGCCAGTACCTTTAGCTGAAGCCTTAGAAGAGTATAATCAATTACAGCAAGAGCAGGAATTGAAGCTTGCGTCTTACAATGAAACATCCTACATCATAAAGCAACTAAACTTTCAAATAGACAAGACGGAGAACATGCTGAATGGCCTAATGGCTTCCTACTCTAAAGTGTTAAATGATCAGCTAACAGAAACAAGTAAAAAGCGGAATTTTTTCGAATCAAGTCTTTATCAACTGCCTTCAATGGGAACGCAGTATTCAAAGAAAAGACGTTTATATAGCTTACAAGAAGATCAGCTATTGCTTCTGCAAACCTCCAAGATGGAATTAGAAATTACTCGTGCAGGGACGGTGACAAAGAATGTAATACTTTCTCCTGCATCCATGCCAAGTTCCCCAATAAAACCTCAGAAAATACTGATCATAGCTGCTGGTTTTATGGTAGGACTTGTCATTAGTGTGATTTTCTTACTGGTCAAATATTTAGTTCACAACAAAATTGCTGGTTTAAGAGAGTTGGAAAGAATTGTAAAGGTACCTGTGCTTGGTGGCATTCCGGACTATGGGAAGAAGTTAGAATATACCTCATTAGTAGTGAAGAAAGACTCCTCCTCATCAATTAGCGAGGCTTTACGAACTATTCGTACTAATATGGATTTTCTTGGAAGTAATGATCAATCCAAGGTATTAAGTATAACCTCTACGGTATCAGGTGAGGGAAAAACATTCGTGGCAGTCAACTTAGGAGCGATCATAGCGATGACAGGGAAAAAAGTTGTCGTTGTTGATTTTGATATGAGGAGGCCTAAGGTTCACTTGGCTTTCGGCAAAGAAAATCGAGAGGAAGGAGTAAGTACAATATTGTCCGGAAGAAAGAAGATCAAAGATGGAATTGCTTCTTCTAGTGTTGATAATTTGTTTTTCATTCCCTCGGGTCCAACACCTCCTAATCCTTCAGAACTGCTGTTGCAGAAGGAGTTTGATAATTTTTTAGAAGACTTACGAAAGGAGTTTGATGTCATAATTCTGGATACCCCACCTGTAGGCCTTGTCACAGATGGCAGGTTAGTAATGAAGAAGAGTGATATTCAATTGTACATTGTTAGGGCAGATTTTTCTAAAAGGGGTTTTGTCAAGGTGATGAACGACCTTCATGCAACAAACCAATACAAAAACCTAGCTACCATTCTGAACTCCATTGACAATACCCCTGTCTATGGTTACGGCTATGGTTATGGCTATGGTTACTATGCGGAAGAAAAGTCTAAAGTGAAGAAAATAGCTTCTAGCCTAAGAAGCTTATTCTAATCATGAAGTGGTTTACCAAGAAAGCCAGAAGTGCTCTTTCGGTAGATATTCATTCGCATCTCATCCCGGGAATAGATGATGGCGCTCCGACTTTGGAACAAAGTCTTGAAATGATCCTGCTTCTGCGGGATATCGGATTTCAAAAGCTCATAACAACTCCTCATGTTCATCCAAAATATCCTAACACCGAAGAAAGAATTCGAAATGGATTTGATCAGTTGCAGTCGGCGGTGCAAAAGCAAGGCATACAAGGTATTGAAATAGAAGCGGCCGCAGAATATTATGTTGATGAGAAATTTATTAAGGAACTAAAGTCTTCCAAAAGGTTCCTGTCCTTTGGAAGTAAGCATATTCTTATTGAGTGCTCTTTCTCTGTAAAGCCTTTCTTTTTTGAATCTGTGATCTATAGTCTAAAGGAGCAAGGCTACATACCAGTTATGGCTCACCCTGAGCGCTATAGGTTTCTTGAAGGAGAGATAGACTGGTTGTCTGAACTAAAAGCAACGGGCATCCTGTTTCAAGTTACGTTGGGATCCTTGGGAGGAATGTACGGCAGTGAGCCTAAGAAATTAGGTATGGAACTAATTAGGAGTAATATGGTTGACTACCTTGCGACGGACCTTCATCGAACCTCACATCTAGAATTTGTTAAGAGAGGACTAGAGCTTCGAGAAGTTCAGAAGCTATTGGAATCAAAGTCTTTATTGAATGAACAGTTCTTGTAGATGTGGAAAACTTTGCAGTTGAAATGCCAAGAATTAAGAGCAAAATCCAGTAAATTCCTTATATCATTTTAAGAAAACACAATTCTAATTATGCCTGAAGATCATAAGCGAAAGGAAGAGAGGGAGTTGATAAAAAAGTTTGAAGCATTTCTTAAAAACAAGGCTAATTTTTATTTTGACGAAGAGTCGCTAATTAGGGTTATTTCTCATTACATCAATAACGACAAGCTGAATCATGCTCATAAGGCAGCAACGATTGCACTTGAGCAGTTTCCATACTCTATAGATCTGACAATAGAAATGTCTGATATCCTCCTAAAACAGGAGAAGTCTGATGAAGCAATTGAACTGCTTGAAGAGGTATTAAATATACATCCCAACGATCCGGAACTTTTGCTGCAAAAAGGAGCATTGCACTGCCTTGTATCTGAGTTCAAAGAGGCAATATCTTCTTACGAGGCTGCCATAATGAATGTTGAGGAGAAGGATGAGGTGTACTTCAGCATAGGAATGGCATATCAAGGGTTAGGCAACTATGAAAAAGCAGCTGAACAGTATAAGAAAGCGATTGAATTCAATATGCTAAATGAAAATGCATTATACGAATTAGCTTATTGTTTAGACGTTTCGGGTGAATTGGAAAGTAGCCTATCCTATTACAAAAAGTTTATTGACCAGGATCCATATTCAGAGTATGCATGGTACAATTTGGGTATTGTCTACAATAAGCTAGGCAAATTTGCTGAGGCGGTGGATTCCTATGAGTATGCTACTGCGATTGATGAAGACTTTAGTAGCGCTTGGTTTAATATGGGGAATGCCCAAATGAACCTTGAAAAGTATGACAAAGCTCTTGCATCTTATTTGAAGACCTTTGATTTAGAGGGAGCCTCTCCAGAAACATATTGTCATATCGGGGCAGCTTATGAGAAGCTGAATCAATTGGACTTAGGAATAAAATACTATCAAAAAGCTTCGAAGCTAGATCAAATGTACCATGAAGCGTGGTATGGCATAGGTGTTTGCTTAGTGCTACAAGATAAATGGTACGAAGCGATTCATTTTTTGAACAAGGC
>CAYYNA010000317.1:0-3163 GCA_964472815.1 uncultured Roseivirgaceae bacterium
AGTCCATAGCGTTTTGTGAGGTCCACTTCCCTGTGCCTTTTTGCTTGGCCTTGTCCAAGATCATGTCCACCAGGTGATTGCCGGTGAGATCATCCTTCTTTGTGAAAATCTCAGCGGTGATTTCAACCAAGAAGGACTGCAAGGATCCTTTGTTCCAATCATCAAAAAGAGTGGCCAGCTTATCATTGGAGTAACCTAAGCCTCGGTTGAGGATATCATAGATTTCTGATATCAACTGCATCATTCCATACTCAATTCCATTATGGACCATTTTGACATAGTTGCCAGCAGAGCCTCTGCCCATGTATGCGACGCATGGTTCTCCGTCTACTTTAGCAGAAGCTGCCTCAAAGATGTCTCTCACATGTTCATAAGCCTCTCGATTTCCACCAGGCATAATACTTGGTCCAAAGCGAGCCCCTTTGGCGCCACCTGAAACTCCTGAGCCGAAGAAGTGAACTCCCTTTTCTTCGAGGTAACTTATCCTACGTTCCGTGTCTTCAAAGAAGGAGTTACCTCCGTCAATAATAATGTCACCTTGATCAAGGTGAGGAAGCAAACTTTCAATGACTGAATCAACGATCTTTCCAGCGGGCACTAGCAGCATGATCTTTCTGGGAGTAGCAAGTGCTTTTGCAAATGCCTCTCCATCAGTAGTTCCGTCTACTTTTACATCTGAGCCTTCGGATTTTAAAGCATCCACTTTTTCTTCATCGGTATCCAGCCCAACGACAGAAAAGCCATTATCGGCTACATTGAGAATGAAATTCCTTCCCATCACACCAAGACCAACCAATCCAAAATCTGAGAGATCTGACATCTTATTTTGCTTTACGTTTTACAATTTATTGATGCTAAAATAGCACTAAATAGAAGCTAATCCGCTAATTTCCAAACAAGTACTAGTAATAGAGAATACTAAACAATATCAGGTGTCGCACATGACTAATAAGACCGCAATAGAGAATCAGGTGATCGTGATTTTTGGTGCATCCGGTGACTTGACCGCTAGGAAGCTCATTCCTTCCATCTTCAATTTATTTAGAAAGAACTATCTGCCGGAGAAGTACGCAATTATAGGTGTAGGGAGGTCTGCATATTCAGATGATGAATTCAGAGATAAGGTGGTCTTCAAAAATGAGCATTTGAAGTCAGAGGACGATTCTTTAAAGGAATTTGCTGACTTAATACACTATGAATCCATCAACACTTCTGCTCAGGAGGATTATGCTCGTCTTGCTGAAAGAGTATCATCCATCGGGGACCTTTCTGGTACAGGTGCAAATGTGATTTTTTATCTTTCAGTTCCACCGAGTCTCTATCCGGTGATACCGAAGCATTTGGCATCTGTTGGTCTAAATGATGAAACAAATGGATGGAAGCGTCTTATCATAGAAAAGCCATTCGGGTACGATCTGGCATCAGCGCAGGAACTAAACAAAAGCCTTCTGGAAGACTATCAGGAGCATCAGATTTATCGCATTGATCATTATCTGGGCAAGGAGACAGTTCAAAACTTGTTAGTTACCAGGTTTTCCAACAGCATTTTTGAGCCTCTATGGAATAGAAATTATGTTCACCGAATTGAGATTACATCAGCTGAATCTGTAGGGGTAGAGAAGAGGGGTGGTTACTATGATGGGTCAGGTGCTATGCGTGATATGCTTCAAAATCACTTGCTACAGCTGATTGCCATCGTTGCTATGGAGCCTCCAGTAAATGCGGATGCCGATAGTATTCGCAATGAAAAGCTGAAGGTATTTCAGTCAATAAGGCCTATCGCTAAGGAAGAAATAAGAAAGAATGTCATCCGTGGACAGTATGTCAGCAGCAAGATAAAAGGAGAGGAAGTGAAGGGCTACAGGGAGGAAGATGGTGTGAATGATGAGTCTAAGACCGAGACCTTCGTCGCTATGAAATTTTTTATAGACAATTGGAGATGGGCAGATGTTCCTTTCTATATCAGGACTGGAAAAAAGCTTCCGACTCGGGTTTCCGAAGTGGTGATCCACTTTAAGCCTAACCATCATCACATATTTAAGGATAGCCTTGGTGTGAACAAACAAAATATGCTGGTCATCAGAATACAGCCTGACGAAGGAATATTGATCAAGTTTGGTATGAAGGTCCCTGGCGCTGGATTTGAGGTAGATACAGTCAATATGGACTTTCTGTATTCCAACCTGACGGATGCTTATGTGCCAGATGCCTATGAAAGGTTATTGCTGGATTCCATGCAAGGCGATGCGACCCTTTTCGCTAGGGGCGATAGTGTGGAGGCAGCATGGAAATTCATCGATCCAATCTTAAAAGAATGGCAAGAAGATCCAAGCATCCCTATTTTTGGATACCCGGCTGGCACGTGGGGCCCCCAAGGAGTGGATCAATTGATAGAGGGAAAGAACATGGTTTGGAGATACCCATGTAAGAACCTGGCCGATGATGGAATATACTGCGAGCTATGAAAAGAGAAGATCTCAAAATTTTCAAAGATCCAAAATCCACCGCTGAAGCATTTGGTGACTATCTGGTAAAGTTGGTGTCTGAAAGTCCTTCGTTTCATTGCGCCTTGTCAGGCGGTTCCACACCAAAACTGCTATTTAAGTATTTGGCAGAAAGATATGCCTCCTCAGATATTTGGGAAAAACTCCACCTCTACTGGGGAGACGAACGTTGCGTACCTCCAGATGATGAGGAAAGTAACTACAAGATGACCAATGATCTCTTGCTCAGCAAGGTGCCCATTCCCGCAGCAAACATTCACAGGGTTAGAGGGGAAGATGATCCCGCGGATGAAGCCAAAAGGTATGGAAATGAACTAATGCAAATGGATCAGCATAATGGCTTGCCTTTCTTTGATCTAATTATTCTGGGTATGGGCGATGATGGTCATACCGCTTCGATATTCCCGCATGAGCTAGAATTAAAAGATAGTCAGGACATCTGTGCGGTGGCAACTCATCCTACCTCTGGTCAGCATAGAGTCACTCTGACTGGTCCTGTCATCAATGCTGCTAAAGAGGTGATATTCTTAGTGACTGGGGCAGGCAAAAAGGAGAAGCTTTCAGAAATTCTCGATCAGCGCGGCGGTTGGAAAAGCTACCCTGCATCTTACATTAAGCCGCTTTCAAATCAATTGTCATGGTTTGTCGATGAGGCGGCA
>CAYYNA010000318.1:0-3115 GCA_964472815.1 uncultured Roseivirgaceae bacterium
AATTCATAGCCTGATGATCTACCTAGATAGGTCATAGCACATCTAAATCCAATAGACGCTCGGGCTGTGTCTTGATGTTCGTAAGTTCTAGTTCCAGTCTCTAGGTAGTAAGCAATATCTTTCCAAGATCCACCTCTAATTACTTTAAATGGAACATTATCATCAAAATAAGTTGGGTTCAAGTCCCAAGTCAATGGCATAGCAGAAGGGTTATATGCATCTTCACACCACTCTGCAATATTCCCTGCCATGTCATAAAGACCGTACTCATTTGCGAAGTACGTTCCAACTTCAGCGGTGTATGCATATCCATCATCGAAATAATTACCGCGTCCAGGCTTGAAGTTCGCTAAAAGACAACCTTTAGCATTTCTTATATATGGATTCCCCCAAGGATACTTTGCCATGTCTCTTCCACCTCTAGAGGCATATTCCCATTCAGCTTCTGATGGCAATCTGAAATTTGGCATTACTGGAAGTTGATTATCAGTTCTCCATCGATTCAAGTAGCTCGTCCTCCACTCACAGAAATATTTTGCAGCATTCCAATCAACACCAACAACCGGATAGTTATCAAAAGCTGGATGAGACCAATAATACACAACTAGTGGATCTCCCATATGATGGGTGTAATCTCTAGTCCAAACGGTAGTATCAGGGATAAGATCAGCAATTGAATAACCAGTCGGTAAATCAATCTCTGAACTCTCCTGTATATTTTGAGTGAACTGTCGATATTCATTGTTGGTGATCTCCGTATCGTCCATAAAGAAAGCACCGATCGTTACCTGTTTGTTGAAGTTTATTTGGGTGGCAGCAACATCTTCGTCAGCCTGCCCCATGTGGAATGTACCTGAAGGGATCGAAACCATTCCAAACGGACGAGTCATCTCCCATCCGTATCTATCAGGAGCACCTATTAATTCTCCTTGATCTCCTCTATTACCGCCGAAAAGTCCACATCCTGAAAGGATAATGGCACAGCAAACAATAGCACAATTTGAAATTGTTAAAACACGCATTTTATTCATAACACCTATATTGAACATGCAAGTATGTAAAATAAACAAACTTTACCAAGAATTATTGTACGATATTCGACCTAAATATATAACGAGTTAGACGTAACCGGCAACTTTCCCCACTAATTCTTGGATGAGATAAATCTTTGAATCGTTAAAACGCAAATCGCGGTGTTTTAACTGCCTTTCTACCACCAAATACTAAATCTGGAAGATTATACCTGATAAAGACCTCATGGGAAGTCGGCTCCTTGGCATCTCTTTCTCGAATAACGTAATCGAAAGAATAGCCTGCTTTTAGTTTATTGTCCTGCAAGAAAGAATAACCTAAGAGTAAGCTTAAAGACTCAGACCTTCTAAATGCAATGCCTCCCCACATTTTTTCCTCATATTCCAAAAGAGCCGTGAGATCCAGTGAATAAGAATTTAAGTCAGAACGAACTAGTAAAGTCGGCTTAAGTATAAGACTCCTTGATATACCAACCGGTCTTCCGGCAAAGAGATTGTAGCTCGCCTCAATGTTGTTTCCAGCATCGGTACCAAATGAAAATTCAGGTTGAAGTATATTTTCTGCGGATACTCCCACAAAATACTCCCTTTGCGATTGAAAAACTATCCCAGCATGAAGATTGGGTTGAAACTGAGATTCATTCCCGTTTGGTATAAGGGGATCCGATTGACTGTCTGCCGGACGAAAATTGGCATTCAGTGAGGCAACATTCAGTGCTGGCATAATTCCTATGTTAATCCTGCCTTGGTTCAGTTCAAAAGAAGTAGAAACCGCAATCCGAGCTTGTATGGATGTGAGTGGTCCTGTCCGGTCGTTAACAAACGATAATCCAAATCCCGAAAGCCTTCCTTTTGCAGGGATTATAGCTGATAAAAGTTGTGTTGTTGGGGCCCCTTCAGGATCAAAGGTCGCGTCATAACCTGCCCATTGTGTTCTGTGATGGGCAGCAACAAATGCCTGATCCTCAACTCCAGCCCATGCAGGGTTGAAATACGTGGGATTGAAAGCATAGTGGTTGAAAAAGAAATCATTCTGGCTGAAAGATGCATGAGCCAGAATCACAGCTGCTACAAACAGTACCTTTCTAAAACCACTTTCCATATGGTAATAATAACGCTAAGAAAGGATATACCCTTACGCTAACCCAGATTATTAGCTTCTTTAATATAAACTTCCAATGCACCTGTCATTGAGGGTGCATTTGGCAAAGGTGCCTTTACGTCCAAAATCAGTCCAGCTTCAGCTACTGCCTTAGCAGTGGTAGGCCCAAAAGCTGCAATCCGAGTCTCGTTTTGCTTGAACTCTGGAAAATTGGTAAAAAGTGACTCAATTCCAGAAGGACTGAAAAAAGCAATTATATCGTACGTCACATCGTCAAGGTCTGATAGGTCTGCTGCTACGGTATTGTAAATGGTAGCTTCCGACCAATCGTATTCATTTTCGTTCAAAAAACTCGGAATATGATCGGTTCTTATGTTAGAACATGGGAAAATAAATTTCTCTGATTTATGCTTTTTGATAACTGCTAATAAGTCCTGAGCGGTTCTCTCGCCAGTAAAGATTTTTCTCTTTCTAATAACGATGTACTTCTGCAGGTAATTTGCTGTTGTTTCCGATATGCAGAAATACTTCATATCTGTTGGGATTTCGATCTTACTTTCCTGAGCTAACCTGAAAAAGTGATCGATTGCATTCCTACTTGTAAATATGACAGCTGTATGGTCTAGGATATTTACTTTCTGCTTTCTAAACTCCTTAATATCTACTGGGTCGATATCAATGAATTTACGGAAGTCAATTTTCAGGTTGTACTTTTCCGCTAAACCATGATACGGTGAATTGTTATCAGAAGGTTCTGGCTGGGACACTAAAATACTTTTAACTTCCTTCATTCGCTCCTTATTGTTCGCTAGCAGTTCCTCAGTCGCACTCATATTTAAAGTATAGTTTTTATGATTATTTGTAGAACCAACCAATTATTATCATGGTGGGTATTATTTCGGTAGCGCAAAGGTAGGTAATAATGAGAAGTTTTTTAATCGGATAATTGTTAACAAATTTCAGTGCGAACCGGCCGATGAAT
>CAYYNA010000319.1:0-3104 GCA_964472815.1 uncultured Roseivirgaceae bacterium
TAGGTATTGTTTATCTGTCAGCTTTCTTGATCTTATTTACACAGCTAGCTATTCAGTTCAATTTCCGATTTGATTTTAATCTAGCGTCAATTGACAAGGTCTATAGAAAAAAGCTACTTCGATTTGGGAGCTATGCGATGCTACTTGCAGGAAGTTTTGCAGTGATCAATAATATATCCTATGATCAAATTACTGCTGTGCTTGGTCCTGATATGACTGGAATTTTTACTACGTGTTTTTTCATTGGGGTAGTTGTAGAAATGCCAAAAAGAAACATGGCCAAAGTCATGATTCCTCTTATTTCACGCGCATCTGCGGAGAATGATGTAACCACCATTAAGAGCATCTATCAACGGAGTTCGATTACCATGTCAGTGATCGGATTGCTTTTTACTATCGGGATCGTGACAAACCTCCAAGACCTATTTGCTTTCATCCCTAAAGGCTCAGCTTTTCAGACCGGCTTCTGGGTGGTGATTTTTGTTTGCCTTTCAAAATTAGCTTTGATGATATCTTCTTTTGCTGGAGAAATCATCAACTTCTCGAAGAACTATCAGTACAATCTTTATTTCCAGGTTGCCAGCGCAGTAGTGCTAATTGTGCTCAATGGGATATTGATTCCCATCTATGGTATCAATGGGGCTGGATTTAGTTACGCAGTTTCCATCTTATTTCATATTATCCTTAAGTGGTTTTATGTGAAATATCTGCTAAAAATATCGCCGCTCACTATGGCACATATTCCATTGTTACTTATCAGTGCTGTAATTTTTGCTTCGGCTTTCTATTTCCAACCAGACCTAGGTCCAATCATTAACATCATCATTAGGTCACTGCTTACAACTGTTTTATTTGTATTTCTAATTTATCGATTTCAAATATCTCAGGATATAAATAATCTTATTCGCTCTACCTTTGAGCGCTTTCTTAAAATCAAACTTTCGAAATGAGCTCCTCGCTGAGAAAAAACATAATCACCCACGGTCTAATTGTGCTTGGTTTTCTCCTGATCACAGTAATTGTTCATTACCCAACCTTCCTAAGCGGAAAGAAAATTAGCCAGCATGACATCTTGATGGGTGCTGGCGGCAATCAGCAGCTCAAGGAGTATCGGGCGGAAACTGATGAAGAAGCCCTCTGGAATCCTTACATGTTCAGTGGTATGCCGGCATATCTCACCGGAGTTCAATACTCCGGCGACCTCTTAAAGCATGTGTATAAAGCGTATGGACTTTGGATGGGTCATCCAACTTCTATTCTTTTCATAGCGATGGTGAGTTTTTATATAATGATGCTGTCATTTAAAGTGCGGCCATTAGTGGCAGCAATTGGAGCAGTAGCATTTGGGCTGAACGGATTCAACATTATTAGCATCATGGCGGGGCATAACGCAAAGATTGCGGCGGTTGCTTTGATGCCCTTAGTCCTTGCTGGTATTCAACTAACTTTCTCAGGCAAGAAATGGCTAGGTGCTTCGCTCACTGCACTTGCCTTGGGACTTGAAATTCGAGCGAATCACCCTCAAATCACCTACTACTTGGCACTCATCGTTCTGGCCTATGGAGTCAATGAGTTCATCAAAATGGTGAAAAGCAAGGAGTTCAAGACGTTTGGAATACGTTCAGCATTACTGATAGTAGCTGCAATTCTTGCAGTTGGTGCTAATTATGGAAGATTAGCCACTACTCTTGAGTACAGTAAATACACCATTCGTGGAAAATCAGAACTTACTTCGGCACAAGCCTCATCAAGCGGTCTCGACCGAGAGTATGCTTTTCGATACAGTAACGGAATCGCTGAACCCCTATTTTTATTTGTTCCAAACATTTTTGGCGGTTCTTCACAGCAAGAATTATCAGTAAAATCCGAGGTTGCTAAAGCCATGAGAGACGCAGGGTACAACCGTGCCCAAGTTGCTCAGCAAATACAAGCAATGCCTACTTACTGGGGAGACCAACCTCTTACTGCCCCCTATTATGCAGGCACATTAGCAGTACTGTTCTTCATATTAGGAATTGTGATTTTGCCAAAAGATCGAAAAATCTGGTTGATCGTCCTAGTGATTCTTGGCATCATGATGAGCTGGGGTAAGAACTTTTCTTCCTTTAACGATTTACTTTTTGACTACCTACCAGGATACAACAAGTTCAGATCTGTCACTTTTACGATCATCATCTCCATTTTCTCACTGAACCTCTTAGGTGGGTTAGGCTTGGAAAAGCTGATTTCAATGGAATGGAATAAGGAAACTGGAAGAAAGGTCTTTCTTACGCTAGGGATTGGAGGAGGATTCTTGCTATTGCTTCTAGCCTTTTCCGGAGCTCTAAGCTACCGTGGTGCTATCGATGCGCAGCTTCCCGACTGGTTCGCAAATGCGCTGCGAGAAGATCGTCAGTCCTTATTGATCAAAGATGTGCTACGAGCCTTGCTTGTTGTTAGTTGTTTTGCTGCTGTTGCCTGGGCACTATTTAGGAAGAAGGTTCAACCAAATCAAGTACTGCTAGGAATCTTGATTATCGTATTTACAGATAACATTTCCCTAACCAAGAGATTCCTGGGAGAAGACACGTTTGTTGATAGTCCCATTGAAGAGTATTTTCAAACCAATGAGGCAGATCAAACAGTTCAATCCTTAACGCAAAGCGGAGATAGGGTACTAAATCTTCAAAACCCATGGAATGAGAATAGAACCTCCTACTTCCATGCTTCCATTGGAGGTTATCATGGCGCCAAGATCAGAAGGTACCAGGATCTTGTAGACTACTGCCTAGGGAGTGAAGTCCAAGAGGCAATTCAAAAGCTCCAATCTCAATCTCTCGATTTTTCTGATCTATCAATGCTGAACATGCTCAACACCACTTATTTCTACGCTGGTCAGCAGCGAAATGGAGTCTTCAAAAACAATAGTGCCAACGGAGCAGCATGGGTAGTAAATGAAGTTGTGCCAGTAAACTCTCCAGACGATGAAATAAGGAAAATCTGTCAGATCGATACCAAGGTGCAAGCGGTAGTGGATCTCAGCAAATTCGACCTTCCATCATCAGCAGGTAGCGGCTCCATCGTGCTTACAGAAAAAACACCAAATAAGGTTATCTACTCTGCTA
>CAYYNA010000320.1:0-3103 GCA_964472815.1 uncultured Roseivirgaceae bacterium
TCTGTCAACGCTTAATTCAACCTAAAAATTCTAAACCGTACCCTTTATTAAACCTGAAAGTAGAGAAACTGCTATATAGAAAGGAACAACAAATGGTAAAAATGTCCATTGAAAGACGAACGCCAGTAGTAATATGCCGACAATTAAAACCCATTTCGCTTCATTACCTCTCCACCCAAAAGTCTTGAATTTCAATGCGATGAGTCGAAAATTCGAAACTAGGAGGAATGAGGACAGAAGAACGACACTAATTAGTGTAGCTTCTGAGAGGTTAAATGGTAGATAAGCAAGCGATGTGAGCATGATCGCGTTTGCCGGAACAGGCAAGCCTTTAAAGCTATCTGATTGAGAATTGTCGGTATTAAAAATCGCTAATCGAATAGCTGAAAAAGCGACAACCAATAGAGCTATCCAAAAGAACTCAGTCTTTGGCTCCAGCATCTTCAAAATAAAAAAAGAGGGAAGTAGCCCGAATGTGATGAGGTCGGCAAGTGAATCCAACTGTTTCCCAATTTCGGAGCTCACTTTAAGTAACCTTGCGACTAATCCATCAAGAAAATCAAACGCTCCTCCAATTAGAACAAAGTAGATCGCTTTTGGCTCTTTATCTAGCAGCACATAATAAACACCCACACTTCCAGCAACCAAGTTTAGACAAGTAAGTACGTTTGGTATGTTCTTCTTCATCCTTAACCTCTCACAAAAGGATTGTTTCGTTTTTCATGGCCAATCGTTGTGGAGGGTCCATGACCAGGGTAGACAATGACATCCTCAGGGAGTGTATAAACTTTGTTCTGAATGTTACTTAGGAGTGCATCATGGTTCCCGCCTGGCAGATCAGTCCTACCAATGCTCTCGCGGAATAGAACATCTCCCCCTATCATGAAACTTTCTTCCGCAGAATAGAACATCAGGTGACCGGGTGAATGGCCAGGGACTTCTATCATTTGCAGCATAAGTTCATCTAGCTCTAGCACCTCACCGCCGGATAGATATTCGTCTACCTCAGCTTGACGGTAACCTGTGATTCCCCATTGTGGAGCATACGCTGGAATAGCAGCAAAAACTTCTTTTTCGTTTTCCGGAATTTTTAGAGAGACCTGAAACTTGGTTTTGATAGCGTCATTTCCAAGTACATGATCTATATGACAATGCGTATTGATTACCCCTTTTACAGAAAGCCTCTCCATCTCTATGTAATTGCATAATTCATCAATCTCAAAAGAGTCATAACACCCTGGATCAAAGATTAGGCAGTTATTGGATGCAGAGGATAGAACAATGGTATTTTCATAGAAGGCGTTAAAAACAAATGTTTTTATGTTCATTGAATTAGCTTTAGCTCTTTTCCAGAGACAAAATTAAAGTGCAGAAATTAAAGGTGGATTATATCATAATTGGGCAAGGAATTGCTGGGACATGGCTAAGTCATGAGCTGATCAAAAGGAATAAATCTGTCTTGGTAATCAACAAAAGCAGTGAAAACACTTCTTCTAGAAAGGCAGCAGGGCTCTACAATCCCATTACAGGAAGAAAAATGGTCAATACTTGGCGAGCTGATGATTTTTTTGGATCCTTGGAGAATGATTATCGCCAGCTTGAATCACTACTGAATGCAAGGTTTTTACACCCAAAACCAATCTATCGTCCATTTAGGTCTGCGGAAGACCAAAATGACTGGCAAGGAAAAAACGTTGAGGAATCATCCAATAAGTATGTAAGCGAACTGACAACTTGGTCATTAGCAATTAAAGATATCAATGATCCATTTGGAGGGATCCTACTAAATACATCTGGTTACGTGGATCTTCCTAGGCTGCTTGATGCCTACAAAAAGTTTCTCATTGATAAGGGAATTTACCGCGAAGAAGTGTTTGATTCTTCAGAGATGAAAGAGACAAGTGATGGTGTTCAATACAAAAATTATTCAGCTCAAAAAATCCTTTTGTGCGAAGGGTCATCTGATTCAGTCTTGTTTCAAGATCTTCCATTTAAGCCTGTGAGAGGAGAAATTATAGACATTACTTGCGATTTGGACACTGATCAAATCATCAATCAAGGGGTCTGGATGATTCCCAAGGACGGGTATTTTTCGGTGGGATCCACATATGATCACAAAGTGCTTACTTATGAACCGCAGCAAGATGGTGTCACAAATATTAAAGATCGCCTTAGTAAAATATTTAGTGGCGAATATCGTGTGATTGATAAGCGTGCTGGAGTGAGGCCAGCTACCTATGATAGAAAACCATTTATCGGTTTTCATAAAAATTTTAGAACCGTAGGTATTTTTAATGGTTTTGGTACCAAAGGAGTTTCATTATCTCCTTACTTTGCTAAGCATTACGCTGATGTCTTAGAGCAAAAGGACGAGTTAGAAAAAGAAGTAAGTGTTGAAAGGACATATTAAATATTATGCTTCAATAATTATTTGCCTGTGCATGGCTAATCAGATCAATGCACAGCATTACACCACACCTTTTGGTCAAAACAGGATTCAATACAAAAACTTTGATTGGTACTACTACAGCACAAATAATTTTGACATTTACTACTATCCCGGCGGTCAGGAGTACGCGCTGGAGGCCATTAATTTTTTGGAGGATGAGTTTGTAACGCTGACGGACAAACTTGGGTATGCACCTTACAGCAAAACAAAAATTTTCATCTACAACTCCATTCATGACTTGCAGCAAAGCAATGTTGGAATTGATGGTGCCGTCTATACGATAGGGGGGCGCACGGAGTTTGTGAAGTTGCAGCTTGAAGTCGCCTATCCTGGCAAAGCGCATCAATTCAAGCAAGAACTCATTTACAAATTGTCAAGCAGCTTGATCGAAGATATGATGTACGGAGGAAGCTTGGCGGAGATCTTCCAAAACAGCTATTTACTTTCTCTTCCCGAGTGGTTTATTGATGGTGCTGCTAGATATATAGCCTATGGCTGGTCCGGTGAAATGGATGACTATCTAAGGGACTACATGTCCAGAAAGAAGATCAAAAAGCTCAGCAGGATAAGCGGTGAAGCTGCAGCAATTGTCGGTCAAAGTATTTGGAATTATATAGCTGTAAAGTATGGAGAAAGCAATATTTCCAACATTCT
>CAYYNA010000321.1:0-3044 GCA_964472815.1 uncultured Roseivirgaceae bacterium
CACCAAGAAACAGGAGTCGAGCTTACCTGGAAACGAGATCAAAAGCTAAATCAGTTCTTCGATCAAGAAGGGGTGCTCTGGAAACAGTTTCAGAGAGACGGAATTCTCCGTGGAATCACTAATCGGAATGGCTGGGATAAAAACTGGTTTGTCACAATGGCTCAACCGGTCATTGAAAATATTTTCACGAAATCCAACCTGAGGAAGATTGATCACCCTTTTTCTCTTCCCGAAGGTTTTCAACAACAGCTATCTGATTATCCAGAAATCTACCAGCCAGCCGGAGAAGAAAATGGCTGGAAGTACCTCAGATCGTTCGCTAACGAAAGAGGATTTAATTACAGTAAGCACATTTCAAAACCTCAAGAAAGCAGGATCTCCGGGGGGCGCATCTCTCCTTATTTGGCATGGGGCAACTTAAGTATAAAACAAGCCTACCAACACGTAAAGAATCACGAAAACTTCAGCTCCAACAAAAGACCATTTGGTGCTTTTCTGACGAGACTCAAATGGCATTGTCACTTCATTCAGAAATTTGAAGTAGAGTGTGAATATGAACACACTTGCATCAACCGTGGATACGAGCTGCTACCACATGAAAGCAACCCCGAAAAGCTAAAAGCCTGGAAGGAAGGCAAGACAGGTTTTCCTATGGTGGATGCCTGCATGAGATGTGTCACAGAAACTGGATGGATCAATTTTAGGATGCGCGCCATGATGGTCTCCTTTCTTTGCCATCACCTGGACCAAGATTGGCGAGACGGTGTTTACCATTTAGCGCAACAGTTTTTGGACTATGAACCAGGCATTCACTATCCGCAATTTCAAATGCAAGCCGGTACTACCGGTATCAATACGGTTAGAATCTACAATCCGGTGAAGCAAAGCAAAGACCATGACCCTGAAGGAGTGTTCATTAAAAAGTGGCTTCCTGAACTTGAAAACGTGCCCATTGACCACATTCACGAACCTTGGTTAATGACTGACCTGGAACAAGCATTTTGTGGCGTAGAAATAGGAAAAGAATATCCTAAACCTGTCGTTGATCTTCAGGAAAGTGGCAAGCATGCCAGAAACAAGATTTGGGGTCACAGAAAAAACCAAGCAGTCAAAGAAGACGGCAAACGCATCTTAGCAACACATACCAGAGCAAAAAATCGATTTCCGTAATGCAACTAAACAAGGAAGACATCCAGAAACTGGATCGAAAACGTAGATTGAATATTATCAATTCGGTGACAGGTATAAAGCCTGCCAATCTCATAGGAACCATTTCAAATGGTGGAGAAGCGAACGTAGCTATTTTCAGTAGCGTGGTACACCTTGGAAGTGATCCCGCGCTCCTCGGGTTCGTTACTAGGCCTACTGGGGAAGTACCTCGCCATACCTATGAAAATATCAAAGAGAACCGCTTTTATTCCATCAATCAAGTTCCTACTTCCATTATCGAAAAGGCGCATTATACCTCAGCGAAACTGGAACGTGCTGAATCCGAGTTTGATCGAATGAGTTTGACAGAGGAGTACTTAAATGACTTCAAGGCACCATTTGTTAAAGAGAGCCAGCTAAAGATTGGGATGCAATTTGAGCAAGAGATACCGATAGAAATAAACGGCACCATTCTAGTCATAGGATCTATTGAGTACCTGCAAATTGATGATGCTGCTGTAAATGAAAAAGGATATATTGATCTAGAGCTCATCAATACATCTGGCATTTCTGGCCTTAATTCATACTATGAACTGAAGCGAATTCGGAGCTTCCCTTACGTGAGAGAAAACGAAATTCCTGATTTTGGCTCATAAAAAACCACATCTTCCTACGAAAACTTGCCCGGTTTGCCACAAGCCATTTACATGGAGAAAAAAGTGGGAAAAAGTATGGGATGAAGTTAAGTACTGCAGTGAGCGATGTAGAAGAAGTAAGGATAGCCTAAAGAAGAGAGCAGGGAATTCAGTAAATTAATCTATTGAATCTCTTACGTTCCCAGAATGAAGAAAACCCTCCTGATCTTAAGTGCTGTCTGCATTATCAACTCATGCTCAGTACCTGTTCCGGATGCTGAAGTCCCGATTAATACCACTAAAATCGCTTTTGGTTCCTGTGGATGGGAAGGTCATCCGCTTCCGATTTTTAATAGCATTGTGGAGCATGATCCAGACCTTTTTGTTTTTCTTGGAGACAATATCTATGGCGATACAAAAAGCATGGATACGCTACGGGCGAAATATGAACAACTAGCCAGCAAATCTTCCTACCAAAATCTGAAGCAGAATGTACCCATCATCGCAACCTGGGATGATCATGACTATGGATGGAACGACTCAGGAAAATCCTACCCATTCAAGGAAGAGTCGAAAGAGATCTTTCTCGACTTTTTTGAAGAACCGGCAGATTCGCCGAGAAGAAATCGTGCAGGAATTTATCAATCCTATTTCTACAACTACAGCAAAAAGACCCTTCAAATAATTCTGCTGGATGAACGGACATTTAGAAGTGATTTAATACCCTACACTGGAGAATACGATGATGATGCCAGGTACGGGTTTTATCGACCGGATTACAGCAAGCATGTGCAGGATACTGCGCAGTTTTTAGGTGAAGAGCAGTGGGTTTGGCTAGAAAGCGAATTAAAGAAGCCCGCCGACATTCGAATCATCGGTTCTGGAACCCAATTTGGAATAGAGTGGAATGGATATGAGGCTTGGGTAAACTTTCCACATGAACAACAAAGAATGCTAGATCTAATTGAATCCACCAAGGCCAATGGAGTGTTCTTTATATCTGGAGATGTCCATTATTCCGAAATATCAAAACTGGAAACAGACTTCTACCCCATCTATGATTTCACTTCAAGTGGGCTCTCCTCTACATGGCACTTCGCCACACCGAACAGAAATCGAATTGAAGGCCCAATCATGGATAATCACTTTGGCTTAATCACTATTGAATGGAAAGAAGATCCCATTATCAAAATGGAAACCTGGGATATCAGTGATAATCAAAGAATTGAGTACACCATCAATCTGAGCGAACTACAGTTC
>CAYYNA010000322.1:0-3044 GCA_964472815.1 uncultured Roseivirgaceae bacterium
GAATGGGGAAACCCAAAGAACCTGGAGTCCTATGAATACATGCTCTCCTATTCTCCATACGACAATGTAGCAGCACAGGATTATCCTAATATGTTGGTAACAACAGGCTTATTTGATTCTCAGGTTCAGTATTGGGAACCAGCCAAATGGGTGGCCAAGCTACGAGACCTAAAAACTGATGACAAAGTATTAATGCTAGATACGGATATGGAAGCTGGCCATGGTGGTGCTTCCGGAAGATTTAAGCGCTACAAGACCACATCGCTACAATATGCCTTCTTGCTAGATTTAGAAGGAATAACAGAGTAAGTAAAATTTAAAATCATGGCCCGAGACCTTTGCAAATGCCTAAGTCTCGGGTTTTTTATTTGATGATCAACTTTTTCAAAAAGAAACCTAAGGAGAAGCCTGCTCCACAACTTTTGGACATTTACGGAATCCCCATCCTCGAAGGTGATGAAGTGGTCTCTCATCGCTATGAACTAGGTAAGTGCAAAGTGGTATTGGAAGACCTGCACTTCTATTATGTGTCTATGAATAACGAAAAGAAGGTGAGTTACACAAAAATGGTTGACGCCATTACTGGGCATCAAAAGGTGGAAAAAGTCAACTAGATTACTTCGCAGGATCTACATGCTTCCAAGACTCTCCTATGCGAATGCTGTATAACTGACGGTACTTTATTCCAAACTGCTTGGCAAGAAGTTTCCATTTAGTGCGAGGCTCTTTTTTCTCATTTTCCAAAATGTGCTTCTTCAGAATCGCGACCCTTCCTTCTGTAAGCTTTGAGTAGGTGACCCGCCTCTTTTTTTGCCGACGCGGAATGGTCTCCAGTACACGTTCCCTATTTAAGCTGGAGAATAATTCATTACTGATCCATTCCAAATTAGCTGCAGTGCAGTTGGTAGGGTTACCATCAATAAACCGATGACGCTTATAGTTATTTGGATTCTCTACCCAGATGGAGAGCATGATCTTATGTAGGTAAATCAAACCATTTTTCCCATTCTTTTTTCGGTGAGGAATGCATCGATACCCATTGTTTGTATATGAGGAATGGGTCTGTAACTGACCGTCCGACGAGTAGCTCCTAACTGTTCCTTGATTTGAGATGTAATAGTTTCGTCCAGTTTCTGGGTGAGTGTACTTTCTCCACTCTTCTAATGAAACATCTTCCTGGCTTTTCAAAGTAAAAGTTCTTTTTCACAAACTAATTCACCACGACCAAGCCCACATTCGGTTTTAAATATCGGCACTTGATTCATAATAATATGCATCTAAATCAAAGATTTCTTTTCACAATTATATCAACCGTTTTGTCTTAATTTCAATGTATTTATTGATCACATCTGCATTGAGGTGATCTGGACTGGTGTAAAGCGACATGATTCCATTTTGCAAGAGCACATTTTGAATGCTTGCTTTTTCGTCAGCTATCTGCTTCGCAATGGATTTATTGTAAATGTCAATCGTCGCGCTTGAAGGATCATTAATCACCTGATCTAACTCCGTATTTCTAAAAAATATCAATAGCAGTAAATGATGCCGGTTGATCATTTTCAAATAGGGCAGCTGTCGCTCCAGTGTATAAATGGATTCAAAATTGGTATATAGAAGCAGTAAGCTCCTTTGCTTCACTTTCTGCATTACGAACCAGTAAAGCGTAGCGAAATCAGGTTCGTTGAACTGTGTCTCCTGGTTATAAAGCGTCTCTAGCAGATAGTTGATTTGGAGGTTGCGTTTCTGTGCGGAAATGAAAGTCTCAGGTTTGTGTTGAAATGTGATCAATCCAGCTCTGTCTCCTTTCTTAATGGCCACATTCGAAAGGACCAGAGAAGCATTTATGGAGTAGTCCAAGAGGGTCATTCCCCCAAATGGCATCTTCATCGGACGGCCCTTGTCGATCACAGAATAAATGGGCTGAGATTTCTCATCTACGTAATGATTAATCATTAATCCGCCTTTTCTGGCGGAAGCCTTCCAGTTGATGTGTCGCGGATCATCGCCCAACACATAGTCTTTGATATGATCAAATTCGGTACTTTGCCCTATTCGTTTCATTCGCTTCTGCCCACTCAGCTTTAAAGACTGTGAGATAGCAGAGAGTTCGTACTTCTCCAGATTTAAGAATGAAGGATACACCTTCACCACCTTGGGGTTTCCAAACCCAAATCGTCGCTTGACAAAGCCTAAACGAGTTGTTACAAGTACATTCGTCTGTCCAAATTGGTATTCCCCACGTTCTGTCGGCCGTAGTTGGTAGACTTCACTTTGCTGCTTTCCAGCACCCAGCTGCAGCTGCATGGCGAAATCTCTTATTTGGAATTGCTGTGGCAACTCATCAAAAATATCTAGAGAGGCAGCAATCGGATACCGATTCAAAATAGAAAAAGCTACTTCGTTTTCATCTCCATTTGAGAAACGATCAGGAAGGTAGCGCTCAAGAATTATTCTCCCACCAATAAAGAAAAGCAATACACTATCTACCAAAATGCCAAGCAACAGTGCGATTGTCAAGCCTCTAGCAACAATGAAGACGAATGAATAGTAGTATCCGAGGAACAATAGTACCACGCAAGAAATAGCAAAGACGTATGCACGATATGTGGGGAATATCCTCACTATTTAGGAACCTCTACCTGCTGCAATATTTGATCTGTGACTTCTTTAATAGTGATCCCTTGAAGCTCTGCTTCTGGAGATAGGATAATTCGATGCTCCACCACCGGTTTGAAAAGCCTTTTGATGTCTTCAGGTGAAACAAAGTCTCTTCCCTGAATTGCCGCGAACGCCTTAGATGCCTTCATAAGGTCAATAGAAGCACGTGGCGATGCACCCAAATACAGAGAATGGTGATCTCTCGTTTGCGCGATCAACTTCACGATGTAATCGATCAGCGAGTCTTTCATCAAGATCTTCTCCAGATTCTCTCGTAGCGCAACGATCTCTTCTTTGCTTACAACAGACTCAATGAAATCAAGCTTATGGTGATTGAGGTTTTTGTTAGTCATCTTGAGGATTTCGTTCTCCTCGCCATTTTCAGG
>CAYYNA010000323.1:0-3014 GCA_964472815.1 uncultured Roseivirgaceae bacterium
ATGACACCCTCTTCCATGGTGTCGCTCATTTTGGGCATTCGAATGATTGAAGCGTTTATGTTACTTGTATCCACGGCAGGGCTTGGAGCAGCCGATGAACCTGCATCAGATGGCACTGAAGTTTCAGTATTTTCACTGCTTCCATTGCTTGAGCCAGAGTCATCCAATAAAGCCTTGTAGTCTTCTCCTTTTTCACCAATAACTGCTAAAACACCATCGACCGGCACAGACTCCTTCTCTTGGACCCCAATGTAAAGCAACGTACCATCCTGATACGACTCTAATTCCATCGTTGCTTTATCGGTCTCAACTTCCGCTAGTATGTCTCCTGAGCTAACCTCGTCACCTTCTTTTTTCAGCCACGCTGCTATCACACCCTCTTCCATGGTGTCACTCATTTTGGGCATTCGAATTACTTCCGCCATTTAATCGTCTCTTTTTAGATTATTATTCAAAATTAACCCATCCCATAAAATAAAAAATGAGCATGCTTATTTATCTCAGAATTGAATCAAAGATGATCGCGCACAAAATTTTAATACGATAGTATCTAGAGTAAATGTAAATTGCCAATAATGCTGGATAGGTATACTATAACACTACAATCACATGAATTAGCTCTTGTTTTGGGAGCTGAAGTTCCAGATAGATATACCCCAGAATACAACGCTGCTCCTACCAAATCGCTACCTGTAATTACTAACAGGACGCAGGACAAATTAGTTTTTCAAAAATGGGGACTCATGACGATGTGGTCAAATAACAAAACAATGAGTCCAAAATTCTTCAACCTTCCCGTTGATTCAGTTATAACAAAGAACTCTTACAGGAAAAAGCTGATGACGCATAGGTGCATCATACCCATGGATGGCTTTTATGTTTGGAAAAAAGTGGCGAAAAAACAGCAAATCCCGCACTACTTTTTCTTTCCTGATAGGAAGGTCTTCAGTGTTGCTGGAATATGGGAAGAAAATGAGAATGAGAGCTGCTTCATCATGATCACCACAAAAGCCAATGCTTCTGTTGCTTCGTTTCAAGATGACATGCCTGTGATCATGGATGTTGGTGCTACAAAAAAGTGGCTGGTTTCAGAAGATTCTTCTGAGCTAGAGCATCTGCTTGTCAAGGAATCGAACGAGGAATTGCTTTCGCATACGGTTTCTCCGAGCATTAGGGATATTGATGCGAACGATGTTTCCTTCATAAACCCCGCTCCTGCTTCTGATCAGCACGGAAACTATACGTTGTTCTCCTAATGAAAAAGCTTTGGCTCTTGACGTTTGTGTTTTGCTCATGTTATTTGAGTGACGAACTACCTCCAGATCAAGATGTATGGGATTACGATCTCCCTAAAAACCAAGGGATGCATCAGGACTCCTTGGTCATCACAAATAGTTTAGTCAACCTCGATGAGTTTGGTTTCGTGGAGGGGCTTATGATTATCAAAAACGATCGTCTAATTTTTGAAAATTATTATAGTGGACTGACAAGGGCTTCTCTTAAGAATCCTGGAAATGCAGGACTTTCCATCACAATAGCCGTCGTAGGAGTAGCCCTGGACCTAAGACTCTTGTCACTATCGGACCCAATTGTGGATTATTTGCCGGAGTATCAGGAAATATTTGACGACTATCCCTCAAAAGCTGAAATCACCGTAGAAGACCTACTCACCCACAGATCAGGAATAGTTTGGAACGAAAGTCTTGGGACCTTTCTAGATACAGCAGATAATGTTTTTCAAATGAAGCAAAGTGAAGATTGGATATTTTACAGCTTGAGTCAACCTTCCGAAGCTCCGCCTGGTCTTAGATATAGCTTCAATTCTTCGCATGGCACCATAATGACCAAGATCATAGAAAATGCTTCCAACCAGAATTATTCTGTATTCATTGAGGAGCAACTTCTAGCTCCTTTGGGCATTGGACTTATCGAAATAGAGAGAGATCCAAGCGGCAATTACAATGGCGGTGATGGATATTCGCTTTCGCTCATTGACTGGACCAAGATTGGCTACCTATATTTCGAAAACGGCATTTGGAAAGGTCGTAGGATACTAGACCCTAACTTTTTGGAAGAGGCCATTTCGGTCAAGAATCAAATTCAAACTAATCCCACGGTAGGTTTCAATTATGAAAACATGGGTTTCTGGTGGGGATTGTTTGGAGATCCCTCAGAAAATAGATTCGGGGTTCCAGCAAGCAACTTCTTCTATATGTATTCAAGAGAAGGAAATAGCATATACATCAACCAAGAGGAGAAAATTATAGTATCTATCTTTTCAGAAAATTTCTTTAATCCCATACAATCACTAAGATTGTTTAACGATATCACCGAAGCGATCGTAAATCGGAATGACCCAAGACAGTGACCTTCAACTTTTCAGTCAGGTAAAAAATGGAGACCTCTCTTCGTACGAGGTAATCTTCAAAAAGTACTACAAAGAGCTGCACAGATTTGCTTTCACTTACGTGAGAGATGGGGCTGTAGCAGAGGAAATGGCGCAAGAGGTTTTTCTGTATATCTGGGAAAAAAGAAACAAAATTGAAATTCAAACCACGCTGAAGACTTATCTATATTCAGCTGTCAAGAACAAAAGCTTGAACTACATCAAACTTGAGTTGCCCAAGCAGCAGTCAATGGCGGACATAAGTGAGGTGATGCTGAGCGTAAGTCAAAGCAAGATTGATGAGGGTGAAAACGAGCAGATTAAGAGATACATTCAAAAAGCTATAGATGCGTTACCCAAAAAATGTAGGCGAATATTTCTCTTAAGTAGAAATGCGGGAATGACTTATGATGAAATAGCGGAAGAGCTGGAATTATCTAAAAAAACCGTCGAAAATCAGATGGGAATAGCTCTTAAGAAACTACGAGAATCGCTGGAAACCGTCTACAAACGATATAAAGAAACAAATGTTTAAAAAAAATGAAATTTTTTGGGGGTGCAGACCCTAGTTATTGACATGATACCGAATGAGTAGAGATCTGGAGAGATATAACCACCTGAAGTACAA
>CAYYNA010000324.1:0-2997 GCA_964472815.1 uncultured Roseivirgaceae bacterium
GAAATCAATGTGACGGGCACAGGAGATATCGACATTTTGAACGGTGATACTGCTCCGCAGCTAGCGGACGGGACTGACTTTGGATCCGTAATCATCGGAGAACCTGGAACTAGCACATTTACGATCGAAAACCTTGGAGACCAAGAATTGACTGTGAGCAATATTCAGGTATCCGGACCAGATGCTGCAGATTTCTCACTTGACATAACCTCTGCTGCTATACCAGGCCTGACCTCCACTGATTTCGTAGTGACTTTCTCACCAAGTACCTTGGGATCTAAGGGAGCAACGATCCAAATCGCCAATGACGATTCAGACGAAAGTACTTACAGTTTTGACATAACTGGTTTAGCTACCGCCCCTGATATAAATGTGCAAGGTAACAGCACAGATATATCAATCGGGGATACTACACCCGATGCGGCAGACGGTACTGATTTTGGGACCATACCGCTAGGCACACCAGCCGTACAATCATTTACCATCCAGAATACCGGTGATGCGGAACTAACAGTGAATGAGATTAACATCAGTGGAGCGGATGCTGCGGATTTTACAATCAGTAATATCACTTTGCCCGCAACAATTGCTATTTCTGGGGATGAAACTTTCGACCTGACATTCAATCCCGCAGCTCTTGGTACTAGTGTTGCTTCTATTGAAATAGTTAGCAATGACTTTGATGAGTCGTCCTTTACGTTTGACGTTACAGGTGTCGCACAGAACCCTCAGGAGATCAATGTCCAGGGAAGTGGAGAAGATATCACCTTGGGTGACAACACGCCCTCCGTTTCGGATGGAACTGATTTTGGATTAGTTACCATTGGCCAATCTGCTTCGTCCGCCTTCACCATTCAAAACCTTGGAGATGCCAACCTTGACATTAGCAGTGTAACCGTTTCTGCAACTGACGGTACCAATGACGTATCAGCAGATTTCAGCGTTGACAGTGATTTTGCGCTTCCTGGTGCAGTTGCAGGGCTAGCCGATTCCACGTTTATGATTACCTACACCCCAACAACAAGCGGAACGATCACTGGTAGTGTGGTAATTACAAATAATGACGCGGACGAATCTTCTTACGATTTTGCTATTGCAGCCATCAGTCAAACAGCTCAGGAAATCAATGTTCAAGGCAACTCTATTGATATCGCTAGCGGAGACAACACGCCTAGCGTAGATGACAGAACTCGTTTTGGTTCTATAGAGCTAGGATTCTCATTGATCTCCACATTTACGATCCAAAACCAAGGAGATGAAGATTTGAACATTACTTCCATCTCACTTACAGGAGCTGATGCCGATCAATTTAGTATCTCGCTAATTGTTCCAACACCTTTCGTGATTTCTGGAGGATCTGAGCAAGTTTTCGAAGTTACGTTTGAGCCAACCTCATTTGGTTCTAAGTCAGCCACGATAAATATAGCTAGTGATGATGCTGATGAGAGCACCTATACCTTTGATATTCAAGGCTCAGGAAAAGCCCCTGGAATTCAGGAGGCTGACTCGCTGGCACTAGTAGCCATTTACAATTCAACTGGAGGTGCTGCCTGGACGAATAATACCAATTGGCTACAAACAGGGCAAAGAGTTGAGAATTGGTTTGGGGTACAGATAGATGGTGACAGAGTGCAAAAAATTGATCTTACAGAAAACAACTTATCTGGAACCATCCCGACTGAGATTGGAGATCTAACCGCTTTGACAGACCTTCTCATGGGGGACAATTCACTTACGGGTCCTATACCCAGTGAGATTGGGCAGACAAATCTCGATACGTTGGTATTAAGCATAAATCAACTGAGTGGCTCCATACCCGATGAGATTTATGATCTAACAGAACTAAGAAGGTTGTCAATTTCGCAGAACGAGTTGGAAGGCACTATCTCATCTGATATCGGAAACCTTACCAATCTCACATTCATTGCACTGTGGGACAATCCTTTCACCGGTGGAACACTTCCAGCTGAGTTCTGGACGCTAAGCTCCCTCCAGCGAGTTTTCCTCGGGACTTCAGATCTAGGAGGAGACATCTCACAATTCACCAACCTCACCAACTTGGTGGAATTTTGGGTCGACCAAGGCAATTTCACGGGAACAGTTTCTGGCGACTTAGCGAACCTAACCAATTTAGAAAGGCTGGATATTAGCGATAACCAAATGACAGGCGAAATACCAGCAGCATTGGCTAGTCTTAGCAACCTCTTCTTGATAGAGGTTCAGAATAATTCGTTCACGGCCTTCCCAGATGTTTCTGGTCTGACGCTACTTACCACCCTTAACGTTAGTGGCAATAGCCTGGATTTTGATGACCTTGAACCTAATGCGAGCGTTACTGGATTTGTTTATGCCCCGCAAAATGATCTAAACGTGCCGATCGAAATATCGATTGATGGGGGTGATCCCATTGCGGCAGAAGACACTGCCATCAGAGCAGAAAGCGAAGTAGCTATCACGGGTATTACTGGAGAAAGTACAAATAACCAATATGATTGGAACGTGAACGGTACGGTAAGCACCGAACAAACAGAAATTACGTATGAAATCCCGTCAATGGGAAGAGCCGATGAAGCTACCTACGGATTAACAGTAACAAACGATTTACTTCCTGATTTGACATTTACTTCTGCTGAATTTGAGCTTTCAGCAAATGCGGTTATTTCTGTTCGAGCGATAGATGTAAATACGCAATCTCCGATCTCAGAAAATGTCAATGCTTATTTATTTCCACTAGGAGAAGACCTTGGAGATACGATCAACTTTGATGGAGTTCCGGGAGTGTTTAATTCGCCTAGTACGTTATCCTTTCCTGCGGTAGATCTGGAAGATTACCAAGTTGTAGTGGAATCAGTTGTTCCAGTGATCGTAGATGGAGAGCAAAATCCTGATGCAACCTACGTTCCCACCTTCTTTGGTGACGCACTTTCCGAAGATGCAGAAATCTTGGTTTTAGAAAAAGACACCATTCTGTTCATCAGCATGCTGGAGCTTCCAGAT
>CAYYNA010000325.1:0-2972 GCA_964472815.1 uncultured Roseivirgaceae bacterium
CGATAAATAATCAACTTAAAGACGCTATTGTTGGTAAAAACAGCCTAGTTAAAACCTAAGCCGTGTCTGCTTACTATCTTCTTAAAGGGCGGGATCAAAAAAAGTGACGACCAATAAGATCATCACTTTATTCAACATAGCTCAACTATCAAAGATGTATTGCCTTTGCTATCAGTCCTTCATTTTCTTTCGCATTTCTGCTCTCCTTTCTTCTTTATTTTTCTGGTAGATCTTGTATTGCTCTTTGTTTAGAATGGCTTTAGCTTCCTTGTCCTTTCGGCCGCTCATGTCCTTCAATTTCATCATGGTCGACATGGATCTTCCGCCTTCCATAATTAAATCCATCTCCTTGATGTATTTCAAATTGTGTGCGTACATCTCTTCCTCTTGTTCTTCACTTAAGCTCAAGGTCTCTTTTTGTTTCTCTGTCGCAGTTCTCGCCTTTTCTTCAGGCGAGCCTTCAGCCATTGCATTGGATTCTTGTTGACTAAAGGATAAAAAGGTGAAGCAAACTGCTAATAAGGTGAATACTAATTTTTTTCTCGTTTTCATGATTGTTCTTAAAATGGTATGTCAAGCTAACGTCTTTGCAAGACTTGACTTTGCAGCTTAAAAGTCGAAAGTGAAAAATTGGGAGCTGAGGATGCATTAAAGCAGGCTGAACTGACCCGCCGGAGATTTCAAGGACGTTAGAAATTAGATTATTCCTTCACTTTCCAATTCCTGCCTCATTACCTGATGACCTTGCCAGAAGTTATCAACAATTCTCTTGAGGATGTCATTGTAAGCTGGATGATCAGCAAGCTCAGATATAACCGGATCTTGCTCTAAGAAAAGCACTAACCAGTAGATGTAATTTCGTTGCTCAGTGAAAGCATCCAAATACTCTATTGCTACGTCCGTTTCTCTTTTTGCTGCATAGTAGCCAGCATAGCTGAGATCTTTGTAAATGGACTCATCTTCCTCGACATACTCCATGAATTTCTGATAATAGACTTCTGCCTCCTCATTTCTGCCAAGCTTCTCAAGGACATAGGCAATCTTTAGATCTTCAGGAGCAAAGACATCTAAGCTCCAGAGGTTTTTCATGTAAAGAAATTTTTTGTAGTACGTCCAGGCCTCTTCCCAGTTTTCTTGCATGTAAAAGACTTTGGCGATCTCCTGCACCACATCAAGGCGGGTGGTGTCCTTGGCCAAAATACTTAGCAACTCTTCCTTGGCTTCCTCCAGCTGAAAGTTCTTAGCCAACTTAATGTAGGTGTGCAAATACTGAGAGTATAGATTTTCAGGATTGAACGCTAGAGACTTGATAATGTACTTTTCCGCCTGAAGCACAAAACCATTTTGAGCCAAAGCGTTGGATAAGTGTAGGTAAGTAAAACTGGCTTGCATTGAATCCTGATTAGCTACCGTAGACTTAATTCCTCTTAGAGCATGCGTGAGGTACTTTTCCGTATTCATTACATAACTAGTGTAAATGTCAGTGAGAAAATTATGCACCCAGGCTGAACTAGGGCTAATCTCCAAAACCCTCTCAAAGTGCTCAATGGCAAATTCGTATTGTCCATCATTCATGTAGTACAATCCTTTGGCAATCAGACTAAGTGAATTTTCTGGATCCAACAACATCGCTTTGTCAGCATAGTTATTGATCGTCTGCCCGTGCTGCTTATTGACCTGAAACAAATCAACATAGTAGTAGCATACTGCGATGTAAGCGTAGGCATTGGCAAAGCTTTCATCTTCTTCGATCGCTTTCTCGAAGTATTCAATGGCTGAGAAAAGCCCCTCCCTTGTTTCGGCACTTGTATATTCTAGACCCTTAAGGTAGTAATCATAAGCTAAGAGGTTCTCGGTGGGTATTTTGTCAAGTAGCTCTTCCTCTTCGGGAGTGATGGTAGCCTTTATCTCTTCGGCTATGTTCTTCGCCACTTCTGTTTGTAGCTGGAAAATATCCTCCGCTTTGCGCTCATACCTGCCTGACCAAATGTGTTTGTCTTTTTGGGCATCTATCAACTGAATGGACAAGAGTATTTCATTGCCGATCTTCTGACCACTTCCTTCAACAAAATAGTTTACCTCTAACTCCTTTGAAAGCTCGCTTATCGTCTTAGATGCTCCCCTGTACTTCTCTGTTGTGGTTCTACTTGTTACTTCCAGTTCCTTTATGAGCTGAAGATTATTCAAGATGGCATCCATCAAGCCATTGATGATATACACATTGGACGAATCGTTGCTATTATTAATAAACGGAAGAACTGCAATCGATTTTTCAAGTGAAATGTCAGGAGCGTCATCACTTGTTTGCGAGAAGAAAGCATATCCGGCAATAGCAACGAAGAGGATGAAAACAATGGCATATGCAAAGCGTTTCTTACTCTTCGGTTCAACCAGAGCTTCTTCAAAGACTTCTTGCGGTTTGTCTTTAGAACCAGGTGTAAAACCAAACTCCTCTCGGAAACATTTGGTGAAATATGAAACACTGCTAAACCCTACTTTGTAAGAAACTTCAGATGCGGTCAACTCACCATCCTTCAGCATTGAAAGCGCGTGGTTTAGCCTGACTTTTCGAATGAAGACGCTAACAGAAACCCCCGAAAGACTTTTTACCTTTCGCAACAGATTGGAGCGACTCATAGTCATCTGCTCCGCTAATTCCTCCACACTGAAACTTTCATTTGCCAGATTATCCTCAATCACGACAATAACCTGTTGCAAAAATTTACTTTCCGGATGAAGAAAATCTGACATAAAAGCCTATTAACTAAATGCAATACTCAACAAAAAAAAGACTAGATGCAATGACTCCATTGGGCATTTTGCATCATAGTTTATAGTCTTTCAGCATAGTTTCTAGATCTTTTGCATAAGTGATAATCTATGCTCGATAGCTGCTAACACCACCCTATCGGTCTTTTTGAGCTTTGCTACATCAAAAATTTAAAAATCTAAAACAATGAAAAGATCAGAAA
>CAYYNA010000326.1:0-2966 GCA_964472815.1 uncultured Roseivirgaceae bacterium
AATGGCTCGTGCTTCTAGCATTCTGATGAAGTTTTGAGAGCTGATATACGTTGCAGGTTCTGAGCTATTTGGATCAAAAAATTGAGATTTGAACGCCTGTATTGCTTCTCTCCTCTTTTCAATCACTCCGGAAATATCCACAATAATGTCTGGCACATGGTCAATGCTCTGAATACAGAAATACAGCTTTTCGGGTCTATAGGCTTCTTGCTGCTTTCCATCCCAATTGGTCTTAATTTCCCTTAGGCCAGAGAGAAAAAATGCGGTTTCCACCAACTGCGAACCACGTGTATGGTCAGGGTGACGATCATAGGTTGCATTTGTAATGACGATCTTAGGTTGAAACCTTCTCAGCTGTTCAATCACTTTCAGTTGATTGACCTTGTTGTTTTCAAAAAATCCGTCTTGCAGTCTCAGGTTTTCTCTCGCATCTAACCCAAGAATCTCGCTTGCTCTTTTTGCTTCCTCCGCTCTAATTTCTGGAGTTCCTCTTGTCCCCAGTTCACCCTCCGTCAGGTCGATGATGCCGGTCTTGTAGCCCATTTCTTTATGAACGAGCAAAGTACCTCCAAAAGATAGCTCCGCATCATCTGGGTGTGCGGTAATTCCAAGTATGTCTAGTTTCATGAGTTAAGGTAGAGTTTAGCTTATATAACGAGAACAAACACTGATTTTCAAACAATAGTTTTAAACGCAATGAAAATCAACAGTCTTGCAAAAAGCATGTCCGTTTCTGGTGCAGAAAAAACTTGAATGAAGCGTTGCAATCAACTATATTCATGTCGTGTTCAAACGAAAGATCTACAATGTTGGAATTGCGCTTAGTGGAGGTGGTGCAAGGGGCTTTGCACACCTGGGCATACTAAAAGCACTTGCAGAAAAAGGGATCAAACCTGATGTCATTTCAGGGGTCAGTGCGGGAGCGATTGCGGGAGCTTTTATTTCTTCTGGGAAAAGTCCGGAAGAAACACTCGAGATTATTAAGAAGTATCGCTTCTTTGAACTGTCAAGGTTGCGATTTCCCAGGCTGGGTCTATTCACCATGGACAATCTGAAAAGTTCGTTGGAAAAAGAGATTGAATATAAGAGAATAGAAGAGCTACCTATTCCTCTCATGGTGGGAGCCACTGACATTCTGGAAGGCAAAATGAAGTACTTTTCTAATGGACTACTTACGGAAGTGATTCTCGCTTCGTCATCTATACCCGTTTTATTCAATCCCATAAAAATTAATGGGAAACTATACTCTGATGGTGGTGTGCTAGAAAATCAACCAATCAAACCCTTACTAGATCTGTGTAGGAAAACGATTGTCGTAAATATCAGTCCAACTAAGCCGATAAAGGAGATCAAGAACATTGTGCAGATGACCACCCGTCTATTTCAGCTTGGCGTAAATGTCAAAGACGAAGAATATATCAGAAAAAGTAGCTTATATATTGAGCCAGATCACATTGATGATTACGAATTTCTCGACACGAAGCACGCCCAGGAAATATTTGATATTGGCTATGATTACGTGAGTAAGATGGATATTAAGCTATAGATCATTAATAGAGAGCTTTTCCCTACCCATCAACAAAAGGATCAATTTGAAAATATCAAGAATCTTGTCTGAGTAGACCGTTGGACAGGCAATAGCTCAAAACACCCTCATCTTTATGTTTGACTATTTGATCTATGGCAAAACATTGCACATCGAAACAGGTTTCTTTTAAACCTCTTTGCAAAAAAATGGGTCTAAATTAATACCCAAATTTTATCACCCCATGAAGAAACAAGGAGTAGTTGAAGACATGGAAGAGCACCTAAGAAGTGCGAAAATCTTCCGCAATGAAAATAGGTATCACTTAGCCGTCATGGAGCTGGAAGCTGCTCTGGAACTGTGCGAAGAATACAAAGTCAATAAGGAAAAGAGACAGACATTATCTCTACTTGCCAATATCTATTTTGATTTAGGCAGTAATAGAAAGTCGCTCGAATCTTACAAGAGTGCACTTAGTTTAGCTCAAGTAGACTCTGAGGAAGAGCAGATTGCATTGATCACGAAACAGATTGCAGACGTGGAATGTGAAATAGGTGATCTGAAATCCTCTCTAAACAATTACGAAAAAGCGCTGAACTACTATCGTAAAAATGTCAGCAAGTACTCGCTCAGCTACGCGAATACTGTTCGAGGTGTCGCATTGTTGAAAGAGAAAATGGTGGATTATTCAGATGCAAGAAAGCTCTGGAAAGAAGCAAAGTCCATCTATGAAAAATTAAAAATAGACACAGGAATAAAAGAATGCATGGCTAGATTGAAAAAGCTAGACGTTGCATAAAAAAAGCCTTGCTACAAGCAGCAAGGCTTTTTTTGTTTATGCTTTTCTCTACTAAGCTTGAGCTTCCTCGAGCTCCACTTCTTTCTCAGCAATCCACTTTTCTGCATCTAAAGCGCCCATACATCCAGAACCAGCAGCAGTTACTGCCTGTCGGTAGATCTTATCTTGCGCATCTCCAGTAGCAAAAACGCCAGGGATATTTGTTTTGGATGATCCTGGTATCGTTTTGATGTACCCTTGCTCATCCATATCAAGCCATCCTTTAAAAATATCTGTATTGGGTTTATGTCCAATCGCAACAAAGAACCCTTGAGCATCTAGTACACGTTCCTCTCCTGTCTTATTGTTGACAACTTTCACACCATTCACTTCTTCATCTCCTAGCACCTCCTTCGTTTCAGTGTTCCAAAGGATTTCTATGTTTGGAGCATTCTTCACCCTTTGCTGCATAATCTTCGAAGCTCTCATCTCGTCTCTTCGAACCACCATATACACTTTCTTCACGATCTTCGAAAGGTAACTAGCCTCTTCTGCTGCTGTGTCTCCAGCACCAACGATCACCACGTCTTGATTTCTAAAGAAGAACCCATCACAAACAGCACATGCCGAAACGCCCTTACCGTTTAGTCTTTGCTCACTTTC
>CAYYNA010000327.1:0-2948 GCA_964472815.1 uncultured Roseivirgaceae bacterium
CGTGATGCCAATTCCTGTTTCCCTTAAATAACCATCATAATATTCAGTTCCGGAACTTATCTTATCCACAACACCATCCCACCAGGTGATGCCCATGGGTTGAAACAATCGCCAGGTGACAAACTTTACTCCAATGATGTTCTTATTATCTAGGTTACGTTTTCCATGTAATTCTACCATTTGAATACTTGTTCGACTGTTCCAACCTTGGATAAGCTCATCAGGAACAATGTAAGGCATACTTATCCTCCATTTATAGGTAACTTCAGTTTCGTTATCCTGTGTGGAGTTTTTTTGAGCAAAAGCGCTAAGCGCACAAGAAAAGAGAATTAATGTAAATAGCTTTTTCATCATAGTAGTGTTGTTTTTGACCATCCGATTTCTGCAGAGCCCCTCTTTTTATCATCCTTTTATCTATTCAAGGCAATCATCTGACGATGATTATTTGCTCTGCTTTATCGAGTTACTAGTGCAAAGAAGATGTGAAATGGAAGGCGAGTCGTTCTGAAATGAAATCCCGAACCTCTTTTTAAGATTTAGAACCCCTAAACGAGGTTAATTCTGATTAGCACTCACCCAAGCTTTCGGCGTAACTCCCTGGTTTTTTTTGAAGTACGTATTGAATACCGTTTTGGAATTGAAGCCATTTTCATAGGCTATTGCCAAAAGGGTCAGGTGCCTATTGGCAGGATTTACGGCATCCACTTTGAAGTTCTCCAAGCGGAGATTGTTGAGGTATTCATTGAAGTTTTGCCCGATTCGCTCGTTCAGCAACCAGGAGAGTCTGTTACTGCTGATATTTATGTTTTTAGCAAGTTCGCGTAAGGACAAAGAAGGGTTTTTAAACCACTTTTCTTCCTTCATCCCTTTTTCTAAAATCTCCAATGCTACGTCAATTTCCGCATCAGACATTAAAGCCTTAGCAGGGGCAACTTGTATGGGTACTTCGGAATTAGGCGGCAGTAGCTCTTCTCGAAAAGCACTTTGAACTAAATCCTGAAACCTCTGATATGAGTGCAATGGTTTCAGCAAGGGAGCATTCATGAAGTTGATGATCTGACCGGTACGCTTTTCGACGTTCTCTTCCAAAAAGTCCAATGCCATTTCGTGTTTCCCTAAGTGGACCAATAAAAAAAGCTGCCACGGAAACAGTGTTGATCCAAAGTCCTCTTTTATCATGGAACTCACCTTGCTGATATCAATATCGATCTTCTCTTCTGGATGGACCAGCTGGTATAGTGCTCTACATTCTTCTGGTCTCTCCGCCAAGGGGCTATGGTCTAAAAAGTCATGTAGTTTTTCGTAATCCTTTGTAAGGATTAAGCATAGTTGCTTTAATGCAATGGGGTGTGTAAAATCTGGGTTGATGCGCAATGAGGTCTCTATACAATCAAGCGCTTTTGCATAGTCCTCTTGTAAATAATGAATATTCGCTTTGGTGAAATAATGATTGGGAGAGAGCGGGTTTATTCTTAAGATGTTATCAGCGTGCTCCAGTGCTTTTTCGAAGTATCCTATTGCGGTATACAATTCGCATAAGCCTTCTTCTGCCTCTGTATAAGAGGGATTGAGCTCAATGGCTTTTAGAAAGATTTTCTGCCCATTGATAAAGTCCCAGTGACCCCAAAAGGACAAGGTGGCTTTGCCAAAATAACCTACATAGGATTTCTTGTCCAGCTTAAAACCTTTTTTGAGATTCTCTTCGGACAGCTTTAATATTTCTCTGTTGTTACCCCAAGATCCGTACATGGCATAGCTATATCCCAAACCGAAATAGGGTAAAGCAAAAGAGGGGTCTATGGCTACACATTGTTCATACAGTTTTACTGCATTTCTGATTCCGTCACCATCCCACAGCAAATGCTGATAACGACCTTTAAGGTAAAGATCGTAAGCCTCCATATTTTGTGTTGGTGCTTCAATTAAGTGTTCTTGAATGTTGAGGTGACCAAAATTTTCCCGAATCTGGTCTGCAATGTGTATGCTTATTTCATCTTGTACTGCGAAGATGTCCTCCAAGTCCCGATCGAAATTTTTTGACCAGAAGTGAGTGCCGTCAGTCGTACTGATTAACTGCGCAGTAATGCGAACCTTGTTTTTGGCTTTGCGCACGCTTCCCTCCAAAACCGTACTTACCCCAAGCTGGTCACCAATGGTTCGGACATCTATGTTTTTGTTTTTAAATGCAAAAGAGGAGGTGCGGGCAATGACTTTCAAACCCTTCACAGTGGTTAGGGCGTTGATTATTTCTTCGGTAATACCATCGCTGAAGTATTCGTTCTCAGGGTCGCCACTCATATTCACAAAAGGGAGCACCGCGATGGACTTATTAGCTGATGATATGGGTAGGGGGTTGTTCATTTTGCACTATACCCTATTAGGCCTCCTATGAACTGATACTGAATATTTAATGATTTTTCTTTCAATTGGCTAGATCAATGTAAACAGTGCTTAACGCTGTTTTACACATTATTGGCGATCGATGGCTTCTTTTTCTAAAGTTACGCTAAAGAGTTCTTCTTTCTTCTTTCTTCCTTTTAGTTCTATCTCACCTTTAGAGCTGTACTGATAGTTGGACTGGGGTAATAATTCTTTAATTGCGCCTGAGATCAGTAAGTCAGACTTAAAGTCTGTGCAAAGGCTTTGGATTCTAGCCGTTGTATTTAAGACATCCCCGGTAAATACGATTTCCTTTTTTAATGCCCCAATTTCTCCAATAGTGACTTCACCAAAATGAATTCCTGCTTTGAAACCAATTTCAAAGCCATATTCATTAAAGAAGACTTCTTTTTGTTCATTTAGGCGATTTCGAATGTCAAAGAAGCATTTTATGCAGTTTGCTTGGTCAACCCCCTTGTCGGGTTCCCACGAAACCACGATTTCATCTCCTATGTACTGGTAGACTTCACCAAATGAATTGATGATGGGGTCTGACATAATATTGTAAT
>CAYYNA010000328.1:0-2917 GCA_964472815.1 uncultured Roseivirgaceae bacterium
GGAGAGCTTCATTAAGGGGTTCAGTACGATAAAGGACTGCTTGGATATTCTATGCGCCATGACAGAAAATCTGGACGTAAATACGGAATTAATCAACGATAAAAAGTATGATCTACTTTTTACTGTCGAGGAAGTGAATAGGCTGGTATTGGAAGGGGTACCCTTTCGTGATGCCTACAAGCAAGTGGGTGATCGGGTCAATACAGGGGAGTATGAGCCAAATAGAGAAATTGAACATACGCACATCGGCAGTATAGGAAACTTGGCGAATGATCAAATAAAAGAGGCCTTCGAGAAGACAATTCGAGGGTTTGGCTTCAATAGCTAGTTACGCTAACTTCACGATCAAATTTTAGAAAATGGGTAAAGTTGTCATTAATAATCACGCTGATTTCGAGCAACATCTTGGAAAGGTAATGGGAGAGTCTGAGTATCATCAGATTACTCAGGAGCAGATCAACAAGTTTGCGGATGCCACCCTTGATTATCAGTGGATACATACCGACGAGGAAAAAGCCAAGGATGGTCCCTTTGGCACCACTATAGCTCACGGTTATTTGACGCTTTCGCTAATGCCCTACTTGTGGGACCAGATTACTGAGTTCAACAACGTGAAGATGTTGGTAAACTATGGTATCGATAAATTGAAATTTGGACAGGCTGTCAAAGTCAATTCTGAAATTAAGCTGACGGCAACATTGAAATCGTTGGCCAATCTACGAGGTATCTCTAAGGCCGAAGTTGAAGCGCTTCTGGAGATCAAGGGAGAAAGGAAGCCAGCTTTCACAGCGACTATGATATTCCTCTATCATTTTGAATAAAAAAAGCCCGCAATTGCGGGCCCACAGTTAACTAGTAGTTGAGGTTTTTACTTCACTGCAAAGACAATTGGAAGCATCATCTTTTGTCTCACTATTTCTCCATTTTGAGTACCTGGCTGCCATTTCGGTGAATTTTCAATAATCCTTATTGCTTCTGCATCGCAACCTGCTCCGATTCCTTTTGCCACTTTAGCGTCGGATATGCTGCCGTCTTTTTCAATGATAAATTCAACATAGACATGACCTGAGACACCATCCTTTCTTGCCTGCTCAGGATATTTCATGTTCTCCCTTAGAAATTTACCCAGTGCATCCATGCCTCCTGGAAATGATGCCGGTTCCTCTACAATAGTGAACACTGCTTGACTATTGTCTTCTTGCATCTGTTCTTGTATCACCATTGTTTTTTCAAACAGTTCTGAAGATTGATTGACAATCATCACGATCGATTTGCGATCATCTTCTTTTGTGATGAAGATCTGCTCTATTTGATTTGGATCATATTCATTGAGTTTGTTGATGTTTTCTTCATTGTCAAAAGTTGTCTCAATCACTGCAAACTTTTCATTTGGCTTTTCGGCTTGTAAGCGATCCAGAGCTGCTTGTACATCAACGCTGTATTCAACTTGCTGACTACTTTCTTCAATGATTTCTTCAATCCCATCATTGATTTCCTCCTCGCATGCAAACATGATTCCCGAGATGGCAACCAGTGATGCGATGCTGGCCATTTTCCAAACACTAATTTTCTTTTTCATTTTTTTCATAAAATTTAAACGGTTAAAAATAGGAGCGTCATCGAATGAACTGGCCAGGTTCATCCCATGCGCTTGCAAGGTGCAGTGCACCAAGGTCTTCACATAAGTCTGATCTGAAGTGCTGAGCGCAAACTCGTCTGCTTCAAATTCATGAATATTTTTGATTTCCTTAATCATCAACCAAATGCTGGGTGTCCACCAAAAGAAAATGGTTAATGCATTGAAAAATAGAATGTCCAGCGAGTGGTATTTTTTAGCATGCCCAAGCTCGTGATGAACAATATCTTCTGCGTTGGTGAAATGCTTCGTGTCAATGAAAATCCATTGAAAGAATGAAAAGCTGTTCTTCAAACCTGAGAGCACTCTGACAGCAATGCCGTTCACTTCTTGCTTCTCGCTGTTCTTGTAAAGTTTACTGATGCGAATCAACCCTATAAATAATTTGAACACAAAGGCGGCTGAAATGGCTATGAGTAGATAATGGTACCACTCAAAGGTGAAAAATCCTTCTTCCATCTTCTTAAGGGTGGTTACCTCTGGTAACCAGATGGCACTGGTGCTTAAGCTTGGAAGGATTGGGTTGCTTGTGGGGATACTTATCGCAGGTATAATCAAGCTCAAAACCGTCGATCCCAGCAGAAAGAATCTCAAGAAACTTAGCTGTGTTTCCTTTTGCAACAAGGTCTTGTAAATGCCAAAAAACAATAGGTGTAGAATGGCAAACTCTATTAGGTAACTGATCATTTTTTCTCCTCCTTTTTAAGTTCCTCTAATAATTTCTCTAGATCTGTGACACTCATCTCCTTTTCCTTGGTAAAGAAAGAAACCAGCTCTTGGTAGGATCCACTGAAGTATCTATCGACAAATCGTCCAAGATACTTTTTGCTATAATCTTCCTTTTCAATAAGTGGATAATATTGATGCGACTTCCCAAACGCTTCATACCCCACAAAGCCCTTCTTTTCCATAATTCGGATCAATGTAGAGATGGTATTGTAAGCCGGTTTTGGCTCATCGTATTGCTCAATGATGTCTTTCACAAAAGCCTTGTCCAAATCCCAAAGGATCTGCATGATTTCTTCTTCTGCCTGGGTAAGTGATTTCATTAACTAATAATTTAGTTTCAAAACTAAACTCTTAGTTTTAATTAGCAAAACTTTTTTAACTAAAGTTTTAGTTGATTGTTATTGGACATAAAAAAAGGCCTCTATTGGAGGCCTTTAATTCTTTCTGAAGGTTTAGCTTATCCTAACGGCTTTTTCATTACTTCACCGATATCTGCAGGTGAGGCTACTACATGTAGTCCGCATTCGCCCATGATTCGCATTTTGGCTTCCG
>CAYYNA010000329.1:0-2913 GCA_964472815.1 uncultured Roseivirgaceae bacterium
AAGTAATATTCCTCGTCATCGAGGTTTGGCAGTGAGGTTTTATTTCGATTTTCACTGATGTCGACATTTTGAGCAAAAACCATCTGATCGTTTTGGCAGTCATAAACCCCATAATCGAAATCTTGAGTGATGGACCGTTTCCTTATTTCTGCTGTTATCAAGTACTCCAGGTTGGCAATGTCTATCTGGTCGTTCGTTCGAACAATGTAATAGTTTTCTGAGAGCTGTTCTATGGGATTGATAGAGGGGTAGTCCTTGCCGTTGGCTTGGCAGAGCGATTCCACTACGTTACGAAGCGCGACATGAACATTGTGATTAAAAACTTGGTCTTGTTGAGCGACTGCTCGGTTTAGCCAATAGATCTGGGTACTTACAATCCCAACCAATGTAACTATTGCCAGAACCACCAAAATGCGTATGTGTGCATTCTTCATTTCTCAAAAATAGAAGCTTCAGGCCTGTTTCTTCTCAGGTTTAACATGTCGTTAACAATCATTAGTAACTCATTAACAAGGATTTAAAGGTGCGCTACTAACATTTGGAAAAATCAAATTATTGAACAAATGAGAAAAGTAACGTTCGCATTGATGCTTGGCATTGCAGTAGCTGTGATGGCCAGTGTAACATCCATCAAATGGAAAACAACATCCCTTAATCTAGGTGAGGTAGGCAAAAATGAAGCGATTGACCTGCAGTTTGAGTTTACGAACTTAAAAGGAGTTCCGGTCAAGATTTTGGAATCAAAGGGATCTTGTGGCTGCACTAATGTTTCACATCCTGAAAAATCCATTCAGCCGGGGGAGACCGCCTCTATTACTGCCAGTTTTAAATCTGGAAGATTAGGAACTTTCAGAAAGAACATTCGGATCAAAACATCCGATTCAGATGAGTACACTTATTTGTATTTCTCAGGAGAAGTGGTTGAATAACAAGAAAGCCAGCATTTGCTGGCTTTTTCTTTGCTAAACCCCTTCTACCAAAAGTTTCATTTCTCTAGCAGCCAAGCATAAATAGACGTCATAAACTCTTGACATTGGTAATCATTCACCCCTTTCCATTCTGTCATATACATAGTGGACATAGCATCTCCGAGTAAAACTATTTTCCCGCCTGATTCTAACGTTTTGTAAACACCAAAAGGGCGATCATCCTGCGCATTAAATGCGAAAGACGTTCCACCGGTTACTGACCTGCCATGTTGATAGGTTACTTTCAGTTCTTCGGATGTTAGTGGCCCTTTCATCGTATATCCACCAGCTAAAGTATCTGGACTTTGCTGGCCATACTGAAGTGAATAGGGAGCTACAATTTCGTTCACATTTGTTTTGGATAAGTCTGTCCAATAGTCTGCTTCCATTACCAGTAGCAATGATCCCCCCTTTTCCAAATATTTCTGCACCGCTTTTATTTCTTCTTGTGTGTATTTTTTGGATGGTGCATGTAAAACCAAGGTATTTGCCGTCTTAATTTCTTTGTAAGAGATCACATTTTTAAGAAAGTAAACTTCTGCATTTACACTTTGAAGTGTTTTGGACAGTTCTTGATTTAAGTACTTTATTCGTTCGTCATCATCCCATCCAATTCCAGAGACAGTACGCTTTGGGTCATTCCAGAACCTTTGACCATGGTTCAAATCCATGTAAACAGTTTTGAGGTTTTGTCCAAGTGTCTCAAAAACAGTGGAGCTCAGAATTAGTGCAACTAAAATCTTTTTCATGATGGTCTTTTTTTGAGAGTTAATTTGTTCTTGAGGATGAAATTGCGTTTTTGAAACAAGCATCTCTTCCTCATATTATTTTGTTAGTTACTAATATGTAGAACAAATAAAATGCCCAAAAACTTAAAAGACTGATTAAGTGATCGTTAGGAAATTGCAGGGATTCAATTGTGTTCGAGACTGGGCATCATTGCTACCAGATTGAACAGTTCAAGGAAATTTGGTTTTACTTCTCTGAAAAAAGAAAGCCAGCAAATGCTGGCTCGTTCTAGTGGGATCTACTGGATTCGAACCAGCGACCCCCGCCCTGTCAAGGCGGTGCTCTAAACCAACTGAGCTAAGATCCCAAAGCGCCAAAATTACGAATTAATCCAAAGAAGAATAATGGGATTTTCTTCATTTTCTTTTCATGTCAAACCTTATGATGTATCCACGGTCTCCTTCGCCCTCGCTGCTGATGTACATATCACCATTTTCAGCGAAGGCAAGCCCTTCCGGCTGCCCCAATATTCGTTGGTAGATGGGGTAGGTAGCCTTTATTTCTCCTTCATTATTGACAACCACTATCATTTTACCAACTGAAGAAATTATGTAGTAGTCTTTGGTAATTGGATGAAAGGCGATCGCTGAAGGTTTGAATTTTATTCGATCCTTATCGTAATCCATGTCACGATGAGATTCCCAGAATGCCTCTAGGTCTTTGGGTCTAATGGTGAATTGGGGTTCCAACTCAAGCGTATTCTTCGATAGGTCAAAAGCATAGAAGGCTCGACCCTTCACCTCAGCATCTCCTAGCCCCCCTTTTTCTTTACAGGCAATTAAAAGTTTATTCGTGATTGGATCGTAACCCAAACCCTCCGTGTCGTTTTTCTTTCCTAGTTCAGTTTCTATCTCCCAAGCACGGGATTCTTTTGAATCTGTATAATCAAGTTTGAACAGATCTCCGTCGCTTCGCAAAATGTAAATCTCGTCTCCGATCAGCTCCACTCCTTCAAAATCGTCTCCCTTATAAAATTGGATCGAATGAACAATGTCTTGCTCTGTGGGACTGTATTCAAAGACTTTCCCCGTCTCATCATCAACCGCAAGTAGATTGCCATCAGGTTTTAAGCCAAGTCCAGAGATTTCTTCCAATACGTAAGGGAGAAAGTACTTTTGATCTGGAGACTTGATTTCGTAGAAAATATCTACATCAT
>CAYYNA010000330.1:0-2874 GCA_964472815.1 uncultured Roseivirgaceae bacterium
CTTGCAAAGATGAATACGGAAGATTGAGAGTTGGGGCAGCCGTTGGAGTTACTCCAGATATTGAAGATCGGATTTCCGCATTAGTCAATGCAGGAGTTGATCTAGTGTCCATAGATACCGCACACGGACACTCTAAGGGAGTAATTGATACAGCAAAACGAATCAAGAAAGCATTTTCGGATTTGGATCTGATTGTTGGAAATGTGGCTACTGGAGACGCGGCAAAGGCATTAGCTGAGGCGGGTGCAGATGCGATTAAAGTGGGGGTTGGCCCAGGTAGTATTTGTACCACCAGGGTCATTGCAGGAGTCGGTGTACCTCAGCTATCGGCGGTCTATGAATCTGCCAAAGCTGTGAAGGGTACTGGAGTGCCTGTGATTGCTGACGGAGGTATTCGCTTTTCCGGAGATGTGGTAAAAGCTATTGCAGGTGGAGCTAATACGGTAATGATTGGTTCTTTGCTTGCCGGGACGGATGAAGCACCAGGGGAGGTAATCTTGTACGAAGGAAGAAAGTTCAAGTCCTACCGAGGAATGGGCTCAGTCGAGGCGATGGAGGAAGGATCCAAGGATCGGTACTTTCAGGATGCTGAGGATGATATCAAGAAACTGGTGCCTGAAGGGATCGTCGGTAGAGTTCCTTTCAAGGGCTTGGTTCAGGAGGTGCTTTATCAGATGGTTGGAGGCTTGCGAGCAGGTATGGGATACTGTGGGGCAGGTTCAATCGAAGATCTCCAAAATGCAAAATTTGTGAAGATCTCTGGAGCTGGTGTGGCCGAGAGCCATCCGCATGACATTCATATCACACGGGAAGCGCCTAACTACAGTAGGAAGTAGGCTTGTAGCAAAAGCGATTACGATTCATAGAACTCGATTGGAAGGTCGTCAGGGTCTGAAATAAAGGTGAATTTTTTGCCTGTTAGTTCATCTGTCCTTATTCCCTCTACTTCAATGCCACGTTCTATGAGTTGTTGAAATATTCTTTCAATATCTGGGACACTGAATGCTAAATGTCGTAATCCTTGAGCTTCGGGACGAGAAGGTCTCTTTGGCGGATTTGTGAAGGAAAAGAGTTCAATTACATATTTCCCATCTAATGAAAGGTCAAGTTTGTACGAGTTCCTTTCTTTTCTAAATGTTTCTCTGATTATCTGTAGTCCGAGTACTTCGGTATAAAACTGTTTTGAGATTTTGTAGTCAGAGCAGATGATCGCAACGTGATGTATCGACTTAATATCGATCATTGGCTTTGTAGACGTGCTACCTCTGTCTCACCACCCCTTGTCAAGTCTCCAATTTTCACTTTGATTTCAGCATCAAGAGGCAAAAAGAGGTCTACACGACTCCCGAAACGGATGAAACCCACCGAAGTACCTTGGTTTACAGCTTCTCCTACTTCTGGGTAGAAAGCAATCCTCCTTGCAACGGCTCCTGCGATTTGCCGCATCAATACTCTCACGCCATACTCCGTAGTGTAGCTGATGGTGGTGCGCTCGTTATCTGTGCTGGATTTCGGATGCCACGCCACCAAAAACTTACCGGGATGGTACTTGAAATAGTCGATTACACCTTTAACAGGACTTCTGTTGACATGTACATTCAGTGGTGACATGAAGATGGAAACCTGGATCCTATCCTCATTGAGGTGCTCTGCTTCGTGAGTTTTTTCAATCACCACCACTTTGCCTTCCGCTGGAGCATACACAATCCCATCCTTTTCCGGCGTGACTACATCTGGGTTGCGAAAAAAACGGACCACTAAAATGAAGAAGATGATGCCGGCCACTGCTAGAAGTACCTGAACAAGGAAGACTGGGATCAACCAATAAAGCAATGCGTATAGCGCTCCAATCAAGAGCGCCATGATCGGGATCATTTTATATCCTTCCTTGTGAATTTTCATTTTGTATACTTCTCTAAGTGGTTGGCAAGCAAAGATATTATAGGTAAAGCAGTCGCTAGAATCCTCCCCTGAACTTGTATGTCTTAGCTACCTTATCGATCGCAACAATGTAGGCAGCTATCCGCATGCTTACTTGATATTTCTCCGCTATTTCGTACACGCGATCAAAAGCGCTTTTCATGATTCGATCAGATCGCCTACTTACTCGTTCTCGCGTCCACCCGTAACCCAATCTGTTCTGTACCCACTCGAAATAGGAAACTGTCACACCACCGGCGTTCGCTAGAATGTCAGGTACTGCAAGAATGCCTTTTTCATTCAGTATGGCGTCAGCTTTTGCGGAGGTAGGACCATTGGCTCCTTCCACGATCATTTTTGCTTTGATTCGATCCGCGTTGTGCTTGGTAATGACATCTTCTACCGCCGCAGGAACAAGTACGTCCACTTCCAAGAGTAGCAATTCCTCTGGAGAAATCTTCTCTGCTCCTGCATAACCTTCAAGGCTACCATTGTTGGCATTGCGGTACTCCATAGCCTTTTTTATGTCAATCCCTTCTTCGTTGTGATAAGCTCCAGAGAGGTCACTAATGGCAACAATATTCACACCTCTTTCTTCCAGAAGTTGAGCTGCCCATGAGCCGACATTCCCAAATCCTTGTATCACACAGGTGGCTTTGAAAGGATTGATTTTTTGCTTTTCCATTGCTGCTAAGGCAGAGATCATTACACCACGTCCAGTTGCTTCTTCACGACCTAATGATCCACCCAAGACTAACGGCTTTCCGGTAACTACAGCGTTCACGGTCATGCCATAGTTTCTTGAGTATTGGTCCATCATCCAAGCCATTTCTCTTGGGCCTGTACCCATATCTGGAGCTGGAATGTCTCTGTCCTTCCCGAAAACATCGTGCATCGCTCCGGTGTATGCTCTTGTCAAGCGCTCCACCTCTCCGGCAGACATCTCTCTCGGAT
>CAYYNA010000331.1:0-2873 GCA_964472815.1 uncultured Roseivirgaceae bacterium
TCCAGAAACCCAAAGAACAAAAAGTTTAAAACGTACTATTGGGATTTAGCCAAGGAAGAAATTGATGCGGAGGCAATCACCTCAGCGGATGCTATTGTCCATTTGGCGGGTGCAGGTGTCGCAGATAAACGCTGGAATGAAGCCAGGAAAAAAGAAATCTATGATAGCAGAATAAACTCCACGCAGCTTCTTCTTGCAAAAGTAAAAGAGCTAAACCCGAAACTGAGTTATTTTCTCTCAGCTTCAGCAATCGGTTACTACGGTTGGGATACCGGAGATCGTTTAGTTGATGAGTCAACAGCAAAAGGAGACGGCTTTTTGGCGGATGTGGTGGCTGACTGGGAAAAAGAAGCATCCAAATTCAAGGAGGAGAGCGTCTCGATTGGCTCTGTGCGAGTGGGTGTGGTGTTGAGTGAGAAAGGTGGAGCGCTCGTTGAGATTGCAAAACCCATTCGACTGGGCTTTGGGGCCCCACTAAGTTCTGGCAATCAATACATGAGCTGGATTCACCTCGATGATTTATGCCATGTTTTTATTCACATGCTGGAGAACAAAGTAGAACAAGTGGTGAATGGCGTGGCTCCTCAACCTGTCACCAATAAGGTCCTTACAAAAGCCATTGCGAAGCAACTTGGCAAACCTCTATTCCTACCAAATGTCCCTACATTTGCGCTTCGTTTGATGGTCGGTGAAATGGCCGATATGTTAGTTGGCGGCAATAATGTATCTTCAAAAAAGATCGAGGAATTGGGATTCACTTTTCAATACCCTAAACTCGATCAAGCGCTGCAGCATTTATTATAAACATGGAAGAGAAAAAAATTTCAAAAGAAGAGGAAGCGAGAATTATCAATGCCTTTAAGGAAAGGGATTGGAACGAAATAAAAAGCACCGATTCGTGGGTCATTTTCAAGGTAATGGGAGAGTTTGTCCAGGGCTTTGAAAAGATGGCTCGTATTGGTCCTTGTGTTTCTATTTTCGGCTCTGCCAGGACGAAACCTGACAACAAATACTACAAGATTGCAGAAGAAGTAGCCTCTGAATTAGTCAGACATGGATATGGAGTGATTACTGGAGGAGGTCCCGGCATCATGGAAGCAGGTAACAAAGGAGCTAATATGCAGGGCGGTAAGTCGGTAGGGCTAAATATCGAGCTGCCTTTTGAGCAGAATAATAACATCTACATAGATCGGGATAAGAGCATTGATTTTGACTACTTCTTTGTCAGAAAAGTCATGTTTGTGAGATACTCTCAGGGGTTCATTGTATTGCCTGGCGGTTTTGGAACCATGGACGAACTCTTTGAAGCGTTGACCTTAATCCAAACCAATAAGATTGGAAGGTTCCCTATCGTGCTAGTAGGCAAAGAGTATTGGGTAGGATTAGTCGATTGGCTAAAAGCAACAATGCTGGAAATGGAGGGAAATATCGGAGATACCGATCTGGAACTTTTTCATATGGTGGATACGGCCACTGAGGCGGTCCAGGTGATCGATGATTTCTACAATAAGTATAACCTAAGTCCGAATTTCTAGCGCACCTCAGTCCATCAATTGATTTGAAGAAAAGAGAAGAAGTCATAGAGATCATTGGTGCAAGAGAGCACAACCTGAAGGACATTAGCCTGAAGCTTCCACGCAATAAATTAATTGTCATTACTGGTATCAGCGGGAGTGGGAAATCCTCACTTGCCTTTGATACCATCTATGCTGAAGGTCAGAGGAGGTACATGGAGAGCTTCAGCGCGTATGCCAGGTCATTCATAGGGGATATGGAGCGACCGGATGTCGACAAGATTGAAGGGCTAAGTCCGGTGATCTCGATAGAGCAGAAGACCACCTCCAGAAACCCAAGATCCACGGTGGGTACTGTCACCGAGATCTATGATTTTTTCAGGTTACTTTATGCCAGGGCTGGAGAAGCTTATTCCTACCTAAGTGGAAATAAGATGACCAGACAGTCGGAAGATCAGATTGTGGAAATGGTCATCAAGAACCACGATGGAGAGAAACTGACGCTACTTGCGCCAGTCGTGAAGGGTAGGAAGGGTCACTACCGAGAGCTTTTCGTTCAGGTCAGAAAATTAGGTTTCACCAAAGTTCGTGTAGATGGAGAGCTGCAGGAGTTGGTGCCTAAAATGCAGGTAGATCGCTACAAAACGCATGATATCGAGATTGTCGTTGACCGAATCAAAGTTGTCGAGAAGGATAAGAAAAGAATTAGAGATTCCATCAATGCTTCGCTAAAGCATGGTGATGGGGTAATGATGATTTTGCAGGAAGATTCAACAATCTCACATTACTCCAAAAATCTGATGGATGCGGAAACCGGACTTGCTTACGATGATCCAGCGCCCAATACCTTCTCTTTTAACTCCCCATATGGTGCGTGTTCCGAGTGCCATGGGCTTGGTCAGATTGAGGAGATATCTCGGGATTCAGTTATTCCAGATCCTTCAGTTAGTATAAGCAGGGGCGGCATTGCTCCTCTGGGAGAATATCGAGATATCTGGATCTTCAAAAAGATTGAAGCGATTCTCAAAAAGAATAAGGTCAACCTTTCCACACCAATAGAAAAGATTCCGGAGAAAGTTATTGATACGCTGCTTTATGGAGATAGTGTGCCGGTGGCAGTTTCTTCGGTCAAGTATCCCGGTACCGATTGGCAGACTAAGTTTGAGGGCATCATTAACTTTTTGGAAAAACAGAAAGACGGTGGATCTGAAAAGCTTCAAGCTTGGGTGAAGGAGTTCACTGACGTGAAGGTCTGTCCTTCGTGCAATGGATTCCGACTAAAGAAAGAAGCGCTTAACTACAAGATTGCGGATAAGCACATTGGAGAGGTGGGCGAAATGGATGTCGCCTCGCTAGGCG
>CAYYNA010000332.1:0-2869 GCA_964472815.1 uncultured Roseivirgaceae bacterium
GAGCTAGGAAAGCAGCTGGCCAAGCCCATCTTGTCTGAGATCAAGGAGTCGAGAAAAGGAGAACATGATCCTTCTACAAGCGGGCTGATTAACGCTTATTTTGACATGCGTAAATAACTCGCTACGATTCCAGTGGCAATGCCCACGTTTAGAGATTCAGCATTCCCAACTTTAGGAATACCAATATTCTGAGAAACTAACTTCTGTATTTCTGGGCTAATACCGTGAGACTCACTTCCCATAACAACTACCCCATTTGAGGGAATTTCTGCATCGTAAATAGAGACTCCTCCCGCATCAGCACCATATACTGGTCGGTCCATCTTACTCAAAACTTCTTCAAGGTCTCCATACTGGACCTGTACGCGGGTAAAAGATCCCATGGTGCTAGCGATCGTCTTTGGATGGTAGAATTCCGCACAATCTTTAGAACACAATAATCGTTGGAATCCAAACCAGTCCAGGGTTCGAATGATAGTTCCCAGATTTCCCGGATCCCCTACGCCATCAAGGACGAATAACTGCTCATCCGAATCATAATTGACCGGTCCAAAATCTCGAATTTGAACTACTGCCAAAACAGCATCATTCGTTTTGAATGTTCCTAATTGCGAAAGAACATTTTCTGAAACTAGCTCCACTCGGATTTTGCCACACTTCTGTTCTATCTCAGGGAAGTGCTCCGAAGTGCAAACCAGCAAATCAACTTCATAATCTGCATTCAGCAACTCTTGCACATTTTTTGCACCCTCCACTAAAAAACGTCTCTCGCGGAGGCGGTACTTTTTAATTTTGAGTGATTTTGTAAATTTCTGTTCTTTGTTAGAGAGCATTTGTCATTGAAGCATTCCTTTAAACTAAGTCAAATATCATTATTCGCTGGAATAATTCTTACTTCTTGCATAGGATCGAAATTTCTTGAAGGAGACCAGCAAATCCTGGCGAAGCAGGACATCAAGGGTATTTCCGGGAGTCTTAGGGATGATTCCTTTGTCCTGCTGGCAAAACAGAAGAATACACGCTTCATTGGAACACCCTTTACCCACCTGGCGCACTTTTACCAACTAGGTAAGAATGGTATTGCATTTGGAACGAATGTCGAAAGGAAGAAAATGCGATTAGCTGATCAGCGGGAGACCATCAACCGAAAGATCAAAAGGACGGACGATGAAAAAAGAAAAGCACGTCTGCAAAAAAGACTTGAGAACGTGGTAAGAAGAAAGACGAAAAAGATCGATGCTAAAGCAGGATCTAAGAAGTTCACGATCATCCGTGGATACAGTCAAGAAAGAACGATCGCCAAAGAGCAGAAGACTGTAGAGAAGTACGATCGAAAAATTGAAAGGGCGGAGAAAGACAAGAAGAAAAACCGACTGAGAGCAAAGAAGGCAAGAAAACTGGACCGAGCCAGACGAAAAATTGATCAGGGAAATCAGATCATGAGATGGGGAGAACCTCTCTCACTGTATGATCACAATGAGGCTAGATTATCTGCAGAAGATATTCGATCGTACCTCAACGCAAAAGGCTACTTTAAAGCTGAAGTCGCTATTGATACTTCAAACTATGACAGTCTTGGAAGTATAGGAAAGCTCGGTCGCCAGATAAGAAACAATTTCAGTCGGATTGCAGGAGCGAGAAATAGGTACATCAACCTTGATTACAATGTCACAAAGAGAGACCGATACGTAATAGACTCCATTCAATATGATATTGAGGATAAAGAGCTGGCCGAGCTCATCTTTGAGAATAAGAAAAACCAACCCCTACAAAAAGGCTTCTACGATCAGGCCACCATTACCGAGGAAAGAAACTTCATCTACGACCTTGCGATCAACAATGGATATTACGAGTTTTCAAAGCAGTTTATCACCTTCCAGCTGGATTCCACGCTACTAGGTGGTGACACCCTTATTGTCCGAGAGGTCATCAAAAATCCCGAAGGGAAAGATCGCCATAAGGTTTTCTATTTGGATTCTATTGTATTCGTTTCTGAAGCAAGTGTCACACAAAGCTTTCGCCGGACGACTGAAAGCTTTCGAGATGTCACTTTCAGTTTTGGAAAGAAAAAGTATCCCAAACGAATTCTAGCTTGGCGTATTCCGCTGGCGCAAGATGATAGGTATAGCCGATTGCAAACGATAGAGACTCAAAGGCAATTGTCCTTTCTAGATAACTTCAAATTTGTAAACATCAACTACGACACTTTGGGAGGCTTATTTGTGGCCAACATCTTCACCTCTCCCTTTGAGAAGTTTCAGACCTCCAGCGAATTTGGACTGAGCAGTACGCAAGGAAATCCAGGCCCTTTCATCAATATTAACCTGAAGAACAGAAATACCTTCAACCTTCTGGAGATCATCAGTTTAGACCTCAATGCGAAGCTTCAAGATCTAAGTCCAGTGAGGGATGACATCAGTAGTGACTTCACAGGGGCGTACACCAGTAGGCAGTTTGGAGGTGAATTAGCGGTTAGCTTTCCGCAGTTTCTGTTTCCCATAGGTAGTAAGTTTCAGAATAAGATCGGTAAGTACAACCCCAATACGCGGGTCTCATTTGGTGTTGCTTACGAAGACCGGGTCAGTGAGTATGAGCGCCTGCGATACAGTGGGGCACTGGCGTACGGCTGGCAAATTAGGGATAAGACGAAGTACACCATTACACCCGCCAGAATAAGCTGGATAGATTCCAATAATTCCCCCGAATTTCAAGAGTTCATTAATGGACTAATTGAGCAAAGAAACTCTTATGCAGATGCCTTTAGGTCGGCAGTTGTAACATCCAGCTCATTTGAGCGAAACCAAAATTTTGGCAATTACGGTACTGGAGGCGATGGAGCCTTTCTGAGGACCTATCTGGAATTAGGTGG
>CAYYNA010000333.1:0-2862 GCA_964472815.1 uncultured Roseivirgaceae bacterium
CACCAAATGAGAGAGTTCAGGAGTTTCTTGCAGCGTCTTCAAAAGAAGACTACTCGATTTGAATCCATGTAGCAACCAGAACTCCCCTAGCGCTACCATAATCTCCGGCTTATGATTGTCGTCTTTGTAATTTCTATGAGGTGCGGTCAGAGGAATCCCAAGCCCATTTTCTCTAGCGAATCCCTTCTCCGCCTCCTTCTTCGTAGGGTGCACCTGAATGGAGAGCATATCTGCGACATCCAAAACTTTAAATAAGAAGGGAAGGCGGCCAAATTGCTGGAATGTTTGCTCCCCTAGTACTTCTTCAGGGTGTTCACTTATTACTTCATTTAATGGACGGCCAGTTTCCTTCAAGATAGCAGGAGATTTATCATGTGCACCCATCCAATATTCCGCACAATTTTGATCAGAGATGGGTTCTCCGATTAATTCAGGAATAAACTTTTTACCTCCCCAGGCATAGTTTTGGATCACACCATTAATCTTAAATAGCCGCATTTTTGATGAAGTATTTCAGGCCGTGAAATTAATTGAAATCTAATCAGACTAGTAGCTTAATACTCTCTCATTTGGCTACCCAATCCCAATAAATAGCAGCCACACAACTCCAAGGAAATGCCAGAACATAAAGACGTTGAATGCATAATGTCTGGACTTAGAGTGGACACGATACTCTCGTATTTTCCTAAATACAGTGATCAATAAAAGAAGGCCGATAGCCACGTGACCAAAATGAACTAGTGAGAAAGGGAACAAGATATTGCGGTAAACCATGTTAGAGTCCAGCAACTCATTCCAGCCTATTACCTGTAAGACAGTAAACAATAGTCCAAATATCAAACCCAAAGCAGTGAATCTAAATGCTTTCTCGATTTCGTCTTCTTTGATTTTTAGTTGACTCATCACAAGCAGAGCACTACTTACCAAAATAAATAATGTTGCCACCTCGTATACTTCAGGAATAATAATCTGCGGCAATTTTTGGAAAAGCCAAACGACAATGAACGTCACAAAAATCAAAGAACTAGTAGCAATGAAAAGCTTAGTCATGTGTCGAGCAGCATTTTGCATCCGCTGCTTCTCTTTGATTCGTTCTTGAATTAATTCCCGTTCGCTCATGATTGGACAACTTCCTTAACTGCAACCTTCAATTTTATGTTTCGGGAAAAATCCTACAATTAGATAAAACCTTCTCTTATTTGGATGATGCAGTATACTGAACCTCCTAAGGTGCTTCTTGAAAGTTGCCTCTTAGTACCACTTCGCGAAATCAATCACTGAGATTTATGCAGGAAATACATTATTTATTTGGCTTATTTCCTTTATATAACAATAAAAGACAGGTAGTAAAACCATTTAGAATGGACTTCATCTCTGTTTTAATAGTGATTATCTAAACGATCCCTTCATTGAACGATTATTCTCTTTGGCTAAGAAGTTTGTGGGTTACTTAGTAAAAAAATCAATAGCACTATGGCACTCTTCATGTTATCAAGTAAACAAAAAAGACTTTTGAACCGATCTCTAGCAGTCTGTGCAACAGGTTTAGCTCTGTCACTACTTCTAGTAACTGTCTTGGCAGGATAAGGAAATAATTGTTTGTCACCCAGGGAAACTAAGGTCATGGATAATCCATGGCCTTTTTTGTTTTATATGGCCTACTAGTTGAAACTATTTTTGAGCAACAAATTGTTTCCTACTTGATGAAAACGCAGACGATAGATACCACTCTTCATTGTCAGGGATGTCTAGACAAAGTAAAGCCTCACTTGGATAGTGACTCAAGAATTCAGCACTGGAATGCCAATATGAGTGAAGGAGTTTCACTAAGCATCGAGGGAGATATTTCTATTAAGCAAATCAACCGAATCCTTCAGAAAGAAGGTTACGAAGTGAAGCAAGCAGGTGGATTCTGGTCGGATAGACCAAAATGGAATCGAGCCTCTTTCAATACACTAAACTGCTTGATTGGTTGTTCTATTGGTGATTTTGGGATGGTCTTCTATCTTCAGGCATTTTACCCAGCTACACCCATCATGATGCAAATGATCCTTGCGATTATCGCAGGATTATGCACATCCATTTTGCTGGAGACCATTATCCTAAAGACAAGGGAGAAGTTTTCTTGGGTGATGGCGCTTAAGACAGCTTTTGGAATGTCCTTCATTTCTATGGTAGCTATGGAGTTGGCAATGACCTCCACAGATTTTATGATTACTGGTGGAAAAGCCGCTTTTGACGATCCTACCTATTGGTTAGCACTGATCCCCGCTCTTGTGGTGGGCTTCATAACTCCTCTTCCATACAACTACTATAAGCTTAAGAAATTCAATCAAGCTTGTCATTGAACCTTAAACTCTTGATTCCGTATCTTTGCAACGGTGCAAGTCGCTAAAAAAATAGGAAATAGCTTTCTAGCAATTACACTTCTAATTGCCACAACTGGAGTAACCCTTCACAAGCATTATTGCATGGGAAGGCTGAAATCCGTTGCGGTATTTGAACATGCAGCCAATTGTTCAGGCACGGAGGAGGCAGACCCCATGCCTTGCTGCGAAGATGTAAGTCAGGAACTGAAGGTAGAAGAAATTACCCAAGTAAACTTTGATTTTGACAGCCAGCCTGAATTGTACGAACTAGCAGTTGTCCATTTTACATTATCAAATTCTGTTCTTGATCAACCAGACAAACCTACTTACACCGACTATCTCCCCCCTCCTTCGCTGGTGGACCATATCGTTGATCACCAAGTCTTCTTGATATAAGACTGATTGTATTCATCTGATCTCGTGATCAGGTCATTTATCAATAATTGACAAATACAATCATGATCAAATATCTATTCTATACATACATATTTCT
>CAYYNA010000334.1:0-2846 GCA_964472815.1 uncultured Roseivirgaceae bacterium
ATCCGCTAGAGGTGTCCCTTTGAAGACGCTACCAAAAGCACCACCCGCACCGGTGATCAAAATGATCGGGCCAGCTTGATTTATCCCATGCTTAAACAAATCTCCCATTTCGTCCAATGTAGCATTTGGCCGCACTTGAATCATAGAAAGAATGCACCCAATTAATAACGCAACAAATGGATTACCTAGAAATATGATGGTGCTGTTTATCCCACCCTCAATATCGAACAACTTTACCACAGAGGCTAAGGTGATCAGAAGAATTGGCAACACGACGGGTGTGATGGCCCAGATTAGAGACATTCTTTTTCCATCGGAATCCTCCTCAATCACTTCCGTATTATCTTCAATGACGAAATCTCTTCCAAGCTTCTTGGAAAAGATGGAGCTGACTAACAAAACCGGAATTGAAACTAGCAGACCCGTTATCACGATCATTCCTATTTGATCACTCAGAGAAAGATTGCCTGCTACTGCAATTGGACCAGGAGTAGGTGGAACCAGTGTATGAGTAGTGTAAAGGCCTGCGCCAAGAGACAATGAAAGCGGAGCACTGGATATTCCTTCATTTTTAGAGATCCGCTTCACTAGTCTGGACATAATGATAAAACCAGAATCGCAAAACACCGGAATACTTACCACAGCTCCTAGAAGGGCTACTGAGAGGTGCAAATGCCTCGACCCAAGAAACCTGACTATGTGGTCTGCAATAACTCTTAGTGCTCCCGACTTTTCTACAAAGACACCCATGACCGTGCCCAGCACTACAATTAGTCCGATACCTGCCAGTATACTTCCAAAGCCAGCGGTGATGCTATCAATGATGGCCAAAGAAGGCATTCCTACCGAGAACCCAACGAAAAGAGCACCAATGAGCAAGGCTAAGAACGGGTGTATTTTGAATCGGTTGGTGGCAACAACTATTAGAAGAATAGACACCAGAATGATTGCAAGAAGAAGCGGAAGTGAATTCAATATGATCTGATTTACAACCTCCTAATCTAGATAAAATTATGGTTTGGGCTTTTTTCAAAATATTTTAGTAGCAGTTAACCACAAAACACGATCCCAATGCCAGTATCATATATAGAACATAAGGGGAAAAAGCTTCTGCATGTAGATTTCAAGGACATGAAGGAAAAACAAATTGTTCTCGAGAACATCGAATTGATGGTCAAGTTCTACAAAGAAGCTACTGAAGACATCTACTTGTTGCTGGATGTCAGAGGCACATATAACGACCCTGAGGTAATGGATAAACTTAAAAACTACGGGAAGACGGTATTTAAGGGAAGGTCAAAGAAAAGAGCAATACTTGGTATAACGGGAATGAAAAAGCTTCTATTGAGGGCTTATAGCACCTTCACAAATACCGATGTTTCTGTTTTTGAGACCGTGGAAGATGCTAAAGACTATTTAGCTGAATAGGAGATAATTGAGGCTAATCCGATTGCCAGTACTCCTTAGTTTCAATGTCCATAATTGTAAGCTTGCCATTCGTGCCAGCTCCAGTATCTAAATTCCAAATATTAAATACCTTCATAGGTGTGCTTTTTTCCCAATTCAACGTGGGAGTATGGCCAATATAGATTTCCTTGAAATTGGCTAGTATCTGCGGCTTGATCAGCTTTCCCTTTTCAGCAAGGGCATTTCTCCACAAGCTCCTATCCCAATAGCATATTGCTGGGTCTATCTCATTGTCTGGTCCATTTAGATCTGTGTACCCCGCATGAACAAAAAGTTTCTTATCTGAATCTATGTAAAAGTTGATCTGAGTTTCTCTGAAAAATTCTCTGTGACGATCCAGATCAATAGCATCGTTGCTCTTCTTGTACGATTCCACCGTGGCGAATCCTCCATTTTCTAGCCAAGCAATATCAGCGGATCCATTTTCTAACCACTCCCATGTCCATGAATCATGATTACCTCTCAATGCAATAAGAGAAGGAATTTTGAGAAGCTCTTCTACGACCTCCACGGTATAGGGATGCCGATCGGAAACATCACCAAGCTGAATTAGCGTATCGAGACCAATATCAAAAGCAGAACGCTCCATACATTGCAGGAAAGCCTTCAGGTTTCCGTGTATATCGCCCATGACCAACTTTCTGCCAGCCATTGGAATCAGTCAAAATTTAGATGGTGAATATGTTCGTCAATAATGTCAATCCGGTAAGTGATGTTATTCACGTACTTAATCAGTTCTTTCTCAAACTTCTTGATATCGGATTCATACTGCTTTACTGTGGCATTGTCAAAGCTCTCTTCGATCACTTTCAATTGCGTACACTCTTCTTGAATAAACAACTTGAAATTGACTGTTGAATACTCTTCCTCCAATCTTTCTATATCCTCCAAAGTTGCTTTTGCTTCCTTGTCCTTGTTTTCATCGAACTTGTTCTTAACGATGAAATAAAGCGTGGTATCCCAATGATGTATTTCATCCAACAAATCCATCGTGGTTTTCTTGTACTTTTCACTTAAGCAAAACTCCTGGACTCCCTGATAAGTCTTTAGGTTGATAGCACCCTGGTCCCATTTCACAGTTAGATCATCAATCACAGCAACGATATTTTCTTGGGCCTTACTGTAGCCAATCAAAAAAATACCAACGAGACATAGCACCTTCTTCATCATGTTCATTATTCAGTTATGATTTATTCAAGATAATGAATTTTGTCACAACGACTACTAATGAAGAAATTGAAGTCAGCTGTACAAAAAATTCCAATTGAAAATGATAATTTACAAATAGTAAGCTCTAACTCAACAATTTGCCATGGCCACAACCAATCGATTTCCTGCACTCCCATTAGAGGCATGGGAAGAAACCAAAATCACTTTGC
>CAYYNA010000335.1:0-2846 GCA_964472815.1 uncultured Roseivirgaceae bacterium
TTCAGGAGCTTCACCTTACCAATATTGATCTCGTACTGATCTTTCTTGAAAGCATCAATAAATTCATCGGCAAGTGCTTCAGGGCTAATCTTTCCTTTGCCTCGACCTTCCGTCATTTGGGTGTCCACTAGTGGAGGGATAATTTCAAAGACCTTAATTCCCTCCAATTGGTAGCGTAAAGACTTGGAAAAAATGTGAATGCCCGCCTTTGTGCCACAGTAAACAGGAGCTTGTCTTTTTGGGACCAGTCCCAACCCGGAAGAAACATTCACAATCGCTGCATTGTCGTTGCTTTTTAGTGTGGGAATTAGCAGTGCAATGAGTTTAAGAGGTGCAAGGAAATTGACGTTGATCTCCTGTTCTATTTTGCCTAGTAGTTGCGGCTCCTTCTCAAAGTGATAGTTAAACTGGATCCCTGCGTTGTTGATCAAAATGTTTGTATCAGGGTGCTCTTGTTCAATGAAAAGGATCAGTCGGTCCAAATTTTCCTTTTTGGAGAGATCACAAGCAAAGGGAATAATCCGCTTATCTGTCTCTGAAAGCTCCTTTAGTTTTTGTGCATTTCTTCCTACCGCTACGACTTGATTATCATGTTCTACTAACTTGCCAAGCAGTGCTTCACCAATACCAGCAGTAGCTCCTGTGATAATGACCTTGTTTCCTGTGAGTTTCATGGTTCAGACATTTAAAGTGTTGAATTACAAAACTCGAGGTGGGAAAGAAGGAATGCATTTACATATGTAAAGGAATGCGGGCTATTGGCACTATTTCTGTCCTCTTATCCTGCTTAATTGGGTGGGGGTGACTCCCAAATAGGAAGCAATATGGTATTGAGGGATGAGCTGTTCTAAAGTAGGATGTTCTTTTTGGAAGATGACATATCGGTCTTTCGCTTCTAATGTGACGAGCGCTATTTCTCTTTTCTCCTTACTGACAAAAAACTGCTCTGCAAGGATTCGAGCCATGCTTTCTACCGTTGGGAACTGTGAGTAGAGGGCTGTGATCATTTTGAACTCTGCTACCATCAGTGAGCAGTCAGTCAATGCATCTATGTTGATTAGGTTGCGCTCTCCTGTGACCAGCGAGGAGTAAGCGCCAACAAAGCTGTTTTCTGTAAAAAACGTCTTGTTGTAAACTTCTCCTTTCTCGTTGCTGTAATAAGCACGTAAAACCCCAGATCGGACGAAAGCGATGTTTCGGGAATACTCTCCCTTTGCCGCAAAAGACTTTCCTTTCTCCAACTTAGCTGGTGTGAAACAGTTGACTAAGGCTGTCAGAGATGGAGCATCGAAAGCAATTATTTGATTGAGTTTTTCTTCTAGAATAGCCACCAATGAGCTAAAGCTAGTTGCTATTGCATTTAATTCCAATCGCCATCTTTTGATTAACCAGGCCTCATTTTTCAATTCGAATGCTTTATTTTCATAGAGTCAGCTACCTATAAGATGAAGAACTGCCTCTGCTATTTCGGTCTGTTTGCGCTGCTTGCATGTCAGCAAGAGAAAACGGAAACTCCTTCCTATGAGCTATCAATGGATCATCATGTACACATTCAAAGCAAAGCCGCAGCTGAGCATATGGATGTATTGTTGAGGCTTTTCCGTATGAAAGATTCCGCCAGAGTGAGTGAGCCAACGACTGCTGAAACGGTACTTAGTATCCTAGATTCTTCATCCATACGGCAAGCAGCTGTGCTTTCTTCTGGCTACATGTTTGGCATTCCAGATTTAGAAGTAGAAAACGAGCTGGAGAAGGTCAGAGCAGAAAACGAGTATGTGGCAACCCAGGCAAATCAAAGTGAGCGCTTATTTGGATTTTGCAGCGTCAATCCTGCAAAACCCTATGCTTTAGAGGAGGTTGAAAGGTGTTTTGATAGCTTGAAGGTGGATGGACTTAAGCTTCATCTAGCCAATTCAAAGATAGATTTCTTCAATGAGGAGCACATGCAACGCCTACAGAAGATTTTTGACTTGTGCGTCAAGTACGATAAGCCGGTACTGATGCATATGCGAAACCGAAATCCGGAGTACGGAGCTGTAGATGTGAAGGAAGTGCTTGAGAATTTACTTATCCCCCGAAAGGATTTGCGCATCGTTATTGCGCATGCTGCCGGCTGGGGTGGTTTTGATGCAGCAACAGATTCTGCGCTGCGAACATTTATTCCCTATTTCGAAAGCGGAGCACTGAGCAGTGAAAACATTCGGTTTGGGATGGGTTATGTGGTCTACGAAACCGGCACAGCCAGTGTCGACTCTACGGCTATTGCCAACCTAAGTCTCGCAATGAAAGCCGTCGGGATCGAGAAGTTTGTCTTTGCCAGCGACTGGAGTTTTGGGTCAGCTATTCCAGGGGCTTACCAAGAAAAAATGGAGCATTGGTTAGATCTTTCCGCTAAAGATTGGGAGACATTGAGGGCGAATAGAGGATTTGGGTTTGAGTGAAATATCTCTGAGTCGGATATTGCTACTCCGTATTCTTGAACCTGTCTTCAAAGTACCTTGTCCATTTTCCATTAACTAACTTTTCTCCATATTCCAGGAAGTCTCCTTCGGGTGTGCGACCGAAAAAGAATCGGGTCTGTTCATTTTTCCAAACGATCAGCTGGCCCTCTTTGAATTCAGCAGGATAGATAGCCGCACCATCTTTGGAAAATCGGTGGTAGTAGTACTTCTCATCTTCCTCGTTGTAAGTGATGATCGTGTGGAGTTGTAGAAACTCGGTATTCAACTCAATGACTAGAAGGTGACTATCCAAATCGTAGGAGATCTTTTCGTATGCTGCGCCTTGCTTGGTGATGGTCCCATTGTCCAAGCTCGTAGTGGTGCCCACCCATTCTCCCACCAGGA
>CAYYNA010000336.1:0-2835 GCA_964472815.1 uncultured Roseivirgaceae bacterium
TCGACAAAGCGCGCTCTTCCACTATTATATCTTTTCTGCTGAAAGTTTTCGGAGGCTGTAGCTAGGCTTGTCGCATATTCAATTACATCACTTTCTTCATATGTTTTTATGAACTCGTTTAGTTCGTATTGGTATTTTCTCTCTTCCTCTAACTGCCCAATGGCAAGTACCCTCAACAGCGCTAGATTATCGCTAAACTCGTTTTCCGGGTGAATTTTAAGCGCGCTATCCGCTGAGAAAACGATCTCCTTAAATGCTCTATTCTTGTATTGTTTGTAGAGGCCTTTGTATAATTTTTTGAGCTGAGAAGTAGCAGCAAAACTCTCTTCTCTATAGTTCGGGTTGTCAACCAGCTTAGCGAAAATGGTCTCTGGGTATTTGGATTTTAGGTTTTCGCCGTACGCTATTGACAAAGTAGGGTCAAGTGGCTTTAGCAAGAGATAAAGCTGATACAGCACTTCTGGTTCATACACTGTTTCTGGAAATCTTTGAAGTAAGGTTTGAAATGACTCAACTGCATTCTCATCTTCTTCCAATCGAAGATTGTAGATATTTCCCAGCTGGTACAATGCTTCTTCGACCTCATCCAATAGTTTTTGCTTTTCCCCCTCAGTTTTGGGTATAGGTTGTAGCAGTGCAATGGCTTCCTGCTCCACACTCACTTCCATTTCATCTCCAGTTGCTTCAGAAATGTTTTCAACGACGTTGGTTTCCTCTGCAGGAATGGTAGCACTTTTGTTCTTCCTTCGCCAGTTGTCTTCTAGGGGCCGGTCTCCCCATTTTTTAATGAAATCGTTACTTCCCCTAGAAAGTTGGCTTTGATTATTGAAATACCAAACCGAGCCTGTCTGAGTTGTCGCAATGAGGTTGTCTCCGTTTTGATCTGAAATATTTCTTGCACGATTAATGGCTGCTTGTTTCTCTTTCTCTCGTTTTTTTTCCTTTTCTTCTCTGTCTTTTTCCACTACTGCTGAGGCAAGTACCATCAAAGAATCTTCTGGTAACGTTGACAAATGAAGTAGGCTGTCGTTTTTATGAATTGTCACTACTTGCTTGACAAAGTCTACCAGAATTTCTTGGCGATTCTTGATTTCCTCATAGTTGTCCTCATCTTTAGGAAGCGTACTTACCGTGCTGTCATAATAGCTTTTGGCTAGGACAAAATTCTTAATGGAGTCATAGTAGATCTCTCCAAGACTTAGATAGGAATAGCCTTTTTGGCGATTGTTGTTTGTACTATTCTTCACCGAAAGCTTATAGTTTTCGATTGCCTCTTCCAGATTACCATTCTTAAGTTCAAAACCGGCAAGCTCGTAGTAGATCTTATCCTGGTATTCTTTATTTTTTGGATCTTTGAGAAGATTTTTAAAATACTTCCGAATCTTCTTTAAGTCATTCGCCTCTGCAAGCTCAGTAACTTGAGCCATGTACAGCTTTGAGTAAAATTCTAGCTCGTAGGTTGGATTATTTTTAAGAACCCTTTTGTAGTACCTAAACGCCTCGCTTTCAAAATTTAATTCATGGTATAGCTGACCAATAATAAAGTTGATTCTTGCCTTATCAGAGGAGTGATATAGCTCTTCTGCCTTCACAAGATTTCTCACCATTTTGTCATTATCCTCTTTCTTTTGGTACAGATAGGCACTGTTGAGGTAGAGCCTACGCTGGTTTTCTTTGTTCAGTTTTTCTTTAGCTAGGTAATCCGTGACAGCTATAGCATTGTTGTACTCTTCAAATTCTGTAAAGCTTTTGATCAATTCCGTCATGGCATAGTGCCTGGAATTATCGTTTTTACTGTGTGTATTTACATATTTGAATGTTTCTATGGCGTCAGGAAACTCTCTTGCGTAATACCTGGCTTTTCCAACTAAGATGTAACTATCATCCTCCCATTTAGATCCTGGATGCCTTTGTATGGAGATGGAAGCTTTCTGAACACAATCTTCGATCTCTGTTTTTAGTGAAGCTGATTTGGTAGAGTCAAATTGCGAAAATATTGGAAGCACCTTGTTGTAGTTCCAATCTTGGCTCTCGTAAATCGATTTTTCGATTTCTTTGATTCGCTCTTTAGCAATAAAATATGCGTTGTAGTGAGCTGTTAGATCATGATATGATCCACTTAGTGGATTGTTTTTGTAGGGAGAACATCCAAATAAAAGAATGCCCGTTAGTGCGAGTATCCTTTTTGAAAAATAGCTGGAAATTAAAGAATGTAAAATGCTCCTTTTCAATTTAGTGTAAAGATAAAACATGCCCCGTTTGCATAACTTTGAATCTCATAAAAGCAAAATATGGCTGCAAAAAAAACATTTAGTAATTGGCTAACGAACAAATACCTCCTGATTATAAGAAATGAGGAAAATTTTGCAGAGAAAATTACGTTCAGCTTCAACTACGCCAGAGTTTTCCTAGTACTGGCAGGAGTAGGTCTTTTACTACTCTCTTTGGCCATTTACCTTGTTACAGTGGGTCTAGAAAAATGGCTTGATCCAAGGCACGCACAAATGGTGGCGAATCGACAGGTTGTACAGCTCTCCATGAAGCTAGACTCATTGGAAAGAGAGGTGGCAAATAAGGATGTATATATCGAAAATGTGAGAAGAATCATTGCAGGAGAGGAAATTGAGCAAGTTGCTGAAGGAAATGTTGAATCCGAATTGCAGCCAGCAGACCTTTCAGAAACGCTTCAGCCGGTTGATTCTCAGTTTCGCGCTTCGTTTGAAGGGTCAGAGCTTGCAGAAATCACCGCACTGCCAATTACCGTTTCATCTTCGGTATACGAGCTAAGGGAGTTGTATTTATTTAAGCCAATTGAAGGTGTTGGGTTCGTTTCAG
>CAYYNA010000337.1:0-2831 GCA_964472815.1 uncultured Roseivirgaceae bacterium
TCATTGACAAATATTCTGGTTCTATCTACATCCTCCAAAGATCCTCCAAGCGAGATTATCGCAGCTTCAAGTTTATCGATGACAAAGTGGGCTTGAGCCTTTGGATCGTTTCCTCCAATCATTTTGTCTCCAAGAGTAGCGGTGGTGCCGGAAACAAGTATCCGATCTCCTTTACGGACCGCTCGACAGAACCCTGCCATGTCCTCCCAATACGTTCCGCTCACCACTTTAGATTTTCCATTGGGTAATTCAGTTACTTCAAAAGGTTTTGGAAAGCCTTGGACATGATGGCTAAGATCTCCGGAGGCAGTAAGAAATGGAGGCTTGCGATATTCATCTCCGCAATCACCAGGCACGGGATCGAACTTTCTGAGTTGGGATTGAATGAGTTCGAAATCTTCATCGTCGAGTTCAACATTCAAAAGGTTCTTATTGTCTCGAATGTGCTCACTTTCCCCCAATCTAGCTCCAACAATAACGCCGGCTACATGGGGCTGATCCAGAATGAATTTGGTCGCAATGTTGGCTATCGAAACCTGATACTTCTCTGCCACATGTCCCAATTTTACTAGTAGTTCTTGAAAGCTGGACCAGCCACCCACGGTATCGATAAATCTTTTGTACTTCATCTGAGACCAGGTCTTTAATTCTGAGGGCTCAGGCTGACCTTTCCATCGCGCACTTAAGAATCCTCCGGCCAACGTGCCGAAGGCAAGGAGTTTGATATGGTATTCGGAACAGACTTTTGCCATTTCATGGTTGGCTCGTTGATCTAGTAAGGAATAGCAGACCTGATTGGAAACCAATTCAATTCCGGATGCTGCGGCTATTCGGAGGTGCGCGGAATCAAAATTTGTGACACCAAGGTGTGAGATTAACCCTTCTTCTTTTAGGTCTTGAAGAGCGAATAAGGTATCGAGCCAGGCTGGATCAGGGTAGTGCCAGGCATGATATTGAAGCAAATCCAATTGGTCCATTTGCATTCGGTCTAATGCCCTTTCCACAGCTTCTCTAATTGTTGCTAAACTGACCTTTCCAGGTTCAGGTACCCACTTGGTCAATAGTTGAACCTGGTCGGTAGCTTCTTTTCGGTAAGTCCCAGCAATGATCTCCGAACTGCCATAATGATCTGCCATGTCAAAGGTGGTGAAGCCTGCGTCCACATAAGCCTGCATGTATTTTGCGGTTTTGACCGGATCAAGTGCCTCTTTGTCACGCTCCATATCAGCGATTTGCCAAAGACCTGTGAGAACTCTGGAAATCTTGAAACCGGGTGCTAATTCAGTGAAATTTGCTGTATTCATTCCTCCGGTAATTTGCTAAATATTTCACTAACGTTCTCACCTGATGCATTCAGTGCTTTGAGCTTAATAAAGAAAATAGCGGAGGCGATTGCCATGACGATTAACCAAACATAAGTTGAGTGAAAATACCAGGCATCTACTTCCGAAGAAAGGTCTTTCCAGGTATGTACGATAAGGAACCCTACAAGCAGTAGACTTCCTGCGAGCCCTATGACCAGTCGCAACTGACTTGACCTGATCATGATGATGGATGAAGACAAAAACGGATTTGTTTTTGGAATGGCTATAAGCGTAATGCACATCAATAGAAAATTCACCATCATGGAGGTGACCATAATGTCGATCCCCAAAAAGAAATCTCCTGCGAAGTGGCTACCTAATACCCCTAGAGACGCCATAAAGCCGCTTAGGTATAGCGCAACGACGGGTGTTTTGTATCTCGGATGAATCCTTGAAACATCTCTTGGGAAGATTCCATCTTCAGCCCAGGAAAACATCAGCCGCGAAACTGAAAGTAGCATGGCTGGTAAATCATTGATGAGTGCAATGGCAGCCCCAGTCAGGATAAAAACAGCCAGCCCTGCTGGTATGACCAAACTGAGTAATCCTGGTGCAGAGATGTCTCTAATTTGGGCCTCCTGTGCCACATAGTTCCATGGAACCATATGGTAAACAGCAGAAGTAAATAGAAAGTAAAAACTACCAACGATAGTAATTGCAAGGACAATCGCAAGAGGAAGGGATCGGGTGGGGTTTTTAGCTTCACCTCCGGCTTGAGCAATGGCGTCAAATCCAATAAAACTGGAAAAAAGCACCGCCGAGGCAAAGAAGAAACTCTTCCAACTGAATGATGCGTCAGTAGTTGAATAAAAGGACTCGATTCCTACTGCAGACGCGGCACTCTGAAAGTCATTTGTATCAAAAGCAAAACCAGTCACAATCACGATCGCTCCAAGGAGGAACATGATGAACATAAGAGGCACTACCGTTCTTTCGTAGAATTTTCCCCCACGTACATTGATGTAAATAAATGACCAGATCATTACTAAGCCGAGCGATACTCGGACCCAGCCAACTTCCAAAGTAGCTGCAGCATTGTTCCATTCCAGCTCGGCAAAAACATCGCGGATGAAGGGGACAATGACGTAAGCGATCACTCCTATGACGATAGACAGACCAAACCATTGAGAAAAGCTGGCTACAAAACCCAGGTAGGGGTGAAGTCCACGGCTGGCATAGATGTAACTTCCACCGGCCCTCGGCATGGCAGATGACAAACACCCGTAAGCCAATGCAGCAAGCAGAGCAGGTACTGCAGCAAAAATGAAAGCGGGCAGTACGTAAGGACCTATCCCTGGGACACTTCTATGAATCATAAAAGGAACCACGTTGATGGAAGCACCTAGCATGGAACAGATGCCAGTCGCCATTAGGGCAAGTAGTCCTAATTTACGTGCGAGTTGGTTCGGTTGAGGTCTTGACAAGTTGAATTAAGGGTTATAGCTGGCCGCAAGATAAAGAAGAAGC
>CAYYNA010000338.1:0-2811 GCA_964472815.1 uncultured Roseivirgaceae bacterium
TGCCCTTCACATAGTATTTGCCAACAAAAATTGTATCTGGAGTTTTAGATAAGTCCCAGGCTATCCAATCACCATCATCATACTTTCCAATGAGCTTTCTTTCTACATGATGAGCGCAGATCAGCTCTCCGTCCCGAAAGAAGAAATACATGTCAATAAAGCCACTAAATGTTAGTGATTGATGGTGTAGTCTTCTTAAACCCCCATCTACGAAATACCCATTTAGCTCACCTTCGCCCTCTGATACTAACTCGTTATATTCTTCGTCAAATAACTTCAGTATCATTTGATTTTTGTCGGCAGAATTTATCGAGTCATAGGAAGCTATTCGGGAACTGATTTCTCTAACCTGCTTAGATATCATTGCTATTTCATCTTGCTGAGCGAGAGAAAGTGTAGGTATTAGGAGTAACAGGAAGATTCTTATTTCAGAGGATTTGAGCATCATTTGAAGTACTGAGCGAATTTCTAATTTGATAAATATAGGTACCGAGTCGTTTTCAAGAAGGCAAAATTTTGCCTTTCAAAGAGGGTTTGATCAACGGAGTTGTTTCTTGAACTGGGGCTTAAACATCCGATTTACCGTTCTTCCCATTGTTAACTACAAAACCTTTTGATTCATCTAGCTTTACCAATACTAAATCACAAGACTACTATTACAATGAGAAAGCAACTTTCCGCTTTATTGACATTGCTGGCTTTTGCCACATCTGCGCAAGAGGTATTTACCGGCAAGTTTGAGCAAATGGACAACCTGCTACCCACACCAAACGCTTACAGGACGGGTAGCGGAGAACCGGGACCAAGTTATTGGCAGCAGCAAGCTGATTACGATATTGAGCTAACGCTCAATGACAAGAACCAAAGCATTACGGGAAAAGAAACCATCACCTACTACAATAACGCTCCAAGCACGCTTAAGTACGTTTGGATTCAGCTGGATCAAAACATGCGTGCAAGAGATTCGGATACTCAGAAAATCAGTGCGAGAAAGGAGCTACCAGATAGCATAGAGGCTCGTTGGGTGGATTATGTCACCTCCAATTCTGAGTTTGATGGTGGGTTTAACATTTCGAAAGTCGCTGATGGGAGTGGGAAAGACCTTAAGTACACCATCAACAAAACTATGATGCGAGTTGAGTTGGGAGCTCCTATAAAGACTGGTGAGCAGACGAAGCTGATGATCGATTGGTCATACAATATCAATGATCGAATGGATGACTTTGGACGCTCGGGCTATGAATACTTTGACAAAGACGACAATTACCTCTACACAATTGCTCAATTCTACCCTCGTATGGCAGTTTATGACGACTTCAATGGATGGCAAAACAAGCAATTTCTTGGAGATGGTGAGTTTGCACTGACTTTCGGCGATTACAACGTAAAGATCACTGCACCAGCCGATCACTTGGTAGGGGCCACTGGCACGTTACAGAATCCTAAGGAAGTCCTAACAGATGAGCAGCTGAAGCGATTTGAAAAAGCCAAAAAGTCATTCGATAAGCCGGTCATCATCGTAACTGAAAAGGAGGCTATTGCAAACGAATCTTCGAGATCCACTAAGTCAAAGACATGGGAGTTTTACGCTGAGAACGTAAGGGATTTCGCATTCATTTCATCTCGTAAGTTTATTTGGGATGCTCAGGCAGTTCAACTAGAGAATTACACACCACTTGCTATGTCTTATTATCCTAAGGAGGGTAACCCGCTTTGGGAGGAAGAGTCAACGAAAGCTGTGGTTAATACATTGGATACTTACAGCCGGATGTCGATTGAGTATCCTTATCCGGTCGCTATTAGTGTCCATACTGCTTCGATAGGAATGGAGTATCCTATGATCTGCTTCAACTTCGGCAGGCCCAATGATGATGGCACATACACAGACAGCAAGAAATGGGGGATGATCGGGGTGATTGTGCACGAGGTAGGGCATAACTTCTTCCCGATGATTGTCAATTCAGACGAGCGTCAGTGGACCTGGATGGATGAGGGGCTGAACACCTTTCTTGAGACGGTAACCTGCATGGAGCATTACCCAGATATGCCTATCAACTATGGGACTCCAAGTACGATCACAAAATACATGAGTGGGGACAAGGATTACATTCGACCAATTATGACCAACTCAGAGAACATTACGCAGTTTGGAAATAATGCTTATGCTAAGCCCAGTGCGGCACTTTTCTTATTAAGAGAAACCATTATGGGTCCCGAACTCTTTGATTATGCATTCAAGGAATATTCAGAGCGATGGGCTTTCAAGCACCCTAAGCCAGGCGATTTCTTCCGCACCATGGAGGACGCATCTGCCGTTGATTTGGATTGGTTTTGGAAGGGCTGGTTTTACACGACCGATAACGTCGATGTTAATTTAAGTAATGTACGCTGGTACAAATTCAGAGGCGAAGAATCCGGCTTTGAAAACAAGGTGCAAGCCGCAGTGAACATTGATGGCGATTCAGAGGAGCCAAATACAGATTTTAGCAAAGGCTTTGAGGAAATTGTGATCACCAGAAGTGGAGAAAATAATGGCGAGTGGAGATCGCGAAAAGATGACGGTAAGATCCTTGATCGAACTGACGGAAAGAATGTCTATGTTTTGGATCTCAAAAATGAAGGAGGGTTAGTGAGTCCCATACTGGTTGAGTGGACTTACGCTGACGGCACCAAAGAGACCGACGTAATACCTGCCGAGATTTGGAGGAAGAACGAGCTAGAGACCAGTAAGGTCTTTCTGAAAGATAAGGAAGTGGTGAATATTGTTATTGATCCAGAAAAGAAAACCGCTGATATCAATACGGAGAACAA
>CAYYNA010000339.1:0-2797 GCA_964472815.1 uncultured Roseivirgaceae bacterium
GGTAACGATGGTGGTGACATTGGCTTGACTGGAGGTACCATTCCTTACAGCGTGACCGGTACACCCCTTCCGATCATAAAGGTTTTGAGAGTGCCTGAAATCATCAAAGAGGGCAACAATCTAGATGCAACCATAGAGGCAGAAGGCAACTAAACGAACTTCCGAAATGAATTTTTCTTTGGGAAGTTTCTTTAGGAGATACTTGCTAGCACTGCTCGCAGTTGCTAGTTATGGATCCGTTTCTGCACAAGGTGATACCCTTGAGATATTCGAAATAGAATATTTCTTTGACGTAGATCCCGGTTTTGGAAGTGCCACGCCGATCAGTGTGGGTACACCTGACTCATTGGTTGCAGCAGTAGAAACCTTGAACGCATCAAGTCTTTCTTTGGGGTTTCATGTATTAGGGTTTAGAGCTAGAAATCTTGCTCCAAGACCTTCATTTATCGTAGATGATACGCTTCTCATTTCGGTTAAACCCACCAATTTCATAAATCCAACATTGTTATCAAATAGTATGTGGGGTATCACCGAGACGCGATTGGTTTTCGTGGACCAGTCCGAAAGTGGTGTTGCTTCTTTGGTCGATTCATTGGAGTATTTCTTTGATGAGGACCCTGGAGTAGGCAGTGCTACGATCATTGATGGGTTTACTGCCGCAAACCAAATAGCTCTTAGCAGTGAGGTCTTGGTTTCCGACAACCTTGGGTTTGGTTTTCATGTGCTGGGCATGCGGGCAAAGGCAGTTGGCAATAGTTGGGGGACCACTGAAACACGGTTGGTTTTCGTAGACCAATCGGAAAGTGGAGTAGCTTCTTTGGTTGATTCATTAGAGTACTTCTTTGATGTGGATCCGGGTGTAGGAAACGCAACCATTATTGACGGTTTCACAGCTGCTAACCAAATTGCCTTGGGTAGCGAGGTGTTGGTGTCAGATACATTGGCTTTTGGTTTTCATGTTCTAGGAATGCGCGCCAAGGCAGAAGGCGGAAGTTGGGGAACTACTGAAACCCGGCTGGTCTTTGTGGATCAATCGGAAAGTGGAGTTGCTTCCTTGGTTGATTCATTAGAGTACTTCTTTGATGTGGATCCTGGCGTAGGTAGCGCAACCATTATTGACGGCTTTACAACTGCTAACCAAATAGCCTTGGGTAGCGAGGTACTGGTGTCTGATACACTAGCCTTCGGTTTTCATGTACTAGGAATGCGGGCGAAGGCAGAAGGGGGTAGCTGGGGAACCACTGAAACCCGCTTGGTGTTTGTGGACCCTTCGGGTAGCGGCACAGCAATTAATGTTGACCAAATCGAGTACTTTTTTGATGAAGATCCTGGTGTTGGGAGCGGAACTAATGTATCCGCATTTACACCTGATAATCTAGTAGCCGTGAACGAGAACATTGATGCCTCAGGGCTAAGTGTAGGGTTTCACCTTTTGGGAGTTCGTGCAAGGGCAGAAGGCGGAGACTGGGGTACTACCGAGACACGCCTCGTTTACGTTGATGCGGACAATACGATTGGTAATATCGTGGCGCTGGAATATTTCGTTGGCAATGAAGACCCTGGGTTTGGTAACGCTACCGCAATACCCGTAACAACCCCTGGTCTGGAAGTTGCTGAAGTTGCGGAGTTGATAAGTGATACCCTCTCCATAGGAACCTATCAAACCATGGTAAGAGCTCAAAATGTTAATGGAACATGGGGCATTTCTGAGTTTCGACCTTTGGTGGTGGGAAATGTGGATGGTCCAGTGATTACCAGCTCAGAGACGGTTGCTACCAATGAGAACACCATTGATGTCACCGTCACATTTGAGGAACAAGTGTTATCATTTACGGAGGCTGACATTGAAGTATCTGCGGGAGGTCTTGTCCAGTCGGCTTCATTTGTCAATGTGGACTCAGCGAATTATACCTTCTTGCTCGATTTATTTACCGAGGGCCCTGTTTCAGTAGATATTGCAGATAGTGCCGCATTTACACTAGACGATAATAGTCCAACTCCCGCGGCAGAGACATTCACCATTTTTTATGATGTGATAGCGCCTAATGTCACTATTGATTCGCTTTCCACCATTGAGCTAAGCCCTGAACTTACTGGAACGGTAGACGATGATAGTGCTTCTGTTTCCGTTACAGTTGCCGGCTTATCCTATCCAGCATCCAGTGTTACTGGAGGAATATGGACACTAAATGCAGGAGAGATTTCCACATTGGCTGCAGGAGTTTATGATGTGGAAGTAACCGCCACCGATATTGCTGGAAACATGGGGATGGATACAACCACCAATGAATTGGAGGTTATTGCTACAGAATTAGTGGCCTTACCTGCATCTAATGTAACAGCCACATCCTTTGATGCAAACTGGACTGGTGGGCTGGATGTGCAGAACTATGAGCTGGATGTGTCTAGAGATGCTGATTTCTCCACTTTCCTTTCCGGTTTTGATAGCTTAGTAATTAATGCGAATACAACCGCGGTGACCGGACTGTTTTTCGGAACTTCCTACTATTATCGGGTTAGGGTACTCAATAACTCTGACGAGCTGTCTGAAAACTCTGAGGTTGTGGCAGTCAAGACATTAATCGACTCAACGACAACTGCAGATTCGCTGGCACTAGTAGAGATTTTTGCTGCAGTAAGTCCGCAGGGACTCAATTGGGATGAAGCAAGTAATGCCAGATTGAGAGATTGGTCAAACCTGACTTTTAATGGAGATGGGACAAGGGTGACTGGCATAGATTTGAACTCCACGCAAGCCATTGGATCCCTGCCTACTTTTTCTGAGCAGGTAATCACC
>CAYYNA010000340.1:0-1422 GCA_964472815.1 uncultured Roseivirgaceae bacterium
GTTAGCAATCCAACTGCTACAAAAAATGCCAATACTACATTCACAAAAATCGAAATGTAGGCACTTGCCAGACCTCCCATCCCAAAGGGGTCAGGGATATTTGCTACTGTTCCTTCAAAATCATGGAGCTTCTTCCATCCATGTGTACGAAACATGGCAAATGCAATCAGGATACGATATCCCAATAATGTCCAGTGGACCACTTTATTTGATGGGAGCGAACTTGATAGCAATTGCTTGATAGCCATCTTCCTTTTCCTGTTTACCCCTGTTTTTATTACTATAGTTGTTTCCAACTTCATATTACTTCTTCAAATGGTCATCTAGAGTAAAGCGAAGAATACATTTGCTTCGCTCCACTCCAGCTGACATATTTGATTGCATTAAATCTGCTGATTAGCCCATGTAGAGCTTTCTAAAGTCACCGGTTCTGTAAAGTGGAGACCAGTCCGGAGAAACTTCCGGTAACGCTTTTGGTGCAAACTTTTCAAACTTATCGTACGCATGAACTATTTTTCCTCCAACTGCTGTTAGCTTCGCGTGCGTTCTGGGGATCAGTACATCTGGCACCTCCATAAAGTCCTGATTTAATATGGAGAAATCCGCTAGCTGCCCTTTTTGAATAGCACCTTTTTTACCGATATCTCCCGTAAACCATGATGATCCTGTGGTCCAAAGTTGTAGCGCTTCATCTCTAGTAAGGATATTATCATCTCCATACATCTGCCTACCACCTCTGGATTTTCCAGTTGCTAACCAATGGATCGAATACCATGGATTGTATGAACTTACCCGAGTTGCGTCGGTTCCCCCACCCACTGGAATACCCATGTTAAGCATTTTTCTGACTGGAGGAGTTTGCGCTAGCTTGGCAGCACCGTATCGTTGCACAAAATCTTCGGCCTGATAGGCAATTCGGTTTTGAACAGCAATACCCATTCCAAGCTTGGCAATTCGTTCTAGTGTCCTTTCTGAAAAAGTCTCTCCATGATCAATGATGGTTCCTTCGGGTAACTTGCCATCTCCCGCTTTTGCTACCTCTTCGTACATCTTCAAAAGAATCTCGGCGGACTCATTGTAGGTAATGTGCTGTCGCCAAGGCCAATTGTTTTCAGCTAGAAGCTTGTAAATAGGAAAAGCTTTCTCACGAACATCTTTGTCAAGATTTGGACGTTCTTGCGCGAAAATTTCATAGTCATAGGCCGCCCACGCAATGTTTTCTCCACCGCCAATAAAGCGCAGCATATCATCACCATCACCAGGTTTCACCATCTTAATCCATCGCTGGTAGTCGTCAAACTCACGTCCTCCTACTTGTGGGAAAGTGTGAATTCCTACTCTGACAGTAGATAAGCCTTGCTTGTGAACATCATACATCACATCATAGGCGTCAGGATATTGCATCCCTCCTCCTCCAGCATC
>CAYYNA010000340.1:1522-2734 GCA_964472815.1 uncultured Roseivirgaceae bacterium
TTGAGCATACCGTAGGCATAGAGGTAGAAAATATAGACTGGGTGATCCGGAGCTATTTTGTTAATTTCTTCTAGTGTTGGCATTCTCTTTTCACGGAATTGCTCCCAAGAAAAGCCGCCTATTACCCTAATCCACTGACCTTTAGGTGTATGTTTTACTTCCTCCGCAAGCATCGCGAGCGCTTCTTCCACAGAGTCTACCCAGTCCCAGCGAAGCTCCATGGCATAATGCAATCCCTCTCGAATACCGTGAGTATGTGAGTCGTTAAGGCCGGGAATTACACGATGGCCTTTCGCGTCGATTACTCTCGTATTCGAACCAATCAAATCTGCTACCGCGCTGTTGGGACCTACTCGTTGGAACATCCCGTCTTTTATCGCAAATGCCTGAGCAGATGGAAGGTTCGGGTCTACGGTGGATACTTTTGCATTACGCACAACCATATCTGCGTAACCAGATTGCTGCGCCATTAAACTTCCGAACGGAGAGGACAAAGCGAGTCCAGTTGCTCCCAATGCTAAAGATCCCTTCAGGAATTCTCGTCTCTTTGGATCAAAATCTTTCATTTTTAAGTGATTTTTGGTTCATGATAATTGAAATAGTAGCAGAATACACTTTTGCGAAAAAGTAGGCTCGGACTTGCCGAGCCATTTATCTTATTTGCCAGAATCAGCTTCACTGGCTTCTTTACCAGTCATCCACTTACTCATGGTTTTGATGTAGTCGATTCCAAGACCATATGCCCCACCATATTTTTTCGAGATTTTCACCACCTCATTGTACACGTCGCTTCGTGCCCAATCTCTGTGAATCTCCAGTAGGTATTGAAGTGAAGTAATGGGCTTTACTCCAGCCTGGATCATACGTGTCATCGCCATGTCATGTGCCTCTTGAGAAGTTCCTCCACTGGCATCAGCCACCACATACACATCGTACCCATCTTCGAGCGCGGACAGAGCGGCGCTTAGTGTACATACTTCTGTCCATAGACCTGCAATAACCAATTTTGGCTTGTCTAAATCATTGATCGCTTTTACTACTCGCTTGTCTTCCCAAGAGTTCATCGTAGATCGATCAATGTACTCTTCTCCAAAGTACTCTCTGATCTCTGGAAATACCGGACCGCTGAAAGACTTCTCTGCTACAGTGGTGACAACAGTAGGCACTTCATATAGCTTAGCCGATGCAGACAATAATCCAAGGTTATTTCTT
>CAYYNA010000341.1:0-2702 GCA_964472815.1 uncultured Roseivirgaceae bacterium
GGTGAGGCTACTACATGTAGTCCGCATTCGCCCATGATTCGCATTTTGGCTTCCGCTGTGTCATCCTTCCCGCCAATGATTGCCCCAGCATGTCCCATTCTTCTTCCAGGAGGCGCGGTTTGACCTGCGATGAATCCTACAACAGGTTTTTTGTTTCCGTCCTCTTGAATCCACTTTGCTGCGTCGGCTTCATATTGTCCGCCAATTTCTCCAATCATAACAATTCCATCCGTCTCTGGGTCTTCCATGAGCATTTGTACTGCTTCTTTCGTTGACGTACCGATGATTGGATCTCCACCAATTCCGATGGCTGTAGAAATACCCAACCCAGCTTTGACCACCTGATCAGCTGCTTCGTAGGTAAGTGTTCCAGATTTAGAAACGATCCCGATCTTTCCTTTCTTAAAGACAAAGCCAGGCATGATTCCAACTTTTGCTTCTTCTGGAGTGATTACTCCAGGACAGTTTGGCCCTACCAATACCGCACCTCTTGATTTTGCGTAAGGCTTAGCATGCATCATATCTTTTACAGGAATTCCTTCTGTAATAGTTACTATTACTTTTATGCCAGCGTCCGCAGCTTCCATGATGGCATCTGCTGCAAAAGCAGGTGGAACAAAGATGATAGAAACGTCTGCTCCTGTTTGATCAACTGCCTCCTTCACGGTATTGAAGACCGGTTTATCTAGGTGCTTTTGACCACCCTTTCCAGGAGTAACTCCTCCGACCACATTTGAGCCGTACTCGATCATCTGTTCGGCATGGAAAGTACCTTCAGAACCGGTGAAACCTTGGACAATTATTTTGGAATCTTTATTTACTAGGACACTCATTTAGCTTGGATTTTGGGCAAAAATAGTTGAATAAAATAGTCTTCCAATTTGACTTTAAAGAATAGTGGAAAAACAAACAAAATTCGGTTTGGGAATTCAGAATTTTGTTCCGGGAAATATGATTTTGTGTGTCAATCAAAAACTTTGGCATGATTCTAGTTAATTGTTATGGCAAATATTCTTTCGACTAATCAGACAGATTGATAGTTAAAGAAAGTTAACAAACGAAACAGGGGTAAAACCCCTCTCGTATACTAAGCAAGTAATTAATCCTCTTCATATTTACTTAGGTTTAGAAGGGAGCCAAAGGGCTCCCTTTCTTTTTGCCCTTTTTTCTTTCAAATCCATCATTCAGCACTTTATTTTATATCTCACTAAAGCGAACTGATGGCAACAATCGATTTAAGAAGTGATACAATAACAAAACCCACCAAGTCCATGCTAGAGGCCATGATGAGTGCCGAAGTGGGAGACGATGTGTTTGGTGATGACCCTACAGTTAATGCACTTCAAAGGAAAGTGGCTGACCTGTTTGGTATGGAAGATTCCCTCTATTGTCCATCAGGTACCATGACCAATCAGATTGCGATGAGGATTAATACGCAACCTCAAGATGAAGTGATTTGCCACAAATACTCCCATGTGTATCTGTACGAAGGTGGGGGGATGATGTATAATTCCATGCTGTCACCAAAGCTGCTGGAAGGAGAAAAGGGACAGATCGCTTCAGAGCAGATTATCGAGAGTATCAATCCGGATGATATTCACTTTCCAAAAACAAGGCTTGTTGTCCTCGAGAATTCAATGAACAAAGGAGGAGGAAGCACCTATGATCTGGATGAGATTGAGAAAATCAGCCAAGCATGTAAGGACCACCAGCTACAGCTTCATTTAGATGGCGCAAGGCTCTTCAATGCAATCGTAAAAAACCGCGAGGACCCTAGTCGATATGGAGCATACTTTGATACAATTTCCTTGTGCTTTTCGAAAGGACTAGGAGCACCAGTTGGCTCAGTTTTAATTGGGAGTCGGGAAAGAGTTAATCATGCCCGAAGAGTCAGGAAGGTGTTCGGGGGAGGAATGAGACAAGTGGGATACCTGGCAGCTGCGTGCATCTATGCATTAGATCATCATGTGGAGAGGCTAACAGAAGATCATCAACGAGCGAAAAGTATTGGTGAACTACTGAAGGAGCATCCTGCGGTGCATAGTGTTTACCCAGTTGAAACCAACATTGTAATTGCACAATTAACTGAAGGATCGGACGAGAAGGATTTTCTAGCCAAGCTCGAAAGCGCAGGAATTCTAGCAGTAGGGTTTGGGAAAGGTCTGGTCAGATTCGTTACGCATCTTGACTTTGATGATCACATGCTGGATGTTTTTCAGCAAAGGCTTAGGAAGATTTCTTTGTGACCAACCATACGCCACTAAATACGAACAATGCTGCCACCAGATGCTTAAGAAGAAATACTTCCTCAAAAAATAGGATGGCCGTCAAAATAGCAAAAACGGGTTGTAGATAAATAAATGCCCCTACTACCGAAGAATCTACCTTCATTAAGGTCCAAATGTTCAGAAAGTATACTAGCACTGTGACTAATAAAATCGTGTAGCTGATGGAAGCCAGTATTTTTGGAGGAAGAGCTGATAGGTTCACCTCTGAGGCTTCTGAATAACCAAAGGGAAGAACAAAAGGAATTGCCAAAGTAAAAACCCAAGTAGCAACCGTAATGGGCTTGTACTTCTTCATCAAAGGCTTTACAATGACCAGGTAAGCTGCATAGCTTGTTCCATTGAAAAGTATGAGTATATCACCTCTCCAGTTGCCACTTGTTAATTCAATCTGCGGAGAGTAGATAATGATGATCG
>CAYYNA010000342.1:0-2681 GCA_964472815.1 uncultured Roseivirgaceae bacterium
TTATGTTGTTTCCATCAATTTTTGCAATCGTTCTAAGTGAATCAAGAATTTGCTCAACGGGATGGTCATTGATACTCACGATTTTATCGCCTTTCTTAATATCTAGGTCTACACTTAGATTTTCTGTAACAATGAATTCATTGTCAATGATGGTAAAACCAAGCGGGAAATAGATCGAGCCTCCGAACAGTCGATTCCTGATGGACTTCTTCATGTTCCATGGGTTCAAATAAGTGTGCCCACATCTTAGTTTTTGCACTGCCTGTGCTAGTTTGATAGTCCATTCGGCTTCATCCAAATCCCGATTAGCAACTATTCGGAGATCGGAAAACAGCTTGTCGATCTCCGCTCTTGAGTTGTAGCGATAAACTCCCGGATGGACTTCCTTAATTATTTGCTCTAGATAGTCAATATCAATAAGTAGACTATCTCTGCTCAGCATTTTCGGTTGAGCATAAATTGCAGATGAGAGAGTTATTAGTAGAAGACACAGGATACTTTTCATAGTTGATTTGTTTTTCAGATAGTAACCTGCCTGCATTCATCATCGATTGGTCCAGAAAAGCAAATCGGTAGTCTTTTTCCGTTGGTTTTGAAAAAGAAAAGGGTTTAAGGTCCTGACGGAATTACTAATCTTTCAACCTTCAGTCGATCAACGCGATCTGACACTAGTTCAACCACCAATTGTATATTCAATCGGTACAAATCCATAGGAAAAACCGTCCTTTTTATCAATGGTTACAGTCACTCTGACTAACCGTAAAAACTTTGCTGGATCTTTCTGAATGCGAGTTAAAAGTTGTCCAAAGCTCTTTGCAATTGGTTTTAAAATATTGAACTCTGGCTGGGAGGTCAGATAGTAGATTGAACCCGCATTTTCGCCTGTAAGGAAGATGGTCAAACATGCTCCACCTTCTACCAATGCAAAAACCATCCACTCATCGCTGCTTCGGTAGATTTTGTGAGATTTATTTAGATCTATTTTCCATGCATACTTCCCATTGGGCTTGTAATAATTGGTCACCTTGTCCATCTCAGAGGTAGATAGGAATTCAATCAATGGAGGATGTAAGAACAGTCTTGGGCTAAACAACTTAGCCTGTTTTATCTTGGAATAGAAGTGCCAAATTTCTTGACCTCCGGAATACTTATCTAAAGCATCCAGTCTAGGGTCTACTCTTTTTTGACGCTTAAACCTACTTTTGATCCTTACTTTAATAGGTACCTCTAGCTCGTCTTTTTTATCAAACTTCAATGACAGATACTGCTTTTTCTGAACAAAGTATCCGACAAAAATTTCTATTCTCTCATCCAGCATTTTCACGACTAATCAAAAGTGGGTACTGCTGTATCTCCCCTCCCTGTAAACAGCGCCCTTTGAAGGACCCGATCAAGGAACTCGCCATGGCCATTATTGGTAAGCAGAACATAGCCATACCTTTTATCGATATTAATGCAAAGTCTAGACTCAAAATCCCAATTACTTCCCTCATGATGATAAAACCTACCATATGGTGCATCTTCGATTTCAAAACCAAGTGACCAGTACTGCTTATCGCCTCCATAGTTGATGACCCAAGGATCAATTTCTACATGGGGCTTCAGCATCTCTTGATACTGTTGCGCTGATAAGCCGGCTTTATTCAGAATCCCTATCGCAAAACGTGAAAGATCTAGTGCGGTTGAATACATACCGCCTGCTACCCACGGCTCATGATGCACTTCCCAATACATGGGAAATTGTTCAAGGTGACCAACGGCAATTTCCGATGCAAAACCAGGTTCAGAAGTATGCGAACTTTCCGTCATCCCGAAAACACTATATACCTCTTCTTGCATTATCTGTTGAATGTTCTTCCTTGTAACCTTTTCCACGACCCGCATAAGATATTCGTAGGCTTCACCCGAGTAGAAGTGTCCATCACCCGGATCTCCAATAAACTCTCCTCTTTCTTCATTCTCCCAATCTCTTGGGCTATTCCAAAGCCAATTAGGTAAGCCAGTCTGATGTGAAAGTACTAGTCGGGCAGTCAGTCTCTTATGTTTTGGATCATGAGAGATGCTCTCGAATGGTAGGTATTTATAAAGCGGCTGATCTAATTCTAGAATGCCTTTATCTACAAGTCTATGGACTGCATAAGCGAAGATAGGCTTGGACACAGAGGCAATTTCGAATCTGGTTCTCTTCGAAATAGGTGTATTATTCGTAGTATTGGCAACTCCATATTGCTGCTCGTACACCATAATCCCATCCTTGATGATAGCCAAACTCACTCCTGGGATCTGATAATAGTCTTTGAACGCATTCACTACCACATCCAGACGCTCTTCATCTATCGCTTGCGACTTATTTAACATACCCCTCACTGGAATGAGAAAGTCTGGCTTTTCAACAACTTGGAGGCTAAGTACCGGGAGGTTATTGATCTTGTCATCGACAGAAAAAACTAAAGAATTAGCATCATCAACCCTTTGCATATCCCATACCCCATCCCTTTCAGCTGTTTTTAGCATTGGTCTTATTTCATAGTCCCCAAGGGGTAGATCTTTGGTAAAACCTCCAACGGAATCTAAAAGCGCAGTGGTCCAGAAGCTTGGGTTTTCTATTGATTCAATTAGAATTCTGGAAGGTAATTTTCTCGATTTATCTTCATCTCCCCAGGCTACCGATCCTTCCACAA
>CAYYNA010000343.1:0-2650 GCA_964472815.1 uncultured Roseivirgaceae bacterium
CTTCCTCGAAGGTGCTACCATTTAATAGGATATCTAGATCGCCATCATTATCATAATCTCCCCATTTACCGCTTCCACTTGCCACTCCTATTAATTCGACAGCCGTATTTCTGGAGAAGCCATCTGAAGTGTTGTCAATAATAGAAGATCTTCGTGATGTGGCGGTTGAAGAAAAGCCTGTTAAGAGTAAGTCCAGATCTCCGTCCTGGTCATAGTCTCCCCAATCAACGGATCCTAGAGTAATACCTGTGTTTAACTCTTGATACACCCTCAGAAAACCTGTAGCGGTATTTTCATAGATCTCAATATTTCTAGGGTTATTACTTCCATCAGCTGCTTCCTCGCCTCCTATTGCCAGGTCCAGATCTCCATCATTATCAAAGTCTCCCCAAGAGACTGCACCTCCAAGAAAGTTGTTAATTGCAGTCTCTATTGCAGTGAACCCATCGCCGTTATTCTGATACAAGATCGTTCTACCACCTGCTGGTGAGGAATCAATAGATCCAGAAAGTATGATGTCAAGGTCTCCATCATTGTCAAAATCACCCCAATCGGAATCCCCAATTAGTAAACTTGTGAAGGTATCCGGAAATACCTCAGTGAATACTCCTTGATCATTTCTGAAAAGACTTGAGTTGCTACCAAAATTGGCATCACCTCCAAAAACGAAAGCATCTAAGTCACCATCATTGTCATAATCCCCCCACATTACATTACCCTGATTGATCCCGACAATGCCTGGGTCGATCTCAGTAAATTGTTGCGAGAAACTAGCAGTTATACATGTTACACATATGAGAAGGGTTAATAGTGAGCGCATAGGGTTGTTTTAATGTTGTTGATTGCTATTAATCTCTAAAACTAGATCAAATCATTGAAAGTAGGCGTTACCCGTGATCGGAAAGACCACCTTCCAGATAATGTCGTAATGCTTCTAACTGGGTTCTTGTCCAATTATTTGTATCCATTTCCTGGCCATTCTTTTTATCTTTGCAGTCCTAAAATTTTATAGCAGCATGACCCCAGCAGTTGAGACATATAAACCCCAACATCACATCCGAATCGTGACCGCAGCATCACTCTTTGATGGCCATGATGCCGCCATCAATATCATGCGCCGGATCATTCAATCAACAGGATGTGAGGTGATTCACTTAGGACATAATCGGTCGGTGCAGGAAATCGTGGATTGTGCGATTCAGGAGGATGCGCAGGCCATTGCGATTACTTCGTATCAGGGAGGTCATGTGGAGTTTTTTAAGTACATGTATGACCTGCTAAAGGAACGAGGTGCCAATATCAAGATTTTCGGAGGTGGGGGCGGTACGATACTTCCTGAAGAAATCAACGAACTTCACGACTATGGTATTGATCGAATTTACTCGCCCGATGATGGGCGTGAGCTGGGACTACAGGGAATGATTAATGACTTAGTAGAGCAAAGCGACTTTGCTGTTGGAGAGAACTTGAACGGTCAGGTGAAAAAAATCAGCAACAAGGATCACGCTTCAATTGCCAGAGTTATTTCAGCAGCAGAAAACTATCCAGATGATTATCGTGAAGAAATTGCTGCTATCAAGAAACAAGCTTCCAACACACCAGTACTGGGTATTACAGGGACAGGTGGTGCTGGGAAGTCTTCTCTAGTTGACGAATTGGTCCGCCGATTTTTGGTCGATTTTAAAGACAAGAGGATCGCAGTTATTTCGGTCGATCCTTCCAAACGAAAAACAGGAGGTGCACTCTTAGGTGATCGGATTCGCATGAATGCGATCTTCAATGATAGAGTGTATATGCGCTCCCTTGCTACACGGCAATCCAATCTTGCACTGTCTAAATATGTGCAAGATGCGGTTGATATCGTGAAGGCTGCTGGGTTTGATTTGATCATATTGGAAACCTCTGGAATTGGTCAGTCAGATACCGAGATTACGGATCATTGCGATACCTCCTTGTACGTGATGACACCAGAGTACGGCGCTGCGACGCAGCTAGAAAAAATCGACATGTTGGATTTTGCCGACATGATCGCGCTGAATAAGTTCGATAAAAGAGGTGCTTTAGATGCTTTGCGGGATGTAAAGAAACAGTACCAACGAAATCACCAATTGTGGGACGCTAAGGAGGAAGATCTCCCTGTTTTCGGCACCATCGCTTCGCAATTCAACGATCCGGGAATGAACAAGCTATACCTGGAATTGATGAATTTGATTTCTGAGAAGACCGGAGCTGACTTGAATTCATCCTTTGCCAGTACCGATGAAATGAGTGAAAAGATTTTCATCATACCTCCAAAACGTACCAGGTATCTTTCTGAGATCACGGAGACCATCCGTGGCTACAATGAAAAGGTTGAGCAGCAGAAGGAAGTAGCGCAGCAACTTTACGCATTAGATAAATCTGCTTCAATCCTGACGGATCAAAAAGAGGCTTTGGATGCTATTGATAAAGCTAAGGAAAGTCTAAAATTGGATTTAGATCCACACAATGCTAAGATTCTGGATGATTGGGATGCCAAAAAGGCCAATTATTCAGGAGACGAGTATACGTATGAAGTACGTGGTAGGGAGATCAAAGTAAAAACAACCACCAAATCATTATCGCAAACTGCAATACCTAAAGTCATCCTTCCGAAATACGAAGGCTGGGG
>CAYYNA010000344.1:0-2641 GCA_964472815.1 uncultured Roseivirgaceae bacterium
CGAAGAGAATAATTATACCAGAGATGAAGTTGTCCGTGATGTTTTGAAGTCCAAACCCAATACCTACACCAAGAGCTCCCGCAAGCAGACTCAGTGAGCTCATGTCAATACCGGCTGTCTGAATGATCACAATGGATCCTATGAACATGAAGAGCACGCGAGCAATAAGCCCGATGGAGTTTCTCGCTCCACGTTCCACATTTGCCTTAAGCAAGATTCGGTTGACAAGGACGTCCCTGAACCTTCTGCCCAAATAAGTGAGGATGATAAACCCAAAAATGAAATAGAAGATGGTTCCCAGGTTGATCTCACTCTCGCCAAGCTTGAAGAGATTCGTGGTGAAGATTTCTCCAACTCTCTTGAGAAAGTCAATCACACTTGACCACACATCCTTTAAGGTTTGCATCTCTCTAAACTAGCAATATTTGCTCAATGCTAGAATTTTACTCTCAACATGGCTTTTAGTTCAGAAGAGGTACCGCCTTGGGATAAATTCAGACCTGAACCTACCTCATCACGATCTCTGAATGCAAACCGAGCGTATCTGACCCAAATAGACAGCTTTCTGGTGGGGTCATAGCGCACCATTGCATAGTTTCTGATACCCGTGCCATTGTAGGCAGGAATGGAAAATGCGTACAGGACATCATTTTCGTAAACGTATTGGGCATTGGCAAAATCATCAGTTTCGAATAATGCCGTCCGAGTATGGAACTTTAGTTTCCAGATTTGAAAATTGACATCCTGAATGAAGGTGAAGCCACGGGTCTGAATGGATGTTTGCTGCTGCGTGCTGCCCTGAATCCGCGTTTTGAGTTTTAGTCCGTTGCTTAGCTGATAGTCGATGTTGAATAGGTAATTGTACCTTTTTTGATCGGTAAGTACGTTCAGGTTTTCACTTGGTAGCGTAACCTGTCGGGTCTGCTGTCGAAGCTGAGCATATAACGAAATTTTTCGCGTAGGAAAATGCGAATACCTGACCAGCCATTCTTGTCCTTCAGAAGGAGCTTCCGTTCTGAACTTAAGCCAAGGAAAGCTGAACCTGTCGTAGTAGATGTTCAATTTGTGTTTTCTGCTTGGTTGCACGGATAACCCCCAGTAGGTTCCTCGCTCATTGATATTTCGTGAGTTCTCAGAAAGCGCATTGCCGTAGAAAGAATGAAAATCACGATCATAGTTTCTGAGGATCATGGCAAAATCCACAATTTTGGAGAGGCTGGTGACAAAGCCTCCTACGGCCCCAACACCTCCCGAACTTGATCGAGCTGCCTCGCCAAAAAAGGAGAAGTTTTGCCAGGTATAATTCGAGAATAAGGTAAATACCCTGTTTTGCTCACCTCTAAATTCAAATTGGTTGTAGTTGTTGGGTGTCCGACCGATGGGGACACTAAAGTTGGTGCTAATACCAGCACCACCTACCATGAATCTTCGGTTGGGCGAAAAAGTGACCATTCCACCGAACGAAGTTTCATCAACCTGATTTCTTCTTCGCAGTTCGTTTTCTGTTCTATGGAAACCTGAGGTAATGATGGAGTTAGCAAACTCTTCCTCAAAGACTTGGTCTGGATCAGCTAGTGGAGCCGCTCCACTTATTTCTTCTCCCTCGAAGATTAAGGAGTATTCTATGGAATCCACTTCAATATTTGCATCCTGCTTGAGTCTAGAGAAGAACCCCGTCACTTCAAAATTTCCCCATTCCTTTGTCAATCCGATCCCTCGGAAGAATCCTGATTCAAGAACTGCTGTGTAGGGCCTGAGACCTAGGGTGCTCCTTTTTACAGTAGTTACCGTTTCTGCTCCCTTGCCAGCATTAAAGCCTGCTCCAAAAACAACTCCCTGACCTACTTGCATCTGAAAGTCTCCAAGCATGATTTTTTTGAACCCTAGTTTGTTTTCTAAAAGCAGGTGGTAGGAATAGAAGTCAAAACCCTTCCGGTTTTCAGAAAAGGAAAATCCTTCTCCAGCATCTTTTTCAAACGTGAACCCTAGACTAAAGTCATTGCGGTGGCTGGTTCTGAAGCGACCGTAGAGTTTATCTGGAGATCCGAGATACCTATTTGGAGCTTGGGTTAACGTATCGACTCGTCTTCCGTCCTCACTTTCGATGAAGGTAGTATCTAAAGGAAGGGCAGCAGTAAAACCTACCTGCGTTTCCAGTCGACGGCTATATCGTAGTAAGAGGTAGTTGTTTTCCTCTTCTAGTAGCCGATTGAGGAAGGGTCTGCCATCCGTGTAGGATTCCTCTACGGTAACAAATGGCTGTAGCGAACGGATTGTTTGAGTATTGAAATTAGGTATGGCCTGCAGCTCGTTTATGGAAAGAAGGCTCCCGAAGTTTTCACGATAGTCGAAGAATGAATTGATCTGCTGCGGACTCAATATGTAAAGACTTTCCAATTCTTCAGGGCTTACCTTGTTGAGGTTTAGCTTATCAGTATAGTAGAGTAAAAGAGATTCATAGATGTCTTCAAAAGAGAGATTTTCGTCCTGGACTTCAAAAAGCCTCTCGGCAAATTGCTCCAGATCTATTTCTTCGTTTTGCGCGAAGACGCAGGAGAGGCAAACCGTGAAAGCTATCGTGAAGTACTTTCTCATTTTTTAAATGAGTAGGCAAGTGAGATTTCGTGCACGTTTCCTAAGT
>CAYYNA010000345.1:0-2635 GCA_964472815.1 uncultured Roseivirgaceae bacterium
TTTAGGATTTAGGTCGATCAAATCAAAAGCGACTTCAGCATACTACTTTTTTTGACTGCCGATGGTTCTCAAGTAAACACCCAGCGCTAAGATAGCCTCACTTCAATTTCAGTCGTTTGTGTCTAATGATAACCGCTTTGAAGGAGTGTATGAACAGAAAAGTAAGAGCCAGAGTGGTTAGCAACACACCAATGACCATAAAGTACTTCTGTGCATTTTCGCTGGAAAAGATGGCATTTGAAAGACCAGCAATCATAAAGAAAAGACAAGAAGCATAAAGGCTTGCATTGGCAATTCCCAGGCGCTTCAGTTGAGCGAGCTTGAGAACGATAATCTGCTCATTGGGCTTTTCCGACATTTCCATTTCCACGATTTCATTATTCAGCGCAACAATGAAGTTTCCCGTAGACATGATGATCAAACCGATTGCCGGGAGTACCGTAAGAGGGCCATACCATTCCATGAATTAAAATTAATTCATTCCCTGACTTTTCTTAGCTAGTTGTTTTAAGCGAAATGTCCTGGGAAATAGCTGGGTGATTTTCGTAATAAATCGATATTGATTCCCAATGATGTAGGAAGGTTTTTTCCTGGCTTTCAATGTTTTCAAAGCCTCGCCAACCATGTACTCTGCAGTCATGACCATTCCAGAATCCATTTTCTTCGAATCACCTCCTGCATTCTCATGGAAGGGCGTAATTACAGCGCCTGGCGAGGCTGCAAATACATAAATGCCCTTATCCTTGTGTTCGTACCAGAGACATTCTGAAAAAGAAGTGACAAAAGATTTTGTTGCTGAATAAACCGCAGCTCCTGGCATGGGCAGTAGCGCCACAGCTGAGGATACATTCATTAACGCATCACCCTTTTTTGCCGTGGCGAGAAAGGCGTAAGACAGACGAACCAAGGCTTCTACATTAAGATGCATCATGTCTACTTGTGGTTCGATTGGAGCATCCATGAATTTACGGTAAAGCCCAAAACCTGCATTGTTTATTAAAAGGTCATACTTGTTTTCTTTTAAGTGCTTTTCAAGTAGGGAAATTCCTTGCTCTGAGCTGAGATCTGTTGCGATAAAATATCCGTCATCGAACTCCTCTTTCAATTTCTCTTCTGATCTAGCCACTCCAGTAACTTCCCAACCCTCATTTCTCAACTCTTTGCAGAAAACCAAACCAATACCCGTACTTGCTCCAGTAACTAATGCTTTTTTCATCTTGAAGAATTTAACTGAAGGCAAGTTAGTAATATGCATTGCTAGCGCAATTGCGTACAATTCCGAAGCAGGAAATCATTAGGACTAAATCGGTTTTTGAGCTTTTGAACTGAATGGGCTAGGATTCATTCTCGTAGTAGATTTTATAGTATTTCCTTCCATTTTCATCTTCTCCTCTTTCAATCAGTTCTCTATTGCCATGAATGTAGACATGAAAGTTCTTATCTAGCTTCAAAACGCTTTTGAATATTCTGGCTTGCTTTTTTACGGAGTTCGTGGCAATCTTGAAAGTGTCTGATAGTTCTAGATCCATTTCTTCCTGGTACTGTTTATCAAAGTGGCGAAATGACGAGATAGCCGAAGCATCTCCGAAAACCTCCAGTTCAAACTCCCCTTGATCGAACTCCTCATGATTTTTGAAGTACCCGATGGATTTGTTTAGTAAGTCAATTTGATCTGTTTTCGAGACTTCAAATTCTTCAGGAAGCTGATCCGTGATATAACTCTTCGTCATTTGGAGAAAATGATTGGTATCGTTTACATGATCGCGTTTGAAATCCAACCCAATAAAATCATTTTTCCAGTATACTGCCTCACTGCTGTTGTTGTCATAAGCAAGGATGGTGTAGGGTTCAGGAGTAAACAAAATGAGACACGCCTTATCCAGCTTCTTCTCACCGATTCCTTCTTTAAATAACAAGGAAGGTTCTTTAGTCCAGTCAGGAGTCTCTAAAAAAGAATCTTTCTTTTCCGCTTTGAATATGCCTAGCCCATTAACTATTTCTGTTCCCAGCATAATCTCCGAGAATTTGACGATGAATAGTTCGCCCTCCTTGATGTTTGGATGTCTGGAGCTGGTGACCAAGTGAGAAACAATTCCTTCAGCCGCTTCATCTAGTTTTTCTTCCTGATCTACTTTTCTAGATAGTTGGAATAGCACGTTGAGCTCCAGGTCTACTTCGTGCTTAAACTGATAGGTATTTATCGTCCCCTCGAATGGTTTTAGAAATATTCGTTTCAGTGTCTCTTCCTCGCTGGGGGAAAATTCAGTTTGCAGTAGGTTTTGGGTCTGTGGTTCCTCTTTGATTTTCTGGAAAAACAATTCTTGGATAGTGGCTCCTTTATATTCGATCATGGCAGAAAAGTAAGCCGCAAAAGTAAAGCACCAAATTTCTGGCTGATATGCTCAATAGCCTTTATTACGATCGATCTGGTTAATTAAGGGCTGGTCATTTTTCAGCCGCTGATAGTTTTCGACGATCTGTGGAACTGCTGCTTCAATCTTAGTTACTACTGCTATGTGAGGGGTCACAAAAACTTTCGGATGTTCCCAGAGTGGACTCGACGCTGGAAGAGGCTCTTCCGGGAAGACATCCAGAAAAGCACCTGCTAACTGGCCACTATCTAGCGCATCAATTA
>CAYYNA010000346.1:0-2632 GCA_964472815.1 uncultured Roseivirgaceae bacterium
GTACTGTTCTACTACTAATGGCATCTGTATCAGCCGCCCAGTTAGTTACCAGATATGAAGCATCCAACTTCACTGAGTCCGCTACTTATGCGGAGGCCATGGCATTTTATCAAGAATTGGAAGAGAAGTTTGATGAAGTTTCGATCATCACTCATGGGCCTACGGATATTGGTATTCCACTCCACGTAGTACTGATCTCTAATAATAATGAAAAGACGCCAGAGGCTATCCAAGCCTCTGGAAAAGCAGTTTGGCTAATAAACAATGCCATACACCCTGGGGAGGCCGATGGCATCAGCGCCAGTCAGATGTTTGCCAGAGACCTATTGAAAGACAAGAAGAAACGGAAGGTATTAGAAAAAGTGATCGTTGCTATCGTCCCGTTTTACAATATCGGAGGTGTACTCAATCGAAACTCTACAACCAGAGTAAATCAGAACGGCCCTGTGGAATATGGTTTTCGAGGAAATGCCAGACACTACGACTTGAATCGTGACTTCATCAAGTCAGATACGCGCAACTCACAATCATTTCAAGAGCTATTTCAATTGTATGACCCTGATTTGTTTCTGGATACGCACGTGAGCAATGGAGCTGACTATCAGCACGTGATGATGTTGCTAAGTACGCAGAAAGATAAGATGGGGGGTGAGTTAGGCCGTTTTATTGATGAAGTATTTCTTCCATATTCCTTCACAGGAATGACAGAACGCGATTTCTCTGCTATTCCCTACGTCAACGCTTGGGGTCAGACTCCAGATAAGGGATGGACGCAATTCGTAGATTGGCCGAGGTACTCGACCGGATATGCTACCTTATTTCATACGGTGGGAATGATGAGTGAAACGCACATGTTAAAGACCTATCAGCAACGCGTTGGATCCACCTATGCACTTATGGAGACCATGTACAGCTTTTTGGATGAAAGAGGTGAGGAGCTTATGAAGCTGAGAGAAGAGACAAAACGATCCATCCAAGCCAAGAGAGAATTTGAAGTTTCATGGAAGGTTGATACTAGTCGATATACACCATTGATGTTTAGTGGGTATGAGCCTACTTATGTGGAAAGTGAGATATCAGGGCTCATGCGTTTGAAATATGATCATGATCAGCCCTTTACGCGAGAGGTGAAGTTCAAAGAAGATTATTACGCAGACAAAGTGATCAAAGCTCCAGCGTATTACGTCATTCCACAGCAGTGGAGGGAGGTCATTGCGCTACTAAAGCTGAACCAAATTGAAATGATTCCAATAGACCGAGATACCTCTATGCAGGTGGAAGCCTACATGATCTCCGACTATAAGACGGTAAGAAGCCCATACGAAGGGCACTATCGACATTATGATGCCAAAGTAGTCCCACAGCAGATAGAAATCAATTTTCGAAAAGGCGATCTGCTGATTCCTGTTAATCAGTGGCGAAATCGTTACATCGTCGAGACCTTGGAGCCAGAAGCTCCAGATTCCTTTTTTGCATGGAATTTCTTTGACGCCATTCTACAGCAGAAGGAGCATTTTTCCTCTTATGTATTTGAAGACCATGCGGTAAAGATTCTTGAGGAAAACCCGGAGATCAAAGAAGCGCTTAGAGCGGCGAAAGCCGAAGATCCCGAGCTAGCCAACAGTGCAAATCGCCAGCTTGATTTTATCTACCAGCGTTCAGCGCACAGAGAGCCTGAATATCTCAGGTACCCCGTTTTCCGGCTGATGAAGTAAGAATCCATCATAAGCTATTTATCCTGTTTTATTGAACTGATGTAAATTGGCCGATTATTTAGCATCAAGTAATCGAACAATTATGATTAGCAAATCAAAAACCAGCTACACTTCTTTCCTACTTCTGTTTACTGCATTCCTTCTTGGTTGTGCGGGTTCTGCCGAAAAAGAGGCGGATTTCGGCCAAATGACAGAAGAAGAGCAGAGACAAATGGCAACAGATCTAGCACAAAAGTTCATAATGGTTGACGGGCACGTAGATCTTCCTTATAGGATGAAGAAGAAAGGTTTTATGATAACCAAGGAAGTAGAAGACGTTTCAATAGAAACTTCAGGGAACTTTGACTACCCCAAGTCGAAGAGGGGAGGATTGGATGCTCCTTTTATGTCCATATACGTTCCGTCGGGTTACCAAGTGTCTGGTGGTGCTAAGGCGTTTGCAGACTCCCTGATCGATATGGTGTCGAGAATTCCAGTTGCATTCCCTGATATGTTCGCCTTGGCTAATACTCCAGAAGATGTGCAAGCTAATTTCGACAAGGGCTTGCTTTCGCTTCCTATGGGAATGGAAAATGGCGCTCCCATTGAAGATGACATCAATAATGTTAAGTACTTTTTTGATCGAGGCATTAGATATATAACTCTAACACATTCTAAGGATAACCAAATCTGTGATTCTTCATACGATACTACTTATACTTGGAATGGAGTGAGCCCATTTGGGGAGCAGGTAATTGAGGAAATGAATAAGTGGGGAATTATGGTCGATATCTCTCATGTGACTGACAGTGCTGCATTTGATGCATTGAGATTGACAAAAGCACCCGTCATCGCTTCGCATTCATCGTGCAGAAAGTTTACGCCTGATTGGGAGCGAAATATGCCTGACACATTGATCAAAGCTTTGGCGGCAAATG
>CAYYNA010000347.1:0-2631 GCA_964472815.1 uncultured Roseivirgaceae bacterium
AAATGAAGTCGGTATTTCCAGTAGTGAGGGATGTTGGCTGGTACATTGATTCGTTCCTCAAAGCAGTTATCTCTTTTTAATTGATCACTGATTGCAAGTAAATCTTGGATTGGGAATATTGCCAACATAGCAGGAGACCCAAGGTGCTGCTGAAGGGTTCTCTCTACAAGTATAGGTTCCATCTCCTCTGGTGCTTCGCCTTCAAATCCAAGAATCTGATTGTAAAAGACCTGGCTTTCAGAAGGTTCTTCATGCCACCATTCTCGCAGGTTCGACATGTCATGGCTTCCAGTAGTGGTCACATACATATAGGATAGATCGGCCGGTTTCCAAAATAGACTTTCGTCATTGGTCATGCGCTGCACTGCCAAGCTGAGCAATTGCAAGTCGGCCATCACGCCTGGGACACTTGATGGTACCATTCCAAGGTCCTCTCCACATATCAGCATATTCGTTGCTGATTTAATCATCGAAAGCTTCTTCATTGCTATCTCTCTCCAAAAACTGTTGTGTTTGTGGTAGTAATAGTCATCGTGAAGCTCCTTAAGCTTTGCTTTTTGGTACTCGTCCAGATATGCATAGCTATTCGTCTCGTGCAGAAGAATCCTTGGATCATAGCGGTCTTTATCCTTAAAGTTCTGTTGAAATAGCACTTCACATGGGAGCGCCATTAGTGACTTGAAAACTCTGTTTTTAAAGGCTTCATCGATAGCTCCCTCTACTAACAGCTTGTGTAGATAGTCCTTGATTTGCCTTTGTGTTTGCAGTTGAGACTTCAGCTTCATTTCACCGGGAGACTTTTCATCCAATAAATGCTGAAATACCCACTCAGCGTCTTGCGCGAAGAGTCTATGGATATATTCCGCCGGTAAGAATGGTTCGCAAAAGCGTTCTAGATCAAAGTCAATTCCCCGAGACCTGATTTCAGATACTGTATTCGGAAGCGCAGGGTTGAACATCCCATTTAATGCATGAACTGCGTGTTCAGGCATTTGCCAGATTCGGAAGAAGCCGAGTATGTGATCGATCCTAAACACATCAAAATACTCAGACATCTTTTGAAGTCGGCTTGTCCACCATTCATAGCCATTCTTTTCCATGGCTTCCCAATTATATGTCGGGAAACCCCAGTTTTGCCCAACATCAGAAAATGGATCAGGTGGAGCACCAGCTTGCGCATCGAGGTTGAATAAATGGGGCCACCTCCACGCATCTACAGAACCTTTGATGATACCAATGGCAATGTCACCCTTTAGAACTACATGGTGCTCTCTAGCGTAGGCAGTTGCCTCCTTAAGTTGCAAATCCAGATGATATTGAACGTAGTAGTAAAAAGCCAGCTGATCGTAGTGTGCCTTCTTGGGAGAGACAAAGTTGGCTAGCTGCTTTTCTGACATATGACCATGCTCTCCCCATTTTGAGAAATCAGCTGTTTCATACTTATCCCTCAAATAAGAAAATGCTGCGTAAGCTTGAAGCCATTTCTTATTGCTATTAAAGAAGGATTTGAATGCTTTAGACACTAAGAACTCATCCTTATTCTCCTCAAAACTTTGCTGATAAAACTCCCACTTTAAATTCATCACTCCTTCATAGTCAACCTCCGGCAGTGCATTGAGACGAACTGCCTCCTTTTCTATCTTCTTCTGCATGGATTGATTCTTCAGCCGACCTATGGACTTCATATTTCCATAAATTGGATGAAGTGCATGGACAGAAATTGGAGCGTAAGGGTAGGAATCTATCCAGCTATTGGTTGCGGTCGTGTCATTCACAGGCAACACCTGAATCAATTGCATGTTGATACTCACCGCCCAATCAACCAGTTTTTTTATGTCATTGAATTCACCGACCCCAGCACTCTCTTTGGTCCGAACTGAAAATACAGGAATCGCAAAACCAGCGGCTCTCCAGTCCTCTTGACCAAATCCTCTGGGTTGATCAGAAGCGACATACGTATGCTCCTTGGAAGTATCTTCACTGATCCAAAGCTTTCGATTTTCTCCTTCTTCCCAGTGGACGATGTGCTTTGATGAATTCTCTACAATCACGTATTTGTACTCCCATATCCCCGGCTTAAAATCTGCCACAGGAAACTCTGCGATCCAGTTAGGAAAATCTTTGTCTGTCAAAAGCTTTACCTGATTCTGATCCCACCCGCCTAATGCAGGCGCACTTCCTAGCATACCAACCGAGTAGTTGGAAGCTACCCTTGAAACTGGAATTTGAAATTTGACTGAAGCGTTCAGTTTTTTGCTCTTTACCTTTCTTTTACCGACCCTTCTAAAGAATGAGTTGATGAAGGGAGAAGTAAAGAGGTTATTTTCCTTTGCATTGGAAAATCGCCAGGAATCACTTGCATAGACTTTTTTAGCATTACTTAATTCTAGAATTCGTTCTTCTCCAAACTCCCAGGTGATGCTACCATCTTGACGCTTAATAAAGTACTTGTATTCAATGAGCTCTTCATTTGAATCAAATTCGACAACCCATTCTGAATCATTTAGACATTGGAGTTTTACAGCATCTTCGGGATCCCTTAATCCTAATTCTTTTCCGCTTCCAGATACGTACACTTCATCACCCCAATGGGTGGAAATATTCAGTTTTAGGCTAATCTTCATACTTCTC
>CAYYNA010000348.1:0-2626 GCA_964472815.1 uncultured Roseivirgaceae bacterium
TTCTGCAGACAGTTGTTCAGATTTCCAGCGAATTCCCAGCTCAAAATTGATTGCATTGGCTGCAGACAGGTCTTCAAATCCACCTTGATTATCCGGTCGGTTGCTGAGTTGGATCAAAGTGGGTGTCTCAAAGCTGGTTGAATGATTGGCGAAGACCTGGAGCTCATTGGTAATCGAGTGGCCTACACCTAGCTGATAGCTCCAGTTGTTCATGTTGATATCTCCCGATTCATCTCCGTTGGCGATAAATCGGTCATCCACTGACAGCTTATTGTGATCAAATCGTAGACCTCCGGTTGCAAACCAACTTCTCCATTCGATCTGGTCAATTAAGTAGAATCCGGCATTGAAAAAACGCTCCTCCTGATCAAAGGCGAGGGGCCCCTGAGTTCCCTCCAGATTATCAAAACGCCTACGATTATCCTCCTGGACTAGCAGGTCATATCCCGCATTTAGGGTATGTATGCCTTTGTACACCGTTAGCCCATTCCCTACGCCGAAATAGTCTCTTTTGAGATCTATCACTCCCGCATTTTCAAATGGCAGTCTTCCGTCAAAAACTCGTTGATTATAGAATGCATAGGTATTCAAGTTGCTTGCATCAGATAGCTGCCATTTTAGACTGGACCCCAATTTCCATTGTGTAATGGCTTCTCCGGCATCAAAAGTTAGGTTTCGATCTCTGGCTTGTCGAAAGTCACTTTCCGTGTCTTCAATGGTCAGACCTCCAGGATCCTGCGCTTTTGGACTATCTACCAGCTCAGCGATAAACACCCCTGAGAGTTTCTTGGAAAATTGCTGATGCGTGGCGAACCGTGCGTTTATCTGCTGTACGGTGTTGTGATCTCGAAACCCTTTGGTTCCAAATGCTCGAACGTTTGCTTGATAGCTGCCTTTGAAGGTTTTGATCCCGCCAGAGAGTGCCTGCGAGTAGAATCCGTATGAACCGAAAACTCCTTGATACGTGAGAAAGTCTCTTTGTACTTGACTGGAATTGATCAAGATGGCTCCTCCGGAAGCATTTCCGTAAAGACTGGAGGAGGCTCCCCGCAGCACTTGAATGGACCCGACCTGATCAAGATGAAGATTGTCCAACTGACCTGTGCCGTCTGGCGTAGTTTCGGGTATTCCGTCTACCATGAGCTTGATTCCGCGGATGCCAAACGGCGCATTAGCTCCAAAGCCTCTTACGGAAATGCGTGCATCCTGGGCGAAGTTGTAAGCGTTTTGCACGTAAACTCCTGGTACCATCAATAACTGTTCTTTGATAGATAGCTGCTGAACAGGTTGACTGAGCAATGAACTATCTACCGTCGTACTAGCCAGTGGCAACAACTCGCTTTTGCCCTTGAGCCGATTGCCGATGACGGTCACTTCTTGCAACGAATAGGTAGTGGATAGAGAATCTAACTGCTGACCGAAGCACGGGCTGGTCAAGGTGATTAGAAAAGCAATGGAAAAGATGCGCAAGACGTGAAAAATTAGACCTGCGAAATTAAGCTACCGAGAGGAACAACGAGCTACTTAAGCTTTTGTCGCTTAAAGTGCGTGTCAGATGTGTTGCACGACCTCCCAAATTAGTTTAGAAGCTAACCGGGCTGTTGCATGGTCTAAGTCGTAGGTGGGATTGGTCTCTGCAAAATCTATGGCCACCACCTTTTTTGTTTGCAGAAGATGTCTCAGCGTGGTAGCAACATAATCAGGACTTAAGCCAAAAGGAGAGGGGGCACTCACTCCTGGACTATTGGCAGAAGAGAACGCATCCATGTCCACCGTGACGTAGAGGTAGTCGACTTGGCTACTTAACTGATTCACCAACTGCTGGCTTTCTTCAGGATTTTTTAGGCAAGCCTCATGTGTCAAGTACCTGGTATTCGTGGCAGCTGCTACTTCAAATAGTTCCTTGGTATTGGCACTTTGTTGAATTCCTAGCGCAAGGTATTGGGTGCGACCTCCAAATTGCTGCAGAATTTGCCTGAAGGGTGTGCCGGAGGTGGATTGACTTTCTTTTCTCAGATCAAAGTGTGCATCGAAATTTACGATACCAAACTGCTTGCCATTCTCGTATAGCGCCTCGTGAATTCCGCAGAAATTGGCATAGCTGATATCGTGCCCGCCACCTAAAGCGATTGGGAATGTCTTGTTTCGCAGCATTCGATTGATATGACCTGCAAATTGCAATTGAAATGTTTTCAGTTCTACTTGCTCATTGAACACTAAGTCTCCACAATCAGCCATCTTGAGATCATCTCGGTGAGCTGGAAGCTTACCAAGAAACTGACGTATGGCATCTGGGCCGTTCTTAGCGCCCAATCGTCCTTGATTTCTTTTCACCCCTTCCTCGCATTGATAGCCCAAGAATGCTACATCGGCATGAATCTCAGTTTCTTTGATCAGGTCGATCAATTGCACAGACTGATGCCAGTACTCGGGTTCATCAGAGGCTCGACCTTTCCAGTTTTCTTTCTTGGGTCCTTGGTAGGTGTTCATACCATTTCTCCTTTTTTCCAGGTCATTGAAGGTTGTAGCTCACCTTGGTGATAGAGGATTTCTCGATAATCAGCGCAATCAAAAGAGGTAAAGTCTGCAACCTTTCCAGCTTCGAGTATGCCTCGGTCTGTTAGTT
>CAYYNA010000349.1:0-2621 GCA_964472815.1 uncultured Roseivirgaceae bacterium
TGGAGTGGGCCAACGTACAAGTGGTCCCCGGATGGCAAGACCATCGCGTTTCACGAAGTGGACCGACGCGAGATGCGAAAGGTGCCATTCCCGGATTACCTGGCTACTGAAACCAATCCCAACGAAGTACGCCGAGGTTACCCTGGTGACCCCAATGAGATCCGAAGGGTTGGCCTGCTCGATATAGCAACCGGTAACATTACGTACCTCGATTTACCAAACCCGCACGCCAACCAAGTTATCGACTTCAACTGGTCACCGAAAGGTGCGCTTTTGGTTGATACCGCATCCGACACTGCTGTGGAACGTAAGCTGCTGGTCGTAGAGCCAGGAGAGAGCCAACTGCGCGAGATTTGGCAAGGTGTTCGAGAGACCCGCATGTATACCTCGTTTGGATCTACCTGGCATCCGGATGGTAAGAAGGTCGTGTTCTTAAGCGATTTAGGTGACCGTTACGGCCTTTACTCGATTGACGCCACAAAGTCTGGAGATCGTCCTCAACTATTGACAGATCCGTCTTACGATGTACTGTCCTCCCCTACTATAGCGGGTAAAGTAATGTACTATGCAGGGAATGGTGTTAACCCTTATGAACAACACATTTATCGTCTAAGTACATCTGGTGGTGAACCCAAGCAGGTAACACTTCTACCGGGCAGGAACATTGGCTACCCCTCACCTGATGGTCAGAACCTTGTGTTCATGCACAATAATGACACTTCCCCGTCTGAGCTTTACGTGGTAAACAGCGATGGTGGTGACGCAACGCGAGTAACCCACTCTCCATTGCCCGCCTTCACGGAGCGAGACTGGGCAGCTGCTGAATATGTTAGTTTACCCAGTTTGGTAGATGACTACACTTTGCATGCCCGGATTCTGAAACCTACCAGCATGGAACCTGGAAAGAAGTATCCTGTAATTTTTGGGCCAGTGTATTCAAATACAGCAAGAAACCGCTGGGCGGGTAACTATAGCCTCGTTCAGCAGATGTTGGTCCAGAAGGGATATGTTGTCGTGCAGGTGGATTCACGTGGAAGTAACGGTTATGGGCGGGCATTTCGTGAAGAGTTCCTACTGGGCTTTGCCGACCAGGACATTGAGGATTATGCGAGTGCCGTTTCGTACATGGAGTCACTGGATTATGTCGACCCTGATCGCATCGGTATCTGGGGCAGTAGTTACGGAGGTACCCTTTCTGTTTATTCGTTGCTGATGAAACCGGGACTTTTCCAGGTCGGTGTGGCTGCAGCGGCGGCTGTAGACCCATTTTTCTTTGGCACTGACGATGTTGCGATTGTTCGTCGGCCACAGACACACCCGGAAGTCTTCGAAAGAAAAGCGCTCAAGTATGCAGCGAACCTGGAGGATAAACTCCTCTTTATCCACGGCCTCCAGGACCATGTGGTACCATTCAAGACGACAGCCGTGTTAGCCGAAGAATTAATTAAACAGGGCAAGGACTTTGACTTTGCCTTTGCACCGGGTGCGACGCATGGGTGGAGCCGTGAACGACATTACGATCGATACCTGTTTGGTAAGCTAATCCAATACTTTGATCGACACCTAGCCGCACCGACTAAATAGCGGTTTGTAAGTGATCTTTAGAAGCCGCGTTACAAGGCCATTAACGGTCAACCGAATAAGTCATTCGATATTGCACTAAAATATACTTGACTTTATCAAGTAATTACAATTACTTTCAGTTATGTATATGGAGGACGTAGTTATTAAGATGCGGGAGTTCAATCGTTTTTATACCAATATCATTTCGGTTTTGGACCAGAGCGTACTAAATAGTGGGTATTCGCTAGCTGAGGCTAGGGTTTTATATGAGATCGGAAGAATTCAACCATGCTCCGCAAGGTTACTCATGGAAAGCATAAACATAGATGAAGGCTATCTAAGTCGAATCTTAAATGTATTCGCTAAAAGAGGGTTTTTAGTTCGAATACAATCAGAAGAGGATAAACGAATTTATGAAATAACCCTCTCTGAAAAAGGTATTCTGCAATTAGATAATCTCAACGCGATAGCAAATCAGTCAAATAAAAAGCTCATTGAAAAACTCACAGTATCGCAGTTGGCTGATCTAATTAAAAGTATGAAAACTATTTCTAAGGTTTTAACCCAGCATAATCATGTCAATTAAGCTCGACGACATAACCATCAGGTCTGAACGTAAGAAAGGAGATTTAGGCTGCATAATCTACATGCATGGACTGTACTACGACTATGGAATTGAATTTGAACTATATGTAGCGGACCTTCTAACTGCTTTTTATCGATCGATGAACCCTTCCGATGAATGTATGTGGTTAGCAGAATACAACGATGAAGTTATAGGATCCATCTGTTTAAAGAATACCAATCGTCAAGCACGACTAAGATACTTTTTGATTCATCCAGACTTCCGCGGAATAGGACTCGGCAAACGTATGATGGACACATTTATGGGGTTTTTACATGCGAAAAACTATCAAACTTCATTTTTAACCACAGAAGGTAATCTGCATAGGGCTGCTCAGCTATACGAAAAGTATGGCTATCGATATGACTCTTCGAGCATGACTGATTTCGGACTGGAAGAAAAGAAGTACGTACTACATCTTGGTAGTAAATAA
>CAYYNA010000350.1:0-2618 GCA_964472815.1 uncultured Roseivirgaceae bacterium
ATCATTGGCCAAGTTTCCTATACTTCCGATGTGCGTATGTTCAATTTCTCTATTTGGCTCGTACTCCCCTGAATTGACCCGATCGCCCACTTGCTTATAGGCATCACGAAAAGGTACCCCTTCCAATACCAATCTATTCACTTCCTCGACAGTAAAAAGCAGATCATACTTTTTGTCGTTGATTAGTTCCTTATTTACGTCCAGGTTTTCTGTCATGGCGCATAAGATATCTAGGCAATCCTTCAGCGTACTGAACCCCTTAATGAAGCTCTCCTTCAAAATTTGCAGATCTCGGTGATAGCCCGTGGACAGATTAGCCAAGATCAAGTTGATTTCGGTAGGGAGTGCTTGCAGCTGATTGCACTTTGCACGCACCAGTTCGAACCCATCCGGATTGTGCTTGTGAGGCATAATACTTGACCCAGTAGTAAATTTTTTATCAAGGTCAAAGAAGCCGTAATCAGGGCCTGCATAAGTACAAACGTCCATACAGAACTTCCCCAAAGTACCTGCCACTGCTCCAATTGCCATGGCACAAGCTCGTTCCAATTTACCTCGAGTCATTTGTGCATAAATCACATTGTAATTCAAAGCGCTGAAGCCCATTTCTTTAGTGGTCATTTCACGGTCTAGGGGAAATGATGAGCCATACCCAGCAGCAGACCCTAGAGGATTCTTATCAGCTATTTGGTATGCTGCCTTTAGAATCAGCAGATCATCAATCAGACTTTCTGCGTGTGCACCAAACCAGAGACCAAAAGAAGACGGCATAGCCACTTGCATGTGTGTATACCCTGGCATGAGTACCATCTTGGAACGCTCGCTCTTCTCCTGAAGCAAGCCAAAGAACCCTTCAATCTTCTTAACGATACTTTCGATCTCCGACTTGGCATAGAGCTTCAATGCCACTAAGACTTGGTCATTTCTTGACCTACCACTGTGCACCTTCTTACCTGCCTCACCAATTTTTCTGGTTAGCAGCAGCTCTATCTGGCTGTGGCAGTCTTCGATCCCCTGCTCAATCTCAAAGGTGCCATCTTTGATCGAGACCAAAATCTCGTCCAGACCTCCCAGGATTTCTTCCTCTTCACTCTTGGACAAAAGATCTATGGAAGAAAGCATACTAACATGTGCCCTCGATGCGATCACGTCATATTCAGCTATTTCCAGATCTAAAATGGGATCATTTCCGATAGTAAATCTTTCAAAGAGCTGATCAATGTCTGTTGCTTCTTTTTGCCAGAGTTTCATAAGATCACGATTTGGATTTAAATAGTTCTTCCAAAAGATGAATGTATCCTTTGATACCATCCTTTATTTCTTTCAGATAGATGAATTCGTCAGCAGTATGGGATCTTTCGGATTTCCCTGGGCCCATCTTGAAGGTAGGAAAGTCCATGACCGCCTGGTCTGAGCATGTAGGTGACCCAAACTTCTTAATTCCCAGTTTATCTGCCACCAGGGATATATCCATGTGCGAGGGAAGGTGAGAAGAATTTAGTCTAAAGGACCTGGCTTTCACTTCGCTCTTGACGTGAGATTGGACGATCTCAAAAACCTGCTCATTGGAATAGGCATCTGTCGTTCGAATATCTACAACATACTCGCAAGCATCCGGAATCACGTTGTGCTGGTATCCTGAATTGATCATGGTCACAGTCATTTTGATCGGCCCCAGGTATTCAGACTCCTTTTCAAAACGATAGTTTTTAAACCACGCTATGTCTTGCATTACTTCATAAATGGCATTTAATCCTACATCTCTAGCTGCATGGCCTGAAACACCTTTTGCAACTCCGTCAATAACCATCAGTCCTTTTTCTGCAACAGACATATCCATTTCCGTAGGCTCTCCGATCATGCCAAAGTGAATAGGCCTGATCTCTGACAAGATTGACTCCACCCCATTTTTTCCAGAGTTTTCCTCCTCAGCAGTGGCAGCAAGAATTAGATTATAGGGCAAATGCTTTTTTTCGTAGAAATGCACGAAAGTCATAATCAAAGAGACCAGACATCCGCCGGCATCATTACTTCCTAGCCCATAGAGCTTTCCATCTCTTTGCGAGACTTCAAAAGGGTCATTGGAATAACCAGAATTAGGCTTTACGGTATCATGATGAGAGTTTAATAGAATCGTAGGCTTTGTACTATCAAAATCTACATTCCGTGCCCAAAGATTATTTCCTTTCCTTTCGAATTCTATATTCTTCTCTTCCAAAAATGCCTCCAAGATGGCAGCAGTGCCCTCTTCCTCTCCACTCATGCTGGGCATTTCTATGAGCTTAACTAGAAGTGCAACAGCTTCATCGTAGTAGGCATCAATATAAGGTGGTGAACTCATGATTCTGGTTTACGGCTAATGATTCTACATTGCGAATGTTAACTCGAGCAACTCCTCTACTCAGCGAGTCGAATGCATTGTCTAATTTAGGGATCATGCCTCCTGAAATCACACCTTCTACCTTCAATTTCTCATAGTCTGAGGATCTTATTTCCTTAATGAGGGTACCAAAATCCTCCATGTCCCTCAACACACCTGGCAACTCGAAACAATAGTTCAGATCAACCTCGTAACGCAAGGAGAGTGCAATAGCGATCTCAGATGCCACCGTATCTGC
>CAYYNA010000351.1:0-2610 GCA_964472815.1 uncultured Roseivirgaceae bacterium
AAGAGTGGACAAATCAGCATTAATGAAAACCAGCATAAAGCCCTTAACAACATCATCCTTTTCCAAGGTATAGAACACATCTTCAGCTTTGTTCGTGACGAAAGTGTTGAAGGAGCAGTAGTACTTTTTCACAAGGCCTTTGCTCTTCCTTTTGTAGAAAATTTAGAGGAAGAGTTTCCTTTCTTCCATGTTTTCAACCAAAACCTTTTTCACCTCAACAAAAGAGAGCAGCATACTTTCGAGCAGCTCATTCAGCTACTCCATGAAGAAAGAAAGAATCAAGAAGTAGTAAAACCATTGCTTACAGCATTGCTTGAAAAAGCAAAAACGCTTTATGCAGCGTACACTTCGGAAGAGATGTTTCTTTCCAAAAAAATTAGAACAGTAAGAAAGTACAAAAGTCTGATCAGCAACTCTTTTCTGGAAAACAGAGAGGTAAGCTTTTATGCAGATCAGCTGAACGTTTCTGCCAATTACCTCAATGAAATGGTAAAGGCCGAAACAGGTATTTCAGCCAAGAGACACATTTCCGAGCGAGTGCTGCTGGAAGCAAAAAACTTGCTTCTGTACTCCGGTTTAGATATCGCAGAAATCAGTTATGCCCTTCAGTTTTCTGAGCCGACGCACTTCACCAAGTTCTTTAAGAAGGAAACAGGCTCAACCCCCAAGTCTTTCCGAAATCAAAAACCGTAATTTTCGCCATTTTGTCTATGTTTTTGATTGGATGATAATCGTTTCACACCATCAATTTTGCCTCCATGGTTCAATCAAAAAAAGAAATAAAAATGATAAGCGCTAAAGATTTAGTAACAGATTACATGAATGAGGTTTGGGTCAATAGAAAGACCGAGGCGTTGAGCAAATACGTATCAACAGACACCTTCATTCAGCACAACCCACATTTGGACAATGGATTGGAGGCACTCAGAGGATTTCTTCCGCATCTATTTGACAACATGATGCCTGAGGGTATCTGGGAAGTGAAAAGAGTAATAGCCGAAGATGACATGGTAGTCGTCCATAGCTTGGCAAAGCCTACACCAGCCGCTCTTGGAATGGCCGTGGTAGATATCTTCAGAATAGAAGGAGACAAAATTGTGGAACACTGGGACCTTACATCGGATGTACCAGAAACCACCAAAAGCGGCAATCCAATAGTTTAACTGACGGATCGGATAGTTCACCAAAAATCGATAAATCTCAAGAAATCATTATGGAAACAACTTTTCAGAATAAAACCGTGATCGTGACTGGAGCAGCTACCGGATTTGGTCGGGCAGCCGCAGAACATTTCGGTGTTCGCGGCGCGAATGTGGTGATCAATTACTTTTCGGAAGACCAAAAGATCATGACAGCATCTACCATCGATCGCATCCAGGAGCACGGAGGAAATGCCATAGCTTTTCAAGCAGATGTCAGTCAAATCGAGCAATTAAAGGCGCTGTTTGAAATAGCCAAAAACACATTCGGAAGTATTGATATTCTGGTCAACAATGCTGTCATGCCCGTGCTAAAGCCAATTGTAGAAGTCACCGAGGCGGAGTTTGACACCATGTTTAACGTGAATGTAAAATCCATCTTTTTTGCTCAGCAACTGTGTGCTACCATGATGAGCAAAGGTGGTAGGATTGTCAATCTCTCATCGCATACCACCTTCTTGTTTTTTCCCAACTATGGCCTCTATGACGGAACTAAAGGAGCGGTAGAGCAGATCACTCGGGTGTTCTCCAAAGAAATAGGACATAAGAACATTACGGTAAATGTGGTGTCTCCGGGAGCTACCGAAACAAAAGAGTTTTCTAAGAGACCCCAAGAACTGAAAGATCGAGTGGCTCGTATGTCTTCCATGCAACGCATTGCCAAAGTGGAAGAAGTAGTAAATGTGATTGCTTTCCTAGCAAGCGAAGAAGCAAGCTGGGTAACCGGACAAAACATAAAAGTAAACGGAGGGGCCATCTAGCAGAGAATAAATTGAATCCAATTGATCTGATGGGCAATAAGTTTTTATACTAAACAATCGGTCTTCTCCGATAGAATACTATCAAAAAAGAAAAAACAGCGGTGCTTTGTCCTAAATTTATGTTTTCAGTCGACATAGTGTAATAAGCATCGACTATGAAACACTACTTAATTCTCTTGAAGGGCAAAGGCAAACTGGACTACTCACCAGAGCAACTCCAAAAAAGACTGGAAGAATACCGAGCCTGGGTTTCGAAAATCCAAGAAAACTATGTCTCGGATAATCGACTTGAGCAATCAGGTGCCCATATCCGTGATCGGCACCAGATCAGTACGGACGGACCCTTCTTAGACGCCAAAGAAATCATTGCCGGTTTTATCGTCATCAAAGCGTTCGATCTGCAAGAGGCAATAGCTATTGCTAATACTTCACCTCTTCTGCAGTACTTCGAAATGCTGGTCCGGCCAATGATCGATCATGAGTCACAATGAAGCGTGGCAACTAGCTGAACATTTCTTTCGGCATCATTATGCGAAAATGGTGGCAATTCTGGCTCACTACTTCGGTTTAAGAGAGGTAGAAATCGCAGAAGACATTGCCCAGGAAACGCTAATCGAAGCAATGGATTCTTGGAGTGCTGGCTCAATTCC
>CAYYNA010000352.1:0-2608 GCA_964472815.1 uncultured Roseivirgaceae bacterium
CACGACAAGTCAGCCTGAGATTGGCTGATCTTTTTCCCAATCTGAATTATGGTGTCGTCCGCAAGCTCGACTCTGAACACCATGAAGGGCTGTTCCAAGCCTACCAGAAGCATGTGACGCAGCTGCTCGGTGAGGCTGAGACCAAGAATTTTGTCCTCACGCACATCTTCAGGCTTAGCCCTTATCTGCTGAATCGACCGGAGGATTTCTGGCGAGAAGCTCTGCGGCTTCACTATCGCGGGGCTGGCCTTCCCAGCCTATTTGCAGACCATGTCGCAACCGTTCTACGGGACACATCTCTTGGAAGTCTTCCGATTAGTGAACTGCTCGCCTCAAAACCCTTTATGCTCCGCGCAATACAGGAATCTTGGGCGCGTTTCGTGGCACAATATGGCGTTGAACCTGATGCCCGCGACAGGGATCAGGAGCCGGTCGAAGGCCATGCGTTTGACGTGCCCTTTGATCACCCCGACGTAAGGGTGATCATAGACACCATGTTCCTCGAGGGAGCCCTTCAGCCTATTGAGGCAATTGTCCGTCCTGAACACCTTCCCGATTGGATACAAGTTGGTCTGATAGATGACCCTCAGGCACTTGCGCATTTGGTGTCGGAGGGAGCGAAAAGGAACGCAGCGAGTCTACCCTCGGAGGGGGCGTCGCATCGAGATTGGGTAGAGGCGGCGCGCCGCCTTGGAGAACTCATCTACCGCTTCAACGAACTGAAAGCGGCGGACGCAGATAACCTGCAGGGGCAACTCCAGAGTTTGCAGAAAGAGGCCGATGCCCGCCTCAAGGATTGGGTGCTTCAGCATTTTGCCGACTTGCCCTCCCTACCCGTCGCAAAAGCGCCGGTGATGGTACATCACGTGCCGCGCTATCTCGCGATGCGCAGGGGCTTTGGCGAAGATCGAATTGCTCTTCTTGTCTTTGATGGTTTGGCATTGGACCAGTGGGCCCAGATCAGGGACCACCTGTCGTCCAAGCTTCCCGACTTTTCCGCCGACGAGGGCGGCTGCTTTGCGTGGCTGCCGACGCTGACGTCAATCTCTCGCCAGGCGCTCTTTTCGGGCCTCAAGCCACGGGAGTTTCAAGGCTCAATGGATTCGACGGCACAAGAGCCGTCTCTCTGGACGAAGTTCTGGCAAGAAAACGGCCTCCGGAAGCCAGAGGTCGTTTACCAGAAGGGGCTCAAGCGTTCCGACCAATTGGCTGTACTCGAGGACGTACTTTCAAAGCCGACGACCAAAGTTGCGGGCCTTGTCGTTGATATGGTCGATGAAATTGTCCATGGAGCAATGCTTGGGAAACGCGGGATTGCTGGCCAAATTCGCGAGTGGTGCGATACCGGCTTCATTGAAAAGCTGCTTCTTATGCTTTCTCAGCACGGCTATCATATCTACCTGACTGCGGACCATGGCAATGTTGATGCCGAGGGCATTGGACGGCTCAGCCAGGGCGTTGTCTCCGAAATGAAGGGTGAGCGCGTCAGGGCCTATCGCAGCGAGGACCTTGCTGCATCCGTTCCGCCCGATATCGATGCATTTCAGTTTAGCGGTCCAGGGCTTCCGTCCGACTTCTTGCCAGTTTACGCGAATGAACGCGGCGCGTTTGTGCCAAGAGGGAACAAGATCGTTGCTCACGGAGGAATGGCGTTAGAGGAACTGGTTGTGCCGTTTGTGAAGATAAGAATGAAGAAAGAAGAACATGCGACCGACAGCACCTCAGATAGGATTTGACCGCTTCATCCGCCTCGAGTGGGCGAAAAAAGCGCTGGAAGTCAGGGCCGGTCTCGCTGACATCAGCGAGCTCGATGCTCTGTTGGATGAAGCCCATTCAGGGCCTGCGGCCAGGAAGAAGACCAGAACTGTACTGAACCGTCTTTGGTTGGAGCCGCGAAAGGATCTGGAGCCTTTTGCCCAACGCGGCGTGGGACTGTTCCAATCGGCACCATCTACCTCGCCGGCGGCCCTGACATGGGGCATGGCTATCGTGACATATCCCTTCTTCGCCAAAGTGGCCGAGATCGTTGGCAGATTGACCTCGCTTCAAGGCGACTGCACGACCGCTGAAGTGCATCGTCGGATGGCAGAAATCTATGGCGAACGTGAGGGGACCAGACGGATGACCAATATGGTCCTTCAGTCTCAGATAGACTGGGCGCTGCTTGATCGAAGCGACAACGGCAAGACGCTAACCCGGAAGAAAGCATGTGCGTTGGAAGGATCGGACCTCGTGCGTTGGATGACAACTGCCGTTTTGGAAGCCGTAGGTCGTCCTGTCGGACTCGGAACGCTAGAGGCCCAACCGGTGATTTTTCCCTTTGGCCTTGGCGACAATCTTGGCTTTGTTCTCTCATCCGCGTCTGATCTGGACCTGCGCGCGGATAGTGCCGGAAACCAATCTGTCTCGCTCAGAGAATAGGCAACGCCTTTGGCGCTGCCTCACTTCTACGCCAATCATTGTAGCTGGTTCGACGCCCGTGGATTCAGCTTCAACCAGTACCTCGTATGGCGTCGATCTCCAGTTCGGCTGAGCGCACCTTTCTCGACTAGGTCCTGCAGATCGCGGGTTGCGGTTGCGCGTGAAGTTCCGGTGATCTTGAGATAGT
>CAYYNA010000353.1:0-2607 GCA_964472815.1 uncultured Roseivirgaceae bacterium
TTTCTTCGCTAATGCCAACGAGTTTTTAGGCGCTTTCACCGGATTAATTTTTACCGTGGACGAATTAATCTGATCTTCTTGCGACCCAGTTTCATCTTTACATGAAAAACCACCAACCAAGATGAAACTATTCAACAAGATTTTCACCTCCAACTCCACCACCACCTCATTTTATTTAAGATACGACACAACGCTAGATCATTGGGAAGTAATTAATAATTCTGGGATTTTGTACATCGGTACAAAGGAGAATTGTGAAAGGCTTATTAGAAGCACTCAAGAAAAAATGCAGCAAAGAAAAAGTAAGTGAGTGGCCATAGTTGGCTATAAGGCCGTCTTGGTGGGGCGGCCTTTCTTTATACCATTTCTTCCCATTTTTCCATTAACCCTTCCAGTTGCTTCTTTTTGTCTTCGTATTCGGTATTTACCTTTTCTAGTTCAGCACTGTTTTCGTAAACCTTGGGATCTGCCATTTCCTTTTCCAAGGATTTGATTGCCTCTTCTAATCGCTCTATTTGCTGCTCTATGTTTTTGATCTCCTTAGCAGCCATTTGCTCTTGTTGATTGTTTCTAACCTTGGTGTTCTCCTTCTTAGGAGTTACTTTGATTTCTTTGGTGCCTGAAGAATTGCTTTTTTTGTTTTTCTCCCACCACCACGAAAATTCCTCGTAGTTTCCTGGATATTCCTTCACTTCTTGGTCTTCAATGTACCAGATCTTGTTAGCGACCTGAGAAATGAAATGCCTGTCGTGACTTACCACAAGGAATGTGCCTTCGTACTGCTGCAGCGCCTGAACCAGAATGCTTACTGAGAGCATATCCAAGTGGTTAGTAGGCTCATCCAGAAGAAGGAAGTTGGCCTCCGAGATCAAAGTCTTTGCGAGTGCCACCCTTGATTTCTCTCCTCCAGATAGCACTTTGATTCTCTTAAAAACTTCATCATCTGAGAACAAGAAGCACCCCAGCACACTTCGCAGTTCTTGTTCTGTTTTTCCTGTGCCAGCGAGCTTTAGTTCTTCTAGTAAGTCGTTTTGCACATCCAATGATTCTAACTGATGCTGCGCATAGAAGGAGTTAATGACGTTGTGTCCGGTTTGGACTTTGCCACTATGAGGTTCAGTTCCGGCGATGATTCTAAGTAGGGTGGATTTTCCCTTGCCATTTGCTCCAATCAAGGCGATCTTATCACCTCGCTCTATGCCGATACTCGAATGATCTAGGATACTTAGATCTCCGTAAGCTTTGGAGATATCCTCTAGCCTCTTCACGTGTCTACCGGATTTGGTCTTGAAGTTGAAGCGAAAATTAACTTGTGCATTTTCGCTTACTACCTCAGACACTCTCTCCATCTTCTCCAACATTTTCATTTTGGATTGGGCTTGACTAGCCTTGGTGGCCTTGGCTTTAAAGCGTTCGATGAAGCGCTCCGCTTCTTTTATCTTCTTTTGCTGATTTTCAAAAGCATTTTGCTGCAGCTCGTTTCTCAGTTCCTTCTCTTGAACATAATTATCATAATCGCCTGGATAAACATGCAGATCAGCCTGCGTCACTTCCACGATCTTATTCACAGATCTATTCAGAAATTCCCTATCGTGCGACACGATAATGTAAGCCCCCTCGTAAGACTGTAAATAATTCTCAATCCATTGAATAGAAGGGAGGTCCAAATGGTTAGTTGGCTCATCAAGCATCAGCAGACTAGGCTTCTCTAGTAGCAACTTGGCGAGCATCACTCTCATTCTCCATCCGCCGGAAAACTCACTCAGTGGGCGCGAAAGGTCTGCGGTTTTGAATCCTATCCCTTCCAGTATTTCTTCCGCTCTTGATTGTAATGTGTATCCTTCTTGAGCTTCAAATCTCTCTTGTAGCTTGGTTAGTTTGTCCACCAACTCATCACGATAGTTTTCTTCCATCTCCTTTATGGTCTTGTCGATCTGCTTCTGGATTTCCATAGTGGAAGCAAATGCGGTCATAGCTACCGAAAGAATCGAGTCTTCGGTCTGAAAGGAGAGGAGGTCCTGGTTTAGGAACCCGATCGTGGTGTCTTTACTTTTTTGGATCTTACCTGAGGTAGGTTGCGTATCTCCAACCATCATTTTTAGCAGCGTAGATTTACCCGTCCCATTCAGTCCTATCAGCCCGATCTTGTCTTTCGGCCCAATGAAAAGGGATGCCTCATCGTACAGAGCTCTATCACCTAAGAAATAAGAAAGATTTGTGATGTCAATCATTACCGCAAAAGTAAAACTTAAGCATAGTAAACTGGTTTGAATATTGATTTTGTAAATTCACTGCCATGAGCAAATTACTTACGTCACTAGCGTTATTGGTTTTAGTATCCTGTTCTTCCGCTTCGGTAGATAAAGAGCAAGCAGATGAGAACAATACTTCTGAACCCGAAGTAGGACTCAATTCCACCGACGGGCTTAGTCTCGATGCAATTGAGTTGCCCGAAGGGTTTGAAATAGAAGTTTTTGCCAGGGTCAATAATGCTCGCTCCATTGTCCTGACGGAAAAGGGGACCTTATTTGTGAGTAATAGAGGTGGGGATAAAGTTTACGCAATCCGCGATACCGATGGTGATTGGAAAGCTGATGAAAGCTACGT
>CAYYNA010000354.1:0-2581 GCA_964472815.1 uncultured Roseivirgaceae bacterium
CATCCTATACAGCAGGACGGAAGCTGAATTCAAGAGGGGGACATTTAGAGTAAAAGGCGATACGGTTGATGTCTTTGTGGCTTATGCTGATTTTGCCTACAGATTCATTTTCTGGGGTGATGACATAGAAACTATTCAACGGATTGACCCTACTTCCGGAGAAAAGCTTTCGGAGGAAAGAATTGTAACCATTTTCCCTGCAAATCTTTTTGTCACCGGGAAGGACCAACTTCAAATAGCCATAAAGGAGATTCAGGACGATATGGTGGAGCAGGTTCAGTATTTTGAAGATGAGAGAAGATTTCTTGAGGCAAAAAGGCTGAAAGAAAGAACTGAATTTGATGTGGAAATGATTCGGGAGATTGGCTACTGTTCCGGTGTGGAGAACTATTCTAGATATTTTGATCGAAGAAGTCCTGGAAGTCGACCGTTCTGTTTATTGGACTACTTTCCGGACGATTACCTCATGATTATAGACGAAAGTCATGTGACGATTCCGCAGGTAAGAGGAATGTGGGGAGGAGATCGAAGTAGGAAGGTCAACCTAGTCGATTACGGTTTTCGACTGCCATCCGCACTTGACAACAGGCCACTAACATTCAACGAGTTTGAAGATATGCTTAATCAGGTGGTTTTTGTGAGTGCTACACCTGCTGACTATGAGTTGCGAAAGTCTGAAGGTGTAATCATAGAACAGCTGATCAGACCCACAGGATTATTGGATCCGGTGATCGATGTTCGTCCTAGTATGAATCAGATTGATGATTTGATGGAGGAAATTCAGCAAAGAATTGAAGCTGAAGATCGGGTGCTGGTCACAACTTTGACCAAAAGAATGGCTGAAGAATTAACTAAGTATTTGCTTAATGCAGGCGTAAAGACTCGATACATACATTCTGAAGTTGACACCTTGGATCGGGTGGAGATACTAAGAGAGCTCAGACTAGGCGTATTTGATGTGCTTGTTGGGGTTAATCTATTGCGAGAAGGTTTAGATCTGCCAGAGGTTTCTCTTGTTGCTATTTTGGATGCTGACAAGGAAGGATACCTAAGAAATGAAAGATCACTGGTCCAGACCATTGGTAGAGCCGCAAGGAACGAGAATGGAAAGGTGATTATGTATGCAGATAAGGTTACAGGTTCCATGAAGCAGGCAATTGATGAAACGAATAGGAGGAGAGCTATTCAAATGGAATACAACGAAGAACATGGGATCACTCCAATGTCGGTCAAGAAGGACAAATCTGAGATTCTGCGGCAGACAGGAGTCGCCGATAAGAAGAAGGGAGCCAAAAAATACTACATCGAAGAGGAACAGTCCATTGCTGCCGACCCTGTCGTTTCTTATATGTCCAAAGAGCAGCTCAACAAATTAGCCAATGAGACAAGACGCAAGATGGAGAAAGCTGCAAAAGATCTTGACTTTATGGAAGCTGCTAAGCTTAGAGATGAATTGATGGAAGTCGAAAAATTAATCAAGGAAAGTAAATAGTCTATATTTGGTCCTTACCCACACTATTCAAGGAAAAATCAACAAATTTCACTAGTATGTCAAAGATCACAGCGTTTAGTACGTACGTTCCCGATAAGGTTGTAGACAATCAATATTTTGAAGAGATTATTGAGACAAATGATGAGTGGATTAGGACCAGAACAGGTATAAAGACGCGAAGGTTTTCTAGGCAGGGAGAGCACACAAGCGATATGTGCGTGAAGGCAGTTAAGAAAATGGTTGAAAAGGATGGATTAGACGTTGCAGACATTGATTTCATCATCGTTTGCACCACTTCGCCTGACCAAACCATGCCAAATTGTGCCTCTAGAGTGCAGTATAAATTAGGCATTCCCAATGCTGGCTGTAATGACATTTACGCTGCATGTGCAGGCTTTGTGTATGGGCTACAGATAGCGCATGGTTTTGTGAATTCTGGAGTTTACAAAAAGGTGCTAGTGCTTGGAGCAGAGTCACTTTCTAAGATTACAGACTTTACCGATCGTACTTCCTGTATTCTATTTGGTGATGGAGTTGGAGCGGCCATCGTTGAGCCTTCTGAGCAAGAGCATTTTCTCGCCTTCAATTCCGGGACTAACGGCGAGTTTGGACATGATCTTTACTTAAGTAACAAGAAGAACAGTATCAATGGTGTGGGGATCAATCCGAACGGAATGATTATCCAGAATGGTAAGTCAGTATTTAAGTGGGCAGTTGGAAATATTCCTTCAAAAATCAATGAACTTGTTGCAAAGGCAGGTTTGACTATTGATGATATCGATTACATAGTGCCGCACAGTGCCAACCTTAGGATTATTGAGGCGATTGCCAAAAATCTGGACTACCCTTTAGAAAAAATGCCGGAGAGTGTAACTGAGTTTGGAAACACCTCGTCAGCTTCTATACCGCTCGCAGTAGAAAAGTCTTTGGGTAATGGAGGCATTAAAAAGGGAGACACAGTTTTGATGATCGGTTTTGGTGGGGGACTCACCTTCGCTGGTACCATTCTCAAATGGAGTCTTTAATTGGTTGATGCTAATTCATTCGTAAATAATATTTTGTGAAATCACTTTATGTATTATTTTTGCA
>CAYYNA010000355.1:0-2571 GCA_964472815.1 uncultured Roseivirgaceae bacterium
CTTACAGATAGATTCGAGGTAAGACTTGCTATACACGGAGCAGAGGGACTTGAAATAGCCAAAGAAATAATTCCGGATATCATCATCACGGATTTAATGATGCCAGAGATGGATGGAATTGAGCTTTCCAATGCATTGAAGCAAGAGGAAAAAACCAGTCATATTCCTTTGGTACTGCTGACCGCAAAGGCAGACCGAGACACCAAGCTTGAAGGATTGCAGACAGGTGCAGATGATTTTCTCACCAAACCATTCGATAACGAAGAACTGGTGACCAGGGTGGATAACCTGATAGTGCAAAGAAAGAAGCTACAGGAAAAATACGCGAAGAAGATCACGCTCTCCCCTTCAGAAATCGATATCACTTCTCCTGATGAGGTCTTTATTCAAAAGGCGCTCAAAGTAGTGGATCAAAATCTATCGAACTCTGATTTCTCTGTCGAACTCTTTCAGCAAGAGATGGCGATGAGTAGGATGCAACTGCACCGTAAACTGAAAGGTCTGACTAATTTCTCTGCAAGTGAATTTATCCGAGACCTTCGGTTGCAGCGAGCTTCAGATCTACTGAGTAAAAACGGTATCAATATTACTGAGGTCGCCTACGGATGTGGCTTCAATAGCATCTCCTATTTCACTCAATGCTTTAAAGAAAAGTTTGGAGTGAGTCCTTCAAAATACGACGAAAAAGCACCCTAGGATAGTCAAAAACAGCGATGTTACATATCTGATAGTTTTTGGGAGATCCCTGAAAATCGTTAACGCATAGTCATTCTACTTTCGGCTCAGAACACAAATCACTTGAGCATGAAACTAATGAACGACTACCTTTCGGAAACACTACTATCGGACTTTCAAGCTAATCTTTTGCCTCTCCTTTTTCAGGATGGTGACGACATTTTTCTTCAATTCATCTTTCCTTTTTTAAGCTAGCAAAAGAGAGACTTCACTTATGAAAACAGCAAAAATACTCTGGTCCTTAGGATCCATTTTGGTCAACATTACCATTGGAATTTATATCTATTTGCAAATTAACGGGCCGAAAACGCTAGAGGGACAATTCCAATATATCAACGACAACTGGGCGGCTTATTCAGGTCATTGGAAAGCAGAGTTCCTTATCATGACATTGATCACGATCGGTGCGATCTACTTTGCGCTTAATCTAAAGAATATCAGCTGGACAATTATTTCCGTAGGACAAATCATCATCTTGCTTACCTATCCATTTATGATGGGTGGCTATCATGAGACACCTTATGAACTGGCCAAAATGGCCAACCAGATGGCCCTTCTCACCTTCGTTTTTGGCAACCTGATTTTCTTAGCAGGGCTTTTTCATCTGTATCTGCATACTGACGTTTTAAAAGCTTGGCTGAGATACGTAGCACTCACCATTTCAGGCATTGCGACAATTGCATTTTTGTTGATCTTTATAGGAGTCATCACCTGGAAGGACGCCATGCTTATGGGTCCTTTAATCAACGCACTCTACCTCATCAATGCCTACTATGGATTCCAAATGAAAGACCAAAATATGAACCTATGAAAAGTAAAGACCTACTATTCCCTCTCATCGCTATCTGCGCAATTACCTTCTCTGCCAAAGGTCAATCGGAAGATTATCGATTGGCTGATAAACCATTTACTGTCGAATACTACTACAAAATCAAATGGGGATACTTTGATGAGTTTATGGATCTCTACATGAAAAACCACTGGCCATCTATACAGTCATCCATTGAAACAGGTGATTTCATTAGTGCAAAGATTGAACGACCCTACAATCATGTGGGCGAGGCTGACCGTTGGGACCTGCGGGTGACGATAGTATGGAAAAACGCACTCATGGCATTTGGACTGGACGATTTTGATGTGGACGCTTTTGATAGAAAACTGTACCCAGATCAGGAAAGGTGGAAAAAAGAAGAAAAGCGAAGGTTCGAGCTGATCGAAGAACACATGGATGTTCAGGTATATGAAGTAGACCCATCAAAATGGTAGCTGAAAAATCGATGAAATTGTCAATAGGCACAGTACTTATTAACCAACCCAACCCATGAGACCTACTCAATCAAATGAAAGATATGAAGTGCTAGATGTCCTAAGAGGATTTGCGCTGCTTGGAGTAATGGTGGCAAACATGGCTTACCATTCAGGTTATTGGTTTCTTTCGCCAGAAAAACAAGAGATTCTCGCGCTCTACGAGCTTGGTGAATCCATCACCTGGATCATTCATTTCGTAACGGAAGGCAAGTTTTACTCCATCTTCTCCTTGCTCTTTGGCCTTGGGTTTGGGCTTCAGATTCAACGAGCGACGGCTCAAAATAGGCCTTATGCCGGAAGGTTTGGCAGAAGACTACTCATCTTACTACTCATCGGGACCTTTCATGCAGTCTTTCTATTTGTCGGTGACATTTTGATTGCCTATGCCCTACTTGGTTTTTTGCTTATTCTCTTTAAAAATGCGAGTAACACAATGCTGCTCAGACTAGTATTCGTACTTCCCATCATTCCGGTGATCCAATACGGTTTTGAATGGTACGCTGCACAAGGAAACCCAGCCAGCGGCGA
>CAYYNA010000356.1:0-2561 GCA_964472815.1 uncultured Roseivirgaceae bacterium
CCGAAGCGTATCGTAGTAGGGAAATTATATTGATAGATCATTTACTTAAATAACAAATTCTTGAGTTTCACCGTGGAGGTTACAGGTTGCTTAAATTATTTCAAAGTAGCGCTTCATCTCCCAGTCGGTCACCTGCTTTTGAAATTCTCGCCACTCCCAATCTCGCGTCATCGTGAAGTGCTCAACAAAACTCTCGCCCAACAACTCCTTTGCTAAGTCAGAACTCCTCATGGCATCTGAAGCCTCCTTTAGGTTTCTGGGGAGTACGTCTGCGTCCGTTTGTTCATAGCCATTCCCTTTAGTCTGAGGAATTTCAAGTCTGAGTTTGTTCTGTACTCCATACAATCCAGCCGCCAAGCAAGCTGCCATTGCCAGGTACGGATTGACATCAGATCCAACTACTCTGGTTTCTAATCTGGCAGATTTAGGACTTATGGGAAGTGATCTCAGTGCCACTGTTCGGTTGTCGATCCCCCAGGTGATTGTCGTTGGTGCCCATGCTCCTTCCACCAATCTTTTGTAGCTATTTATTGTTGGTGCAAGCATCGGTAAGATGATGGGAAGGCAGTGGAGTTGACCCGCGATGTAGCTTTTCATCAATTCACTCATCTTGTCTTTAGACTCATTGTCATAAAAAAGATTTTGACCTGATGCATCTTGCAGACTTTGATGAATATGACCACTACAACCTGGCATCTCCTGATGTGGTTTGGCCATGAAAGTGGCGATAATTCCATGTCTTTTAGCTATTTCTTTTACGGACGTTTTGAACAACACTGCCCGATCTGCTGCATTCAAGACGTCTGAATGCTGAATGGCCGCTTCATAAACCCCAGGACCAGTCTCCGTGTGCAAACCCTCGAGTGGTACATCAAACTCACCTAGCAGCTCAAATAGATCGTCAAAATAGGCGCTATTTTCTGAGGCTCTAAGGATCGAATATCCAAACATTCCAGGTGTCAATGGCTTTGGTTGCAAGCCTTTTTCAGTGAGATCAGTGGAGTTCGCTTCGAAATTGAACCATTCAAATTCTTGTGAAAAAACTGGAGAAAGCCCTTGCCCCTCTGCCTTTTGAATGATTGATTTTAGCAGACTTCTAGGGCATGCTGGAAAAGAATGATCATCTCCAAGAAAAAAATCAGCTAAGACAAAAGGTAAATCATCTTCCCAAGGAATTAGTCGAAAAGTGTTGAGATCCAATCTGGCCTTGGCATCTGGATATCCGGTGTGCCAACCAGTAACTTTCGAATCATCATAAAGCTGGTCATTGACATCCCAACCAAATACTACATCGCAAAAACCAAAACCACCATCAAGCGCAGAAAGGAACTTTTCTCTGTGCATGAGCTTCCCCCGAAGAACGCCATCAATATCTGTCACAGCTACGCGCACTTTTGAGTGCTGGCTATCGCTAATAATTTTTCTAACCTCTTCTTCCGACATTTTGAATGATTATAGGGTTGATTGATTCTTTTTGACAAACAGGGTAAACACGAGATAAGACAAAAGCATAATTCCGAAGAATATTCCTGCTAGAGACAAATTATAGTAGCTCATTGCCACCAAAGAAAACGTAGCAATGGTTAACGCCAATAGCGGAAACAATGGATACATCGGTACTTTGAAAGGTCGCTCCATGTGTGGCTCCTTTTTCCGAAGCGCGAAGAACGAGATCATTGAAATGATGTAAAGCGATAATGCACCAAAACAAGCTATCGTGATGATCTCACCCGTTTTTCCAGTAAATAAAGCGATGATACCTATACTCATATTGACAAGAAGTGCATTGGAAGGCGTACTAAACTTTTTGTGTACGCGACCCATCATGGCAGGTGCATTTCCTACTCTTCCAAATTCAAAAGTAGCACGCCCTGCGGCTAAGATGATTCCATGAAACGAGGCAATCAAACCCAGAAGTCCAATACCGACCAAAAGCTTGTACAGGATATGTCCCTCAGAAACGATTTTGGCCAGTGCCAATGGCAGTGGAGAATCAGAAGGCTTAGTGCTTCCTTCTGGATAAACAATCGCTTCCCATCCTGCAACACCAACAGAGGAGACAAAAGTCAAAATGCATAGAACTGTCAACGTCAGAATAGCGCTACCAAAACCGATCAAAATGTTGCGTTGAGGATTAGTGGTTTCTTCCGCTACGTTAGCCACACCTTCTATCGCAAGAAAGAACCAGATCGCAAATGGAATTGCAGCAAAAGCTCCTTCAAAGCCTTTAGGCATGGCATTGATATGCAGGTTTGCAGAATCAAATTCTGGTAAAGCCACACCAGCAAAAATTAGCAACTCTACGACAGCAAGGATCGTAATCACTAGCTCAAAAGACGCTGCAAGCCTCACGCCGATGACATTAACTAAGGTGAATATGAGGTAGGCTGAGATAGCAAAAACCAAAACAGGCACCTCAGGATAAAACAAGTTCAGGTAAGCCCCAATTGCGGCTGCTATTGCAGGTGGGGCAAAGATGAACTCAATGTTTTGCGCCATACCTGCCAGGAAACCCAAATCCTTTCCTAGCCCTCTCTCTGCATAGTCGAAAGCTCCTCCAG
>CAYYNA010000357.1:0-2558 GCA_964472815.1 uncultured Roseivirgaceae bacterium
CAAAAAGAAAATAATATCTTACCTTAGGTTTAGAACAGGTGTGTTATGAATAAATGTTATGCAGTCTCCATATATGGAGCACTACTGGTATGCCTTTGCCTAAAGGTCAGTGGTCAGAAGGATTATCGTCCGAAAGATCGACTCGTTTATAGAGAAAAGGCAATTCAATTTTCTACTTTTCCTGGGATCAGCACAGGAGGGTTGGAGAGTGGGAAGTATACCTATCGATTTTCCTTCAATCTATTTTCTGGAATGACAGCAGGGACAAAGTACTTCTCGCTGGCAACAATCTCCAATTTGGGTACAAGATCGAGTTCAGGCATTCAGCTGGCTGGCTTAGCAAATATTATTGGTTCTCACAGCTACCTTCATTTGACGAATGCGGAGAGAAATCAATTAGAGGGTGAGGATGAATGGGTTCCAAGTCAAAAAGGAATTCAGTTTGCTGGCGCATTGAACTACGTCCGAGGGGTCTCTGCAGGTGCTCAGGTAACCGCAGGAATGAATGCAGCATTTAAGGGGGCGTCTGGAATTCATTTAGCTGGAATTGGAAACTACTCTGGAGCCGATATGATTGGCATTCAGACGGCAGTGATTTATAATGTCACGCATAGACTTGTTTTGGGTACTCAGATAGGTGCTATAAATATGGCGGGAGTAAGACTTAGTGGTATTCAACTCGGAGCTATCAATTATGCAAAATTGGTGGAGGGGAAAGCGAACAATGCATCATATCGCACTTTCGGTTTGCAGATAGGACTAATCAATTATTCACGTACAAACAATGGATTTCAATTTGGACTTATCAACCGATCCAGGAGAATGCGCGGGGTACAATTTGGCTTGGTAAACCTGTTTTCACCATCTCCCTACGGTGGAGCGAATAGGTACAATGGGGTTCCAATTGGGTTGTTAAATATTGGGTCAACCGATAACAGGTTGCGTGTTTTCAGATCCGACGTTATTCCTTTTCTGGCTGAGTATACTACAGGCAATTGCCACAACTGTTCATTTACCAAGTCTACCATGCCAATTGATGCCAGATTTTACAAGACCAATCAAAATGCACTCATTTTTGGGTATGACCCTTGGGGTGAATCGCAAGTTAGTTGGGCTGCTGGCTATGGATTTCATCGGCTCTACTATAATAAATCTTCTGCAGGTGAAAATGACCCGAATAACATGAGACTATTTTTTAGCCCAGCTCTAAGGATTATTCATTTGAACCTGGAAGAGAAGTTTAATTCCAAGCTTAGCTTGTTGACTCAATTGCAATTTGAAGGTGGGATCCGATTGAAGCGGACAACTTTTTTTATTGGTGGCAATGCGAATGCTTATTGGAGCAAGCTTGGAGAGCCACTTGATGTTCCCTTAGAATTGATTAATAAGAGGGGAAAAGTAAGTTATCAGATATGGCCTGGATTTGTGTATGGGGTTCAGTTGCAGCTTAGCTATCCAGGCAAGGACAGTCTTGCTGAGCTTGTGAGATTTTTACTTAGGTAATAATTGACTTTCCTACATTTTGGCAGTTTTCTTTTATCTTCAAACTACAAAACCCAAAAAGACATGAAATACAATCGGAGAGAATTTCTAAAAGTTTCATCAGCATCAACAGTTGGTTTGATGGCATTGCCGTATGCTTCTGCCCTTGCCGCCCAAAATAGTTCTATCGGTATCGGTCTGCAGATATATACCATTAGAGATGCAATTGCTGCAGATTTAGAAGGCTCTCTGGAAAAAGTAGCTGAGTTGGGATATGTGAATGTGGAGTTGGCCGGCTATAGTGACGGGAAATTATATGGCATGGCTCCTAAGAAATTTAGGAAGCTGCTGGATGATTTAGGGCTGAAAGCTGTGAGTAGCCACACAGTTGTTGAGGCGAAGAGTGATGGGATAAATGCGCAGCAGATGGCCGATACGCACGCTGAGTTGGGAGTGGCATTCTGTGTTCACCCTTGGGTTCAGGAGGAGGACAGAAAAGTTGAACGCTACAAGCAGTTTTGTGAAGATTGGAATGGTGTTGGTGAGGCAATGAAAAATGTTGGAATACAATTCGCTTACCATAACCATAACTTTGAGTTTGCTAATCTTGATGGGATTGTTCCGTACTATGATATTCTATTAAAGGAACTTGATCCTGAGTTGGTAGCACAAGAGCTCGATTGTTTTTGGGCAACTAAAGCTGGGCAAGATCCAGTAGAGATGTTCAATAAGTACCCAGGTCGTTTTCACCTGCTGCATCTGAAGGATATGTCGGAAGATAATACGCCTTATTATACCATCAAGAAAGATGACATTGTTTCTGTAGGCGAGGGGCTAATTGATTACAAGCGGATATTATCTGCAGCTGAGAAAGGTGGAGTAAAGTATGGATTTGTTGAGGATGATAATCAAGGCAATGGAAAGCCATTTCAGGCGATAGAGACCAGTATTAATAACCTGAATTCTAAAATTCTTCGTTAAATCAAATTTCAGATCACAGCGATCCTGCTCTTTGTACAAACTTTCTAGGAAATGGAATGTCTCTAAGATGATTGAGAGTTGTAGTCCCGGCAAGA
>CAYYNA010000358.1:0-2552 GCA_964472815.1 uncultured Roseivirgaceae bacterium
ATGAAGGAAATGCCAAGGAATTCCACCTATCGGTTTCAGAATATTTATGTCATGAGCAACTATGACGAATTTAGCGAAGGTTTTCAGCGCTTCATCAGATCATGGTCAGGAAATTATGCGCAGACTTGGGTACTATTTCGTGAGGGAGCAGATCCTTCTTCCGTCTTAGCTTCAAAAGACGATTTCATCAAAAAATACGTACCGGAGGACGAGCAAGATCAGGTTGATTTCTATTTTCAGAATGTTCAGGACATGCATCTCGGATCTACCCAGATAGAAAGAGGGGGGATGACACCAAGGATTGCTATTGCCTACAGTGATGGTGAATTTGTGAACATCATCCTATTCCTAGGACTACTTGTCATTTTCATCGCCGCTCTTAACTATGTTAACCTTTCCTCTGTCCAGGCTTTGAAAAGAACCATGGAAGCAAGCATGCGAAAAATAAATGGTGCCAATGGACGAAATCTGATCTTTCAGCTATTCTACGAGACCCTCCTAACGATTTTGTTAGCCTATGTGATTGCTTCCTTGTTAATTCTCGTATTGTTCCCTTACTTCAAGATGGTGGCTAACAAAGATTTTGGGTTGGGACTACTCTACTCAGTTGATTTACTTCCTTACCATTTGATCGTCATCTGCTCTATATGGGTGATGTCGGCCATCCTGCCTGCAATCTATTACTCAAGGTTGAAGCGCTCCCTTTTGATTTTGAAGAATGCATTTTCAGGTAAAGGAGATACCTTGAGAAAGGTATTTGTCGGGGTGCAGTATGCGCTTTCCATCTTTCTGATTGTTGGCTCATTAGTAATTTATAGGCAACTAGATTACTTAAAGTCTAAGGATTTAGGTTTTGATAATGAGCAGCTGATTGTGCTAGATATCAACTCTGGAACAGCCAGGAGGAGCTTCAAGGAGATTATTCAGGGGATCCAGAATAATGCCAATGTGGTAAATGTTTCCACTAGTAGTCGGGTGCCTGGGGAATGGAAAAATATTCCGACAGCCAATCTATCCGTGAACCTTACAAATCAGCCTATAGAGGCGAGTCATTATGGAGTTGATCATCGCTGGATTGATACTTACTCGATGACGCTCAAGGAAGGCAGTAATTTTATTGGAGCTGACCAGACAGATAGTTTAAATATCATCATCAACTCCAAGACAGCAGAGATGCTAGAACTGGATGAACCAGTAGGGAAGAGTGTTTGGGTGATGAGTTCAAGAGACTCAGTGAAGATGAAAGTGATAGGTCTGATTGAGGATTTTCATTACGAATCACTTTATCAGCCCATTGGTCCGGTGGTGATCACAAGTTGGAACAACCATGTGCGATCCATTGATTACTTCACTGTGAAATTTGCAAGCAACCCCAAAGAAACACTGGATCACATTGAGAAAGTAAATGCTACTTTCGATCCTTCGACTCCAGCGGAGCTGAACTTCCTCGATGAACAGTGGGAGCGATTTTATAAATCGGAAGAAAGTAGAGGTACGCTCATTCTTATCTCATCCATTCTTTCCGTGCTGATAACTTCTTTCGGGCTATTTGGATTGATCAACTTTACCATTGAGCGGAAGACCAAGGAGATCGGAATAAGGAAGGTGTTGGGTGCTTCTCTTCCAAACATCATTAAGCTTGTAGCTAGAGATTATCTCATTTTGCTGGTGATCGCCTTGGCAATAGCAGTTCCTGTTTCCTGGTTTTTCTTTGGTGATTGGCTGGCTGACTTTGCTTACCGGATAAATATTAGTTTGGATCTTTTCCTTATTTCATTTCTGGTAGTGCTGCTAATTTCCTTTACTACGGTACTAACCAGGATATTTAGAATTGCAAAATCAGATCCTGTAAATTCAATTCGATACGAATAAAATAAAAGCCCCATTTCGGGGCTTTTTTGATACACTTTAGGAAGGCAAGTGATAATAGAATCGCTCATGTACTATTAAGCCATTTTCCCACTTCTTTACGGACACTTCTTCCACTTTTACGCGGCTTCCATCCTTAAACGAAAAGTCACCCCAACTTTCTGTCAGCGTGGTACCTTGATCGTCATTAGCTGCAATGGCATGGACGCCACCTCCGTGTACTTCAGATAGTCCAGACATCCATTCTTCTTCCCTCATTCTGTTGGCCGCCTTGCCTTTAGTTTCTCCGGCCATTGGCTCAGTCATAACCACATCTTCATGGTAGAATTTTTCAAATGCTTCCATCATTTGACCTTCTGCGACCATTCTTTGCAGTTCCTGTTCTTTTTCTAGTAGACTCATGATTTTACTTTTTGGGTTGTTAATTGTCTTATGACGATTAAACGAAAATCAATTGGACAAGATGTTGATCAAAAAGATCGTCAGAACCTATCTTTTCTTTTACAATTTGCAGAACCAAGCACCTCATAATATGGTTGAAATAAAGTAGATAAATGATCGTATCTATTGTAGGGAGTTCGGTATCGGACTATCTTTGCAGATTGCAAAATTGGAAGTGATAAAAAATTAGACAGAAAGAAGATATATGCGACAGCTGAAAATTACCCAGTCAATAACCAACA
>CAYYNA010000359.1:0-2546 GCA_964472815.1 uncultured Roseivirgaceae bacterium
AGCCAAGATAGCTCATATGATTACCATAGAATAAGACCAGCACCGACTTGACCTCTCTCAGGCCAATAACAATCAGCAAGCCTGCGAGAAGGTAATTGTACACGCTTCGATGCTTAACAAACAAAGAAAAGTACATCGCCAGGAAGAACGTGTTGAGTACTCCAATCGAACTAAAGAAGAACAGCAGAATTTTGTCAAGCCCTAGCTCACTCAGCTCCATGAACTACTTTTCCTTTCTTGTAGATTGAATCATAGGTTTCGAAGGAACTTGTCAAACTGACCATTCATAGAAGTTGGAGCCTTCATTCAACCTAAATCCGGTTTTTGGATAAAGGCTATTGCCAACTAAGTTGGACTTTTCTGTTTCAAGGAACAATCCGCACGCTCCCGAATCTTGCACGAGTTGCTTACATCGCTCAATCAACTGCACAGAGGCACCCATACCTCTATGACCAGGATCAACAAAAAGGTCATTCAGTAACCACAGCTGCTTCATGCGGGTTGAGGAGAAAAGCGGATAGAGCTGCACAAAGCCAATGAGCTTTTGTTCGTTTAGCTCACAGACAAATATTTGGGACTCTTGATTTTGAATTCTCTCGCTCAAAAAATGTCTGGCCTGTACTTTGTCCGAATCTTTTCGATAGAAGACTCGGTAAGCATCAAATAAATTGATAAGCTGATCTAAATCTCGATTTTCAAAGGATCTAACGTTCATAAGGTTACTTACACGCAAAGTTTGGAACAGGGATGGCGATTTCCAAGAATTTAATTGAAGCTACGATTTTGAGAATTTAGTTGTTGCTCCATTCATTGTCCTGAAGGTTCAGTTTCCAGGTCCCTTGCAGGAGCGTATTAGAATACATTTCTTTTATTTCGCCTCCAAAAAGAAGGATTTCCATAGTGTCTTCAATCAGCAGCATAGAGTGAAGGTAGACCGGGGGTGGGCCATTCATTGAAGACATTTGCTCCCATTTTGACCGATCCAAGTTGAAGCTCCAAAGCTCGTCTGTTAGAGTACCAGCAAAAGCTTCTGTGAGTTTACCGCCACCAAACAGTACCAGTTTATTGCTCTCTGGGGTGTAAACCATCCCAGGATATGCGTAAGCAAAGCTAGGGCCTCCAGATCCCTTGATTTCAGACCAGGTGTTGGCCTGCAGATTGTATGTCCAAAATGACAGATCATCCAAAGCTTCTATTAATCTTCCTCCCCATAAGATAGTAGCAGATGCGTTTGGGTTATACACCATCGATGCGTACATCCGAGGGGAAGGACTTTGCTTTGGCTGCATCTTCTCCCAACGATTGGTGTTGTAATCATAGGTCCAGGTATCGTTCAAGATAGGGTCGTTGATGCTGGTGCAACCAAAACCTCCAAACAAGACCATTCGATCTGACGCTTCATCATACACCATACTCTGGCCGCATCTAGGGCTGGGTGCCAGAGGAGGCTTTCTGTTTTCCCATCTATTGGCTTTTAAGTCAAAGGCCCAAGTTTCGCCGATAGAGTTGAATACCACGATGCGGTCGGATTCGATATCGTATGCTGGTGCATGCGCATTTACTATGGAATCAGAGATGGCCTTATAATCACCGATTCTAGACCAGTAACCGTCCTTCGGGTCATATTGCCAAACTTCCGATCTATCAGGTCCCCATCCGTGCTGTGAATTACCACCAAAGAGCAGCACTGACTGGGTCTTTGAGTGAAAGACCAAGCTGTGATAGATCATTGCTGAAGGCCCTCTCTTATCTTTATTTTGAGCGTGAATCCAATATCCAAGACAGCAGAGAATTAGGAATACAGAGACTTTTTCCAATTGCTTTTCCATAATGCATCAGTTGAGCTTGAGATTCCTGGAAAGAAATGCTAGGATATCTTCGAGGATTTCCTTGGTCTCTGGAGTGTCTTGAAAGACGTCAAAGCCGTGTATTCCTTGCTGATAATTGATAAAGGTCAAGGGGAGATTGACACTATGCGCCTTTGCTATGAATTCACCAGTCGTTTCCTTTATTCCCTTGATCTGGTCATTTCCAGCCTGGACAAGAAAGATAGATTTTGAGTCACTCCATGTAACATTTTCTGGTAAGGTAGGTAAGGAAAAGCCGTATTGGTTGGCAATCTCATTTGCTTCTTCGGCATAGCCCGATTCATTGGTCAGAATGTAAGGATACAAGAATACGCCGCATCTTTGCTGTGTGTTTTCCGCTTTGAGCAAGGCGTCCATTGCCACGCCAGAGTTTCCTGAAACAGAAAAAAGAGCGATTCTATCTGCATCAATGCTCAGGTCTGCAGCATTTGATTGGAGGTATTGTTGAATGCTCGACAAGTCCTCTACAGGAGATGTAGTCTCATAAACAATGGCAGCTATATTGATTGTTGTGAATAACCGACTCCATGAAGTGTACCACTGCCAATTCATGAAGTATTTACCGGTCAATTTTTTCTGAGCGTTTTGGCTATAGCCAAAAACGATCAAGACTGCTGGTATGGAAGAGTTGAAATCAAACGACTCAGGGTAGTAGATGTCCATCACCAAGCTGCTATC
>CAYYNA010000360.1:0-2541 GCA_964472815.1 uncultured Roseivirgaceae bacterium
CAGCTCTGCTTTATCTAGCTGTAATCGCTTTATTTTCGCTTCCTTCTCCAACTGCAGCAGCGCACGCCTTCCTGCAAAAGCACGTCGCTCTTCGCCCATCTCAGCCTGCAATCTTTGCAGTTCGTTCTCTTTCTTTTCTATGTCCAGCGTCAAATCAGGTCGGATGACCCTAAGGAGTGTATCCCCTTTCCTGACCTCTTGACCCGGAACTACTTTGATGTCTTCCATGATGACAGGTCGCTGAAAAGTAACTGCTGTAACCTGGGACTCCACCACCGCCACCATCGCCTCCTCTTTGTTACGAAAAGTGGACGAAACCGCAATGAGAAAGACCGCTACCAGAACCCAGAGTGCTATGAAAAGGTACTTCCTCATTAAAGCTGATCTACTGTTCTGACCCGACTTATTTGTAGGTTCTCTGCATCAAATTGCCGCAGCTCCATAAACGCTTCATTCATATCCTTGTCTTTCAAAACTGCATTATATGTATACCGATCGTGGCGCTCTTCTCTTTTCCTTAGGTCCGTCAATTCAAAACGCGTAGATATCAGTCCCAACTTCTCTTCGAAGGCAAGCCTAGCCGCATCATTTAGAAATTCGCAAACTACTTCAAAGTGATCGTCAGCAGATACGTGAAACTGGGAGGTTCGCAGTAGAAAAGCAGTGGTACAAAAGATCGCAGTGCCAGCAACTGAAACAGCATAGCCCTGCACACCAGTCGTGATGCCTATAGACAAAGCACCAAACATGAAAATGATATTTCTTGGGTTTTGAATATTGGTCCTGAACCGAATGATCGCCACCGCACCAATGATCCCAAAACCCACTGCTATGTTATTACCCACAGCCATCATGATCATGGAGGTCACCAGAGAACTCAAGACCATAGCCTGAAATAGGTTATTGGAGAAGTGCCTACCTTGATACGTCAGCTTGTACGTGAAAGCCATACCGATACTCAGCACCAAGGCCAAGAGCAATGAGTAGATCGCCACCTCGAAAGAGGGGTATTCGTAGTAATTATTGCCTTCGGTAAAAAAATCGAACATGAGATCAGTAAGTCTTTGAGTAAATTTATACCATTGAGGAAATTATTCTATTTGAAATTTTCTTTGTTGGGGATTTAGTGATTGAGTTGTTATAATTCCATGAAAAGTCAACTATTCTTTTGACACTACTAAATAATATGAGTATGAGAGTGATAAAAATGTGTGCGATGGCATTGTTGGTAGTTCTAGCAAGCTGCAATAAAAGTGATGATGAAGTAGACCCGGGCATGGGTAACGAAGGTCCTGATATTGAAACCGAGTTACCACTTTTTCAAATTACTACCACCGTACAAATTGAAAATGAACCCAAGGTTCCTGCCACGTTGGAGATCTACGAAAATGGTGAGTTGACCTTTGAGCATAACATAGGAATAGAATATCGCGGCTCCACCTCTTATCGGTTGAGCGACAAAAAGTCTTTTGGAATCGAAACGTGGAATGAAGCCGGAGAGGATGTAAGTGTAAGCATTCTTGGCTTCCCTGAGGAGGAAGACTGGATTCTGATGGGCCATGTTTACCGTGCAAGCACTAATACCATTTTTGATCCTAGCTTGATGCGCCATTACGTAGGATACGAACTCTTCCGCTCCATGGGCAACTACGCCAGCAGAGCCAAGTTTGTGGAAGTCACGATCGACGATGAGTACATGGGTGTTTATGTCTTTATGGAGAAGTTGAAGCGTGACAATGACCGAATTGATATCAGCAGACTTGATCCAAGCGAGAATGATGCAGAAACCATTACGGGAGGATACATTCTGAAAATTGATAAAACCGCCGGCGGAGATGTTGCACCCAATCAGCCACTCTCCTACTACGACAACAACTGGGAAGATGACGCTCGCTACAATGACCAGATTAGCTTTAGGTCCATTTATGCAACCGACGCAAGCGTATTAGATTTCGAGCCATACCGAGCTCCTTATCACCCATTACAATATCTGGAAACGTATTACTTATACGAGTATCCCAAGGCCACAGATATTTCCTCGGAGCAGAAGTCCTATATCCAAACCTACATTCAGGATTTTGAAACTGCGCTACTTACCGACGATTTTACTACAGACGAACGCACGTATACAGACTACATCGATGTGGCAAGTTTTGTGGACTACTTCATCCTTAACGAGCTCGTAAGAAACATTGATGGTTATCGACTGAGCACCTATCTCTACAAAGACAGAGGCGACAAGCTAAAGCTAGGACCCGTATGGGATCTAAATATTGGTTACGAAGATGGTGGCAGATTGCCAATTGATGACTGGATCATCAACTACAATGATTACATCCCGCAAGATCCGTGGCTGATCCCTTTCTGGTGGGATCGCTTCATGGCCGACCCTCAGTTTACTGCTGTTCTCAAAGAACGATGGACTTCCTTTAGGTCAGGAGCGCTTGCCAACAATAACGTGACTGGTTTAGTCCGATCCACCGCAGACTACCTCATCCAAACGGGTGCAGTGGAGCGCAACTACGAAAAATGGCGTGGCAT
>CAYYNA010000361.1:0-2539 GCA_964472815.1 uncultured Roseivirgaceae bacterium
GAGCTAAGGGAGTTGTATTTATTTAAGCCAATTGAAGGTGTTGGGTTCGTTTCAGATGGTTTTAACCCACAAAAGGATCACTACGGGATAGATATAGTGGCAAAAGAGAATGAACCTGTTCGCTCAGTGGCTGATGGGGTGGTTATTATGTCTTCATGGACGTTAGATGGTGGTTATATTATTGCGGTCCAGCATAGTGGTAACCTGATCTCCGTTTATAAGCATAATTCGGAATTATTTAAAAACGTTGGTAATTTTGTGGCTTCAGGTGAAGTAATCGCAACAATTGGAAATACTGGTGAGCTTACTTCAGGGCCTCATCTACACCTTGAGCTCTGGCACAATGGCAACCCAGTAAATCCGCAAGAATATATTGCACTATAATAACAAGCTATGTTGAATAAGAATCAAAAGGAAGTAGAAGAGCTAAGTAACTCTAGTAATATCATCGGGAAGGGCACTATCGTCAATGGTAGTATTGAAACCTTCGGAAATATTCGGGTGGAAGGGAAAGTCGTCGGAGATATCAAGACGAAATCTAAAGCTGCCTTTGGAAATTCATCTCAAGTGGATGGTAGCGTACTTGCTCAAAATGCAGAAGTAGCTGGTCACATTGCTGGCACTATAGAAGTAACTGAGCTACTTGTACTGAAGGCTACTGCAACAATCGATGGTGATATCATCACCAATAAGCTTTTGGTAGAATCTGGTGCAACTTTCAATGGCAAGTGTAAAATGGGCGTAAAGAGCAAAGAAATTAAGATTGGAAAGCCCGAAGAAAGCCAACCTCAAGCACTCAAAGCCTAACAGCAAAAAAGACGAGAAGTCATTCATGAGATTTTATGCCCTCGCTTTTGAAGTGGTGGTGGCAAACGTCCTGCTTATAGTTGGTGGATACTACCTCGACAAAGCCTTAGTCACATCGCCTACTTTCATCATAAGCGGGACATTTCTCTCAATGGGATTTACTATCTGGCTGTTAGTAAAATTCAGTAAATGAATAGATGGATTTCTTTGTTTCTAATCACAGCAGTTTTGTTGGCAGCAACCCAGCTTCAGTTGATTGCTGAATACTTGCATGAGGCCTATTTGGTCATTGTGCTTTTTTTTGCTATCCAAACCTTTGCGCTTTTGCGAATCGACGTTTTGATTCCCGAAGAGTGGAAAGTTCAATCATCACTAATCAAAATTGTGATCAGGTTTTTGTCATCAGCTGCATTCATTTTGGTGACCATTTATCAGTATGCCGATCCTATGAATTTAGTGATCCAATTTATCCTCATCTATTTGGTATACATGATCTTTGAAATAGGTGTGGCTTTGACTAACTTGCGGCGAAATTGAGGAGAGAACAAATATTCAATGGAAAATCGCTTCAGGTTGAGGAATTCTAACTTACTGAGAATCAGTCTTTTTTTGGCAATTATCGCAGTGATTACCCCGTCGTTTGGTTTTGGCGGAGGTGGCGAAAAAGAGGGCAGTGGAGAGGAGACCTTCAATCCCGGAGAAATGATTAACCACCATATCGCAGATGCCCATTCATGGGAGATCTATCATGGCTTAACAGTACACCTTCCAGTAATCGTGTATTCTTCGGAAAAAGGTCTTGATGTCTTTTCCTCGTCCAACTTTTACGATGAGCACCATGAGTTAGTGCCCTACAATGGATATGAGATGCATCACGAGCATATTACTTTAGAAGGTGGCGCTCACGTTTTTGATATTTCCATCACTAAGAATGTGCTTTTCCTCTTTATAGATGCACTAATACTAATTCTCATTTTTAGTGCAGTTGCAAGAGGGTACAAGAAAAACGCTGGAAGAGCGCCAAAAGGAATTCAATCATTCTTCGAACCAATGATCATATTCATTCGAGACGATATTGCAAAAGCAAACATTGGTGAGAAAAAGTACGAAAGGTTTATGCCTTACCTCTTGACCGTTTTCTTCTTTATCTGGTTTGGTAACCTACTTGGCTTGCTTCCTGGTGCTGCAAACATGACCGGCAACATTGCTGTAACGTTGACTCTTGCAGTGATCACTTTGCTGATTACGCTCTTTTCTGGAAGACAAACCTACTGGCTACACATCGTAGATCCATTGGGTAAATCCATGCCGTGGGCTGGAAAGATATTATTGTATTTGATTTTATGGCCGGTGGAGATCATTAGTATTTTCACTAAGCCATTTTCTTTGATGGTTCGACTTTTTGCGAATATCACTGCTGGGCACATCTTGATCTTAAGTATTCTAAGTCTGGCGTTCATATTCAAGAGTGTTGGGATTGGTATTGTAGGTGCGACGTTTGCAACAGCAATGAACCTCTTAGAATTGTTTGTGGCTATTCTACAGGCTTATGTCTTTACCTTGCTTTCAGCATTGTATTTTGGACAGGCAGTGGAGGAAGCGCATCACTAAAATTTGGATTTTTTAACTATTAATAAATAAATGTTATGGGAGCAATTGGAGCAGGATTAGCAGTACTTGGAGCAGGTCTTGGTATCGGTTTGATCGGTAAAGGAGCTACTGAAAGTATTGC